>NZ_CAAAJC010000013.1 GCF_900640175.1 Legionella sp. W10-070 | reverse complement strand
AAAGCGCCCACACAGTTTGTCTTCTATTTCTTAATGAACCCGCCCCGAAGGCGTGATGCGTATTCTACTCATCTCAACTCCCTTGTCAAACACTTTTTTTGTTTTTTTGTGAATTTTTTTAATCACCTATTTATCACTCTTTCTTGCTTATCCTTTATATGTGAATAGAGTCAGGTATAGCACAAAGCCGTCATTCCTTTCTAAAAATCATTGGTAAATGAGCCACTATAATATGTACTTGACAGGAGATAAATTATTATCTGCGCCATTATTTATTCTAAAGGTCTGGTACTTCTTATTATTTTTTGCTAATCTTCGCAACTCAACTATGGTGGCTCTATTGGTCCCTTCGCGACGATAGATTGTGAACCCCGTCAGGCCCGGAAGGGAGCAGCGGTAACGATTGATTCGGGCGCCGGAGTGTGGCTCTTAGAGCTGCCACCCAATTTGTGAAGCCCTATGAGCTATTTGGCACTGGCACGTAAATGGCGACCACGTACCTTTTCTCAACTGGTTGGCCAGGAGCATATAAACAAGGCATTAATCAATTCGCTTAACCAGCAGCGATTGCATCATGCTTATCTTTTTACCGGCACACGCGGCGTGGGTAAAACCAGTGTCGCCCGTCTTTTGGCAAAAGCACTTAATTGTGAGCAAGGGATCAGTGCGAATCCTTGCCTTCAATGTGATGCCTGTCTTGCCATAGAACAAGGCCGCTTTATTGATTTGCTCGAAATTGACGGCGCATCAAGAACACGCGTGGAAGATACTCGGGAACTTCTTGACAATGTGCAATACGCACCAACAAATGGTCGGTTTAAAATCTACTTGATTGATGAAGTACATATGCTTTCACAGCACAGCTTCAACGCACTGCTAAAGACCCTGGAAGAACCGCCTGCTCATGTGAAGTTTTTATTAGCAACAACCGACCCGCAAAAGTTACCAGTGACCGTGCTCTCACGTTGCCTGCAATTTACCCTTAAGCATTTGCCTGCACAATTAATTAGCCAGCATTTACAGGCTATTCTTAATGAAGAAAATATCCCTTTTGAACCCGAAGCAATCGACATACTAGCAAAAGCCGCAAAAGGCAGCATGCGAGATGCATTAAGTTTATTGGATCAAGCAATTGCAACTTGTAACGACAATTTAAGCGCCCAGGAAATTAAAAGTATTCTAGGTTATACGCAGCAGGATTATGCAATGCAGTTACTCCATGCGTTAGCAGCCCTGGATGCGCCTCGGCTGGTTTCCTACAGTCGCCAGATTGCAAGTGAGGGAGGACACTTTCGTTATGTCCTTGAGCAGTTAACTGATTATCTGCATCAAATTACAGTTAGCCAGAGTATTCCAGGTGATAATCCTTTAATTAATCCTGACCCGCAGATAAGTGCACTCGCCAAGCAGTTTGCCCCTGAAGACATTCAGTTATTTTATCAAATTGCTATCAAGGGCTCTGAAGAAATGCATTTGGCGCCAACACTGCCAATAGGTTTTGAAATGGTCCTGCTTCGTATGCTGACTTTCAGGCCTGCGCCCAAAGCAGAGAAACCAGTTCTTGCTTATGAAAAAGCATCCGAAACCAGGTTAAATACAGAATCAACTACTCAGGATCTGCCTGTAGTTGAATCACCTGCTGCCCCTTTTACCGCGAAACCACTTCTGGAGCAGGTTTTAACGGAGTCTAACGCTTCTGAAGCAGTCACCACATCCGAGAACAAACCCACAACAGAAGAAAAATGGAGTGACATATTAAGCCAGCTTAAACTCTCAGGCCTGGCATTAAATGCGGCTGAAAATACGGAGCTTATAGAAAAATCAGGACAAGACATTTTTTTTCGCGTTGCCAAAGGCCATCTATCCTTATTTACCCCAACTATAATCAACCGCATAGAACAGGCTCTAACTGCTTATTATAAAGAAGCCATTAAAATTTCTTTAAACTCCGATGAACCGGTGCAATTGTCTCCGGCACAACAAAAGCAAATCATGCAAAACCAGCGTTTGCAAGGCGCGGAACAATCGATAGAGGACGATGCTGTTTTTCAGCAGATAAAACAAGAATTTTCTGCTGAATTGGTCAAAAATTCTATTGTCCCTGTCAAAGATGAATTATAATAAACTAATAAGTCCTAAAGAGAGGTCAAAATGGATATCAATCAAAATCTTGGCAACCTGATGAAAGAAGCCCAGAAAATGCAACAACGTATGCAAGAAGCGCAAAAGCAATTAAGCCAGCTTATTGTAAAAGGTGTTTCCGGTAGCGGCATGGTAGAAATTGAAATGAATGGGCGTCATGATGTAACAAAGGTAAAAATCAGTGCCTCATTAATGGAAGAAGACGTTGAAATGATGGAGGATTTGGTAGCTGCTGCAGTTAATGATGCAGTACGCAAGGTAGAAAAAGCGTCTAAAGCAAAGATTAGTGAATTAACTGCCGGTCTTAATATTCCTGCTGACTTCATGGAAGATGAGGATAGGGAATAAGCCAGCTGATGAATGCATTAACCCGCTTGGTAGATGCATTGCGTTGTCTGCCTGGGATTGGTCCAAAATCCGCACAGCGCATGGTGTTTCATTTGCTGCAATATCAACGCCAGCGAGGCTTGCATCTTGCTTCTTGTCTGGAAGAAGCAATGCATGCCATTCAACATTGTAAGCGTTGCAATAATTATACAGAGATGGAGCTGTGCGGACTTTGTCAAAACCCTGCACGTGATTTAAAGACACTTTGCATTGTAGAGACGCCCGCAGACGTTATGGCTATCGAACAAAGCGGAGTCTTTAATGGCTGCTACTATGTGTTAATGGGAAAAATCTCGCCCCTTGACGGCCTTGGCCCTGAAGAGATCGGCTTGCCACGGCTCCATGCGCTTGTTGAAAAAGAACAGATAAAAGAAGTTATCCTTGCCCTCAGTCCTACACTTGAAGGCCAGACAACCATTCATTTTATCCATGAATTACTGAAAGGTTGTCCGATACATATCAGCCAACTTGCACATGGTATTCCTTCTGGAGGCGAGCTGGAGTTTTTAGACAGTAATACCATTGGTAATGCACTAAGAAATCGGGCTGCAGTCAATGTATAGGTTTATATACAAAATAAACTTTCTGCTTCACTGCTTTGCTCTTGCTCTCTGTTTACTCTTTGTCAACAATGCCGTAAGTGCCCCGATTCATAAAAGTCTATGGCCCATATGGGAAACAAATAACCCGCTGTCCAAAGCTACCATCACTCATAATGAATGGCAGCTATTTCTTGATAAGCGGATTGTTACCAACGAGGAAAGGATTAATCTGGTTGATTACGCCAACCTTAGCGATACAGACTATGAGCTACTTAAAAATTACATCAACAGGCTAAGCCGCATCGATATTGATGCTTATAATCGTAATGAGCAACTTGCTTTTTGGTTAAACCTTTACAATGCACTCATCGTGAAGGTTATCGCCGATTACTATCCTATTGGCAGTGTTGAAGAGATAAACATTTCTCCCGGACTGTTCAGCATAGGACCCTGGGGAGCCAAATTAATTACGATTAATGGTACTTTGTTATCTTTAGATGAAATTAATAACCGCATTATCCGTCCTATATGGAACGACCCCCGCACCCATTATGCAATCAATAATGGTTCAATTGGTGCTGCCAACCTCCGAAAAAAAGCTTATCAGGGTGAGACAATTGAAGCTGCACTTAATGAAGTCGCCTCTGAGTATATCAACTCGCTTCGAGGTGTACAGGTCATAGAAGGAAAACTGATTGTATCCAAAATTTATGATTGGTATAACGAAGATTTTGGCGGCTCAAAACAAGATATTATCACTCACCTTAAACAGTTTGCCAAAGAACCTTTACGCAGCCAGTTAAAACATACCAATACTATCGATGGTTACGTCTATAATTGGCATTTAAACAGTACAATTATTCCAAAGCCGTGAACACATTTTCTTTCCGCCATTATTTTATTAATTTTGCCCTGTATAATCTTGTCTTTCTAGTGTTGCAGTTTCTCTATGTCCTTTCCCAAAGCGGTAGTTTTCTGTTTCTTAAAGCGATACCACTCCCCTTATGGGTTCATCTTGAATTAGTTTATGCGGGAGTCATCCAGGTGCTCCTTTACCTCCTGTTAACCTTACTGCAGACACTATGGCTTTGGGGGATCGCCTATTATCCCAAGAAATGCACGCTGGATAGCAAACAACTTGCTATTTACATTCTTTCTGTCACCGCCCTGTTAAGTACTAATTGTTATTTTTTCCCCTTGAGCACCTTCAGCCGGATATTTATACCCCCTATCCCTTTAAGCCTAATCAAGTTAATCATGATTTTTTCTTTGCTGAGCCTCATCCTGCTCTCGCTAAATACCCTGCTGAAAGCCTGTTTTCGATACCCGCTGACCATGACAGCCATCTTATTGCTGTCAGCAGGGATAACGCTTACAGAATTTACTTTCCGCAATCAATCACTGTCCGTAGCTAAAACCATTAGTCAGCTGCAGGCTCCAAACTTGATAATAATAGGTGTTGACTCTATAGGTCCTGGGAATATCAATGCAAAAGACACCCCCAATCTTTATCGGTTTTTAGGCGAGAGTGTGCACTTTACAGAAGCAATCAGCCCTCTGGCGCGCACTTATGCAGCCTGGACCAGCATCCTTACTGGCCTTTATCCGCTTCATCATGGAGTTCGATATAATCTGATGCCTCCCGGGCAGATAAAGAATTTGGAGAGCTTTGCCTGGGTCTTGCAACAAAAAGGCTACCATACTGTTTTTGCCACCGACGAACGACGATTTAGCCCCATGGATAAAGAGTTTGGATTCCAGGAAATTATTGCCCCTAAACTGGGAGTCAATGATCTCTTGTTAGGCACTTTTTACGATTTTCCTTTAAGCAATTTTTTAATCAATTTACCGATAAGCCGTTGGCTATTTCCATATAACCATATTAATCGCGCCAGCCATTTCTCTTACTACCCAGAGAGCTTTAATCGGGCACTGGCAAAATCGGTAACACAACAGGACCCTCAAAAACCCTTGTTTATGGCCGTCCACTTCGCTCTTCCCCACTGGCCTTATGCATGGGCGACGTCCACTTTTGCTGAGGTACGAGATGAATATTCTGTGGAAACAAAAGAACAATCCTATTTGAATGCTGTTCGGGAAGCAGACAACCAGGTCGGTATTTTCCTGAATAATTTAAATCAGGCTGGGTTGCTGAATAATAGCATGGTCATTCTACTCAGTGATCATGGGGAGGTTCTCTATGAGCCAGGAACCCGTATGACAAAACGTGCTAATTATACAGGAGATACACCCGACAAATTGGCAGATTATTTTATCCGCAATACATCAACTACTTTGGAAATCAGCACGGGTCATGGTTCTGATTTACTCAGCCCCTCTCAATTCCATTGTTTGCTTGGGTTTAAGATCTTTAAACACAATCAACTGGGTATTACCCCAAAAACCATCACGACACGTGTAGCCCTGATTGATATCGCACCAACTGTATATTCTTTTTTAGATCTTTCTCTTAAAAGAAACTTTGATGGTATCTCCCTATTCGATGCCATTATCAGTAACCACTCGCTGCCAGAACAGCGATTTTTCCTGTTGGAAAGCGGCGAACTGCCAAACCAGATTGTTTCAAAAGAGCAAGCCAGAATACTGGGGAAATTATTTTATAGAGTTAACCCTGATAACAATCAGCTTCAGTTACGTGAAGACAGGCTTCCTGCTCTTGACGCATTAAAGCTATATGCCATTTTGCAGGAAGATTGGCTTGTGGCTCTTTATCCTGATGACAATGAATACCTCACGGTTATTTTACGTTTAAGTGATGGAAAATGGACAGACGATTTGAATTCATCTTTTGCCCAGACTTCTCCAGTTAAGCCTATGCTAAAGCAATTACAGCAGTTTTATAAAGAAGAACTCGCTACATACCCTAAATCAAGAGTTAGCCTCGACCTCATCGAATAACTGGCCAATTCTTTTGTTTTCATTAATAGCTGACCGCTGATAAAGTGACATGATTCTGCTGACTGCGTTAATGTTACGACGTCCAGGAGCCACTGGCTTGTGACTATCACGGGCATAAGGTGCGGTAATGATATGGCGTTTAGTTAATTCGTCCCGGACAGCCTCCATCACAACATTTAACGCCTTATAAACTTCTTCAATGGCCTCCATATGCTCCTTGGCAGGAATCGGCAATGAGGGAATTTCCTGTCCCTCTAATACAGCAGCCAGAGTCCGCATCAAATAGCGGCTGTCTTTATTGGAAAAATAACCATAAAGATCAAGACACTCTGTGGTCGACAGTTGCTGAAACAAATGCTGCATCTGCTGAGGAAAATCAGAATGCTCCTGAATAGCCTCTGCATCCATTGCCAACTGCAATTGTAACGTCATAACCGTATCTATTAAACAATCCGGATTAAACCAGAACTTATAAGCCCGAAATAGCTCATATACCTTACTCTTATATAGCAAGCCGCCTGTACTTAATGTGACAGGACGCCATGCTTTCAAAGCCAGGATAATCATATCCTTTGTTTCACCGGAGGGATTAATAGCAATCCCCTGCGGCAACTCATCCCCATGAAACAAATAATCATTGGCTTTGCTAATCCCTCTTTGTTTTAAGGCTTGAAGCACCGTCTGATGTATCATTTCAATGAAATGGTGAAGCAACGAAAGCCTGGTTCTGACTGAGATCAATTTTTCAGGATGCAAAACCTGTTCAAACAATTGATGGGGGTTTAGCTTATAGAAAAAGATACTGTTAATCAGCGATACCATTTCCTCTTGTTCAAATAAAGCAGCCAATTGCAGCAACTCTTTGTTATTCAATTGGGCTAAAACCGCCATGGACGTCATTAAATTTTCAGCCGACTCATTGGCAAAGGCGACAACAGTCAACAGCCACTCGGAAGTTGAATACGTTCCTATTATTGCTCTTAATCTACCGGTCAATGCTCGTTGATTAAGCTCCACAAATTGTGGCTGCATCCCATTGAGTAGAATTTGCAGGTATTGATAATGCTGTTTCAACTGACTAACTATCTCTATTTCACCAGCCAAGGAAGTCGTTAATATCAGCTGTTGCTTCAAGGTTTGAATTGTGACATAACAACGTGAGGGAATATTGTCAGGCAAAATTACATCAGCTTCTTCAATAAAATCCGGGTTAAGGATTTGTAAAAGCCTCTCATATTTTAAAGCCATTTCCGAGCAAAATTGTGCTGCCTCCCGCGTTTTGAGACGAGCATTTTTCCCATCACCCATTACCCGCTGTAAACGACTGTCTAATTGTTTAATTTCATATTTAAGCAATGCTTTATCATAACAAGCATCATCCGTTAACCAATTGGCAACAAACCGTTTAATGTCCCGCATCCCTGGTGCCTCCTCAAGCATTATCTGAAGCTGAATGCTTCCTCCTGAGCATCCCATTACAGTTTCAATATGTTTAGGGAAATTGCCCTTGTTGGCTTGAATGTTACGGCTTAATTCTCATTTTAATGGTAAATAACAAATCTGTATATTTTTTATATCATCGGCACTTAGGCAAAAAACTTAATGGTTCAGAAAACTGCATCCTCTGAAATCGCCAGTTGCAGAGCCAGTCGCAAAATCCACAATAAACAGTATAATTCCCATATCTGTTAATAGTGATAAGAGGAAGTTATGTCATCGCATCGAAAATACCTGTTAATTATTGACGATGCTCCAGTGGAAGGACAAGTCATAGAGTATTTTTCTAATTTTGATTATGACCTTGTTCAACAATCTGATTTTTCATTATTGGGAACAGAATCAGAGCCACCGGCTGCCGTACTGATTAACGGAGCGCTAGTCCAGGCCAACCAATCGATAATAGTCAACCTGTACCAACGATACCCCGTGCCATTGATAATTATTTCCGATCGTGCAGATGAAAATATGTGTGTTCAAATGCTGGAAGCAGGAGCAGATGATTTTCTAGTCAAACCCCTTCATCCCCGTGAATTACACGCCCGCCTAAGCGCCATAACCCGGCGGGTTCAACGTGCGACTAAAGATGCCGAACTGGAAAAAGAAGTGCTTTTATTCGCAAATTGGCGCCTTTATCCGGCCTCGAGGCAAGTTTTTGATGACATGACCCATGAGGAACTGCAATTAAGTGCAGGAGAATACGAGCTATTGCTCGCCTTTGTACAACAGCCTCAGCGAGTTTTAGGGCGTGAATATTTATTACAACTCACTAAAAATAGTGACTTGACCCCTTTTGATCGACGAATCGACGTACAGATTAGCAGGCTAAGACAAAAAATTGAAACCGATGCTAAAAAGCCTGCACTTATTAAAACAATACGAAACGGCGGCTATTTGTTTACCGCCCATGTATTGACCCTTAAAGAAGCTAATAAAATAAGCTGACTATTTTCTGATGCGTTAATCACTGTCATGAGACTATTTAACAAAAATAAACGCAAATTTGATCAAAGCAGCCTCAATTTACAGCCAGATAATCTCATAACGACAGCCTCTAACCATTGGGATTTTTCTTTACTTTAAGCACGCGCACGGTTTTTATCATGTTTTCGCCTACCTTGAGAACTTCTATACGAAAATTTTCAATTTGCACACAGCACTCTGCTGGCGGGATATAGCCTAAATGCTCAATTATTAAACCACTTAAGGTCCTTGGCCCCAATAAAGGCAACTGCCAGTTTAACAACCGCTTTAAATGACGCAGGGTAATACTTGCGTCAATTATCACCGAGCCATCATCCTGTTGGATGATATCTCTGCTCAAATCAGCAATATCTGTGGTAAATTCACCTACAATCTCCTCAAGGATATCCTCCATAGTGACCAAACCTTGCAAATCACCATATTCATCAACCACAAAGCAACTTCGCTTCTTCATTTTACGAAAATTCAAAATCTGAACATTTAATGGTGTAGCCTCGGGAATAAAGTAAGGCGCATCCGTAATTTTCAATAAATTATCCATATCCAGACGCTCTTCAAGAGCCAGGTTAAGCACGCTTCTTACATGAACCATACCGACAAGATTATCAATAGTATCCCTGTAAAGAGGTAACCGGGTATGTTGTGCTGTCTCCAGTTGCTCCAATAATTCATGCCAGGATTGCTCAAGATCAAGACCAATAATATCCGCCTTGGGGATCATGATATCCTCTACTGTCGCCTGCTCTAAATCCAGTAAGCTTATCAGCATGCTTTTATGCTCAACCGGCAAAAAGCCTCCTGCTTCATGAACAACCGAGCGCAACTCCTCTCCTGATAACGTTTCCCTTTGTACCTTACCTACAGAAACTCCAAATAAATAGAGGATTGAATTGCTTATCCAACTGATAATCCGGACAATCGGCGCCATCATTGATTGCATAATTTTTAATGGTAATGAGACAGCAAAAGCAATCTGCTGAGGATGTAGTGCCGCCAGGGTTTTGGGCGTCATTTCAGAGAAAACTAAAACAAGCAAGGTAAGCAATACCGTAGCCATAGCCATCCCTGCATCCCCATATAAGCGCTGGCCAATCACCGTCGCCACCATGGAAGCCACAATATTTGCGAACGTGTTACCAATTAAGATGACCCCCAATAATCTGTCGGGGCGAGTTAACATTTGATTCACTCGAATTGCCTGCTTGTTATTCTTTTTTACCAGATGCCGCAACCGATAACGGTTCAGTGACATCATGCCAATTTCTGACCCGGAAAAAAAAGCGGAAACAACAATCAGGATAAGGAGGACGATTGAAAGCGTTAATAGCGAAAACTGCACTGCGGTTTCCTCAAAGTCTTAAACACCACATATTAAACTGATATTGACTCACCGACAATGAAGTGAGTCACTTGTCATTATGGTAATTTCAGGAGAGTCTTTTCTCTGACCACTGGCATTATTTCATCCGCAGCTTTAATAATATATTCATCATGGTATGATTCTGCCCTGGGTTCTGTGAACCAATTTTTTCGCAAAGCGAAAATGTGGGTGATTGAGTACCATGGTGTCTTTGAATGAGGCGAATAGCTGACTCTATTTAACGAATTCAAAGATATCATGGTGCCAATTAGCCGCATTTGCAGCTGTGAAAATTTTGGTTCACAGAACCTAGGTAAGGCATTAATAGTTTAGTAACCTTACTTACTATTATGCTATAGTAACCGGTTACAGTATCTTTTTTATTAGAGCATTCGTCATGTTTGAGAATTTAACTGAACGTTTAACCCGAGCTTTCAAAAATCTGAGCGGACAAGGGCGCTTGACTGAAGAAAACATGCAGCAGGCGCTGCGTGAAGTCCGCCTGTCGTTACTTGAGGCCGATGTAGCATTTCCTGTTGTAAAAGAGTTTATTGAACAAATCAAGCAAAAAGCCTTAGGCCAGGAAGTAGCCGGCGCTTTAAAGCCTGATCAGGTGCTAATCAAAATAGTGCACGATGAATTAGTTCATGTTTTAGGCGATGCACGCGCTGAACTGGATTTTAAAACGCAGCCTCCTGCTGTTTTTTTAATGGCCGGTCTGCAGGGGTCAGGTAAAACGACCAGTACCGCCAAATTAGCGCGCTATCTTAAAGAAACGGAAAACAAGAAAGTCATGCTTGCCAGTGTAGATATCTACAGGCCTGCAGCCATCGAACAGTTAAAATTATTAGCCGAGCAGATTGATGTGGCTTTCTTTCCAGCGGAAGCCACAGAGCAACCATTAGCGATTGCCCAAAAGGCCCTGGATAGCGCAAAAAAACAATACATGGACGTCCTTATTCTTGATACTGCCGGACGTTTGCACATCGATACTGACATGATGTCAGAAATAAAAGCTTTGCACAAAGCCATTAATCCAATAGAAACCCTGTTTGTTGTTGATAGCATGACAGGTCAAGATGCTGCCAACACAGCAAAGGCTTTCCACGATGCCTTACCTCTAACCGGTGTAATCCTGACCAAAACAGATGGTGATGCCCGTGGTGGTGCTGCCCTTTCGGTAAAGCATATTACCGGCCAACCCATCAAATTCTTAGGTAGCGGAGAGAAAATTGAGGCGCTTGAGCCTTTTTATCCCGACAGGATTGCCTCACGTATCCTGGGAATGGGGGATATTCTTACCTTAATTGAAGAAGTAGAGCGCAAAGCGGATAAGCAAGCAAGTGAAAAGCTGGCTAAAAAACTTAAGAAAGGCAAAGGGTTTGATTTGGAAGATTTCAAGCTACAGCTCCTGCAGATGAACAAAATGGGAGGCGTAGCAGGCATGATGAGTAAACTCCCCGGCATGGGTCAGTTGCCCCAAAAAGCGATGAGCCAGATTAATGATAAGGCAATGAATCAAACCATTGCGATTATTAACTCGATGACGCCGAAAGAACGCCGTATTCCTAAAATAATAGTTGGCTCACGTAAAAAACGGATTGCCATGGGCTCAGGAACCCAGATTCAGGATGTCAACCGCCTGCTCAAACAATTTGAACAAATGCAGAAAATGATGAAAAAATTCACCAAGCCAGGTGGCATGAAGCAGATGATGCGCGGAGTCGGAGGAATGACCGGTATGAAAGGACTATTTCCAGGAGTAGACTCATTTCCTGACGATGAGCGCAAATAATTCTGCTAATCACTTCCAATGCCGAGTTAATTTTCGTACAATACACGGCATTTTTACGTAACCACTCTTAAGAAGAGGAACATAATGGTAGTTATACGTTTATCAAGAGCAGGCGCGAAAAAGCGTCCTTTCTATAACATGGTTGTTACTGACAGTCGCAAACGGCGTGATGGTAACTACATCGAGCGCATTGGCTATTTCAACCCTATCGCTCGAGGACAAGAAGTTCGTTTACATTTGGAAATGGATAAATTGGCCCATTGGCAAAGTGTAGGTGCTCAATTATCCGACCGCGTTCGCGCCTTAGTTAACGAATATAAAAAGAACGCTAACGCAGAATAAAGTGGGAAAAGCTACTGATTGGATTGTTGTCGGTCGTTTCGGTCGCCCGCACGGGATTAAAGGCTTTATCACTATTCATTCTTTTACTGAACCTCGTGATAATATCCTGAAATATAGTGACTGGCATGTTTGCATAGCCAAACAATGGCAACCACTGAATTTGCTGCATGTAGAAATAAATGAGAAAGCCATTCTCGCGCAAGTTAAAGGTTATCATGGGCGTGAAGAGGTTGCAGCCTTGACTAATGTAGAGATCGCCATTAGTCGGAAACAACTTCCTTCACTCAAGCCAGGCGAGTATTACTGGCATGAGCTTATTGGCATGCAAGTAATTGACCAGCAAGACACACCATTGGGTACTGTAGTGGACATTATGCCCACGGGCTCCAACGATGTTTTGGTTATAAAAGGCGATAAGCGGCACTTGATTCCGTATTTACCAGATCAGTTTATTACTGACATAAATCCTGTTCAGGGTGTGATCAGGGTTAATTGGGATACGGATTTTTAGTTATGTTACATTTGGGGATAATAACCCTGTTGCCCGATATGTTTGAAGTACTAAAGCATGGAGTAATCGGAAGGGCAATCGGGCAAAACATAGCCAAGCTGGATTTATGGAATCCACGTGACTGGGGACTTGGGGCTTACCGTCAGGTTGATGACAAGCCTTATGGCGGCGGTCCGGGCATGGTGATGCGGTATGAGCCTTTACATCAGGCAATTAATCATGCCAAAACCCAGATGCCAGCTTCTTGCAAGGTTATTTATCTAAGCCCCCAGGGGAAGTTAATTAACCAATCTGATTTAAATCAGATTGCAAGTGCAAAGCAGTCATTGCTTTTTATAGCAGGACGATATGAAGGAATAGATGAACGTATCATCACTCATCATGTAGATGAGGAGTGGTCGTTGGGAGATTTTGTTTTAAGCGGCGGTGAATTGGCAGCCATGGTATTCATTGATGCGATTATTCGCTTGTTGCCTGGAAGCCTCGGGCGTTTGCAATCAGCCGAGCAAGATTCGTTTATGAATGGCTTGCTCGACTACCCGCACTACACCAGGCCAGCGACCGTTAATGATCTGGAGGTTCCATCGGTGCTGCTGGGTGGTAACCATCGGGATATTGAGCGCTGGCGCAGAAAGCAAAGTCTTGGCAGAACCTGGCTTAAGCGGCCGGATTTATTAAAAAAAATGCAGTTAAGTGACGCAGACAAGCGGCTACTTACCGAGTTTAAGAGCGAACAGGGTAATTCCTGCTAGATCTAACTGTTCTACCACCAGAGATGTGTGAGAAACTAAACCTGCACATTTTCTCAATGGATGGGATTGTTAGTAATCTCTGAAAGGATTACCAATTTGAGGAGTGACAATGAGCAACATTATTGATCAATTAAACGCTGAGCAAATGCAAGGCAAAAACATTCCTGACTTCAGCCCAGGGGATACGGTTTTAGTGCAAGTAAAGGTAAAGGAAGGCACACGTGAGCGTTTGCAGGCCTTTGAAGGCGTAGTAATTGCCAAGCGAAACCGCGGTTTGAATTCAGCTTTCACCGTCCGCAAAATTTCTCATGGCGTTGGCGTTGAGCGGGTTTTCCAAACTTATAGCCCGATAGTTGACAGTATCTCTGTTAAGCGCCGAGGTGATGTACGTCGTGCCAAGCTCTACTACCTCCGTGATTTGGCTGGCCGCGCAGCGCGTATTAAAGAAAAACTGACCACCAAAAAAGAAGTTTAATTCATAAATAGCATGTTCATCGTCACTGCATTCAATACTCCTGCTGGTTGGCTTGAAGTGTCGTACGATGAACATTATATTTACCAGGCAAATTTTAGTGAAACCCCGGTTCAAAATAATCAGACTAACCGCCTGACTTCTTTTGTTCGTCAAGAAATTGGTTGTTATTTTAGCAATCCGCATCATCGATTTCAGTTGGCGCTAAAACCCCAGGGTACTTCCTATCAACAGCAAGTGTGGAATGCTTTGCTAGTTATACCTGTTGGCCGTACGGTAACTTATGGGGAATTAGCAAGACTGCTGCAATCCAGCCCAAGAGCCATTGGCCAGGCATGCAAAAAAAATCCCATTACGTTATTCATCCCCTGCCACCGTGTCGTAGGGAAAAGTAACCAAGGGGGCTATATGGGACGCGCTGAAGCATTACATTATAAGCTGCACCTTCTTCATCACGAGCGTATTAAGGTTGAAACACCTGTTTGCCTCCATACCCCCTATCAAGTCTAGCCAGCATTAGGAGGTATCACCTCTGGCCCGATATTCTCTGCCAACAACTTGCCAATTGCCTTCACTGCAAAGTGCTCGAAATTTTTTGTCATTTTAAAGAATCGAGGAATAGATGAATTATCGATAAAGCGACTGGGAAATAACTTATCCAAATAATCCTTTTCCCATGGAAATGGATCCATTTCTTTCAGGGTGCTAATAAATTCAGCAGCAGTCTCCATAACTTCCGCCGTCGTTACTGTTTTCTCCATAAAGAAACTGTGTAAGGAATTTATCAAGCCATAGCGGATAGCTGCTAATTTTTCTTCTCCTTTAGCTATTTCTAATTTCTCTAAATAGCTCTGCAGAAGCTGGCGGCAATTCAGGATATAAACTATTTTATCCCTTACCTCCCGGGCTTCTTTTTGCACTACTGAGACGGACTGACTTAAACAATCGTATTGTTTCATCAGCTCCTCGCTATTTTGGTTCATATCGAGCAACTGATTATCTCTTTGCATCCATTCCCTTATCTCAGAAAATTCCATCTGCCGAGAAGAGCGGTAAAAGGCAAGTAAATCATGTTTATCATAAACCATATACTGCATGGCCGCATTGCATAGCACTGTGGCATTATATGCCACTCGCTCAACAAAAGGAGGCTCTTGCTCTTCCAGCAGAGCATACAGGATTTTAATATGGTGAAAATCACCAGGACCAAAGTCATGGTGGATTAATTCAAAAATAGCAAGCTGAAGGATACTGTCCGCATCACCCTCAGACACAGAATAATGGTTAACAATAAACTCCAGCCAATCAAGTACCTGCAAATAATCACCTTGACGTAATGCATCCAGATACTCTTTTGTCGATGGATTCATGGGCACCTCCTGTGCATTAAAGTATTACTATTAGAAGTCGATAACAGTTAAAAATATCACGGAGTGGTTACCATGAACAAAATGAGTATAGCTCCAATTTTGCTCATCTTGCCATTGAGTATGGCATTCGCAAATTGTGATTTAACACGTTTCCGCTGGGAATGCGATATCCCAGCCCGGGTAAAACCTTCCCCATCAGCCTATTCATTAGTATATTGTGGCAATACAAGGCTTTATATAAACCAAGCCCAGTACGAACAGCTGGCACGTTACCAACGAGCTAATGTAAACATGGTGCTAAAAATAAACGGCGAATATATTGATAGCCCTTGCATCCCGGCAGAGCGGTTCCTGTCATTTCCTTAAAACCAATAGCAGGATGCTTAAATAACCATAACGAATTTAGAAGAAATTCATTGGTGTTTTAAATCCTTTATTTGGCCAAGCTCCTTTTTAGACACCCGGCTTAATATAGAGTCCAGCATTCTGACAGTCAGCACCCGCTTTAAAAATGCAAAGAAATGGGCAGGAAAAGTAACCCGATATTTGACCCTAGGCTTGTTTGATTCAATCGCATGGATCAGCTTGGCAATCACTGCATCAGTTCCTCTTGTAAACACAGAGTCTGACTTTTTCTGTTGAAAATCACCTAACATTAATTGGTACTGCGCTTTAAAATGACTGTTCTCGCTATTAATCAGCTTAAGGGAACCATTAACCGCGTTTTCTCTAAAGCGACTTTCTATGGGTCCGGGCTCAATAGTAATGACCTGGATGCCAGAGGGTTGCAGCTCCAGGCGCAATGTATCACTCAATCCCTCCACGGCATATTTCGACGCATTATAAGCTCCACGAAAAGGCATGCTGATTAAACCTAAAATGGAACTTATGTTGATAATTCTTCCATGTCCCTGTTTACGCATGACCGGAATAACAAGACGAGTCAAATCCATTAATCCGAAAACATTTGTTTCAAACTGCAACCGCAAAGCTTCGCGAGAAACATCTTCTAACGCCCCTGTCTGACCATAGCCTGCATTGTTAATAAGGATATCCAAACGACCAGCAGATTTTTCAATTATTTCATGAAAAGCCAACCGAATAGACTCTGTGTCATTCATATTCATGAGCACTGTATCAATGCCTGAAGCTTTCAGTCTTTTTACATCTTCTTCCTTACGACAGGTAGCAAACACCTGGTGGCCTCGTTGCGCCAAAGAAAATGCAGCATCATGACCAATGCCACTGGAGCAGCCGGTAATTAAAATGACTTGAGAACGCATAAGCATATCCACCCTGTTGTATGAAATTATTAATCTTGGCAATAGAATCACTCTTCGCACTTGAATAAGAGAACCTGCATCTATGTTTCATCTAAACGCATGATAAATTCCTTTAAATTTTAAGTATATAAAGAATCCCACATTAGATGATAATTGTATATTGCCCTAATCTTGAGCGCTAAATATTCTCATTCATCTGTCCGAAAGATAACAGGATGATCTAAAGTTGGTTTTTCGATGTGGAAATTGGGATAATTCATTCAAAACGATGAATGAGTGCATTAATGAGCAAACGATACTACGCCATCCTGCCTAACCTTATTGTACCCTTAGGTGGACTGGGCACTGATATTTACTTACCCTCGCTACCCAGCATGGTGAATGAATTTGGTGTTTCAGACAGTCAAATGCAACTGACGATTACTTCCTATGTATTAGCGATGGGACTGGTCCAATACCTGGCAGGTCCTGTTTCTGATGCCTTGGGCAGAAAACGGCTTATTATAAGCTCCCTGATAATGCAATTTGTTGCTGTTGTTGCCATTTTGTTTGCCGGCTCCGTTAATTTAATTATCATTGCGCGATTTTTCCAAGGTCTGGCCTGTGCCTTTATGATAGTACCCGCTCGCGCCATACTAAATGATTGCTTTGAAGGAGATGAATTAAAAAAGAAATTTAACTATTTAACCATCAGTTTTGCCTTGGCACCTATCATCGCACCCTTTATTGGCGGCTATTGCCAACATTACTTTGGCTGGCAGGCGAGCTTTTATTTTATCTTAATCTACATTGTATTCTTGTTGTCTTTACTTGTTTTATTTACTAAAGAGACAATTGAACATACCAAGGCATTCTCATTAAAGCAAATTAGCCAAAATTACTCCCTCATCCTTCACAACAAAGGATTTATGTATATCACCTTATTATTAAGTGTGATGTTTGGCTACACTTCGTTGTTTACTGTACTAGGTCCTTTTATTTTTCAAAACAAATTTGGCTTTTCACCCGTAGCCTATGGCTACATCGCTTTATCCATCGGTATCGCCTGGTTTATGGGTAATGTGACCAACCGGCTTTTTTTTGAGATTGCCACCCATAAAAAAATGATGTTCGCGCTGGGACTGCAGACGGCAATGAGCACGGTTTTACTTATCATTGCGTCAACCTCCGCTATTTCGGCTGTGACCACCTTTATTCCTGTTTTTTTCATGGTTTATGCCGCAGCGATTATTTTCCCTATTTTTGTTGGGGAAAGCCTTGTCTATTTTCCTGATATGGCTGCATCAAGTAATGCCTTTTTATTTGCCTCTACCTGGATCGCATTTAGTCTTTACACCCTGATTGCTACCCAAATATCGGTGGATAATTTAATCCCGTTGGCGCTTGCTTACCTGCTAGTTAACTGTATGGGTTATTGGCTGTATTTTTGTATCAGAAAGAACGGTTAATTTATTGATTAAACTCAGATTCCATCGTAGAGGATTTATAAACGCAATTTATAGATCATAGAGTTTACCTGAAAGCGCACATCCGGACTTAAGCTGTTTGAAACAACCAGGTAATATTGACAGGACTTACGAAAAACTCCAATTTCTCGTGTATAATGAAAAATTTTTAAATACAAATTATTATGCACGCCTTGGAAATCAAACAATTACGCAAAATCTATACCAATGGCGTTGAGGCTCTGAAAGGCATTGACCTGACGGTTGATACCGGGGATTTCTTTGCTCTTCTCGGGGCAAATGGCGCTGGCAAATCAACAACCATCGGTGTAATCAGCACCCTGCTGACCAAAACCTCCGGCAGCATTCGTATTCATGGTTATGATTTGGACGAAAATCCCGAATCAGCCAAATCATGCTTAGGCTTAGTCCCCCAGGAATTTAACCTGAATATTTTTGAAAACTGCGAGCAAATTCTGATCAACCAGGCCGGTTATTATGGGATTAGACGTCAGGAAGCAAAATCAAGAGCAAAAATGTTATTGGAACAACTCGGCTTATGGGAAAAACGGCATGCAATCGTACGTCATCTTTCCGGTGGGATGAAACGCCGGCTGATGATCGCCCGAGCACTCATTCATCAGCCTAAAGTATTAATCCTCGATGAACCGACTGCAGGCGTCGATATCGAGATACGTCGCAGTATGTGGGATTTCTTAACCCGCACCAATCAGCAGGGCACTACGATTATTTTAACCACCCACTACCTGGAGGAAGCGGAACAACTCTGCAAAAACATTGCCATTATTAATCAGGGAATGATTGTGGAACATACCTCAATGAAGGCACTTTTAAAAACCCTGCGCCATCAAACCTTTATTTTTAATGTGGAAAAACCTATTGAAGAACTACCAGAAATGCCCCCCTTCATCACGACCCTGATTGATGCCAATACCTTTGAGTTAAGGGTTGATAATCAATGGTCCCTTAATGAGGTATTTGCTGAACTGAGCAAGTACGGACTTAGCATTCACAGTATGCGAAATAAAACCAATCGCTTGGAAGAACTTTTTCTGGATCTCATCAATCATGGCCATTAAACAACAAATTATTGCCCTTTATACGCTGGTAAGGCGTGAATTAGTAAGAATGTTCCGTATAGCCAGTCAGGTATTCTTACCTCCGGTAATTACCACAGCCTTATACTTCCTGATTTTTGGCAGCCTCATCGGGGAACGTATAGGCCCAGTTCAAGGGGTCAGTTATCCTCAATTTATAGCCCCCGGCCTTATTATGATGTCAGTCATTACCAATGCTTACAGTAATGTCTCCACTTCGTTATTCAGTGTGCGCTTTCAAAAAAGCATTGAAGAAATGCTGGTTAGCCCAATGCATGATAGTTTATTACTATTTGGTTATATTTTAGGTGGAATGTTGCGCGGGCTAATTGTAGCCATTCTGGTCTTTTTGGTGTCCTGCTTTTTTGTCAAAATCCAGTTCAATCATCTGCCATTAACTTTTTTCGTTGTATTGCTAGTATCCGCCCTTTTTTCTCTGGCTGGCTTTATTAACGCAATGATTGCCCGTAATTTTGATGATGTCATGATCATTCCAACCTTTGTCCTTGCGCCGCTTACCTATCTGGGAGGGGTGTTTTATGCAACAAACATGCTCCCCCCCTTTTGGCAAACGGTGTCCCATTTAAACCCTATCCTTTATATGGTCAATGCCTTAAGGTATGCAATGATAGGTCAGCAAGAAGTAAACATAAGTGTTGCCTTAGCAGTCATTTCGGCCATGGTTATTCTGTTGACCGGGATTAACATGGTCTTACTAAGAAAAGGAATTGGCTTAAGGGATTAGCTCATTGTCTTAACTGTAATATAAGCAACAACAGACTGCCGATCCCCCGTTATTTTTAAAGTAGATAAGGAAATAATGGGGTGCGATTAAAACTGCGGTTGGTGGTAATTAATGCCCGGATGGAGCGCAGTGAAATCCGGGATCGGGACTTGATAATAAACCCCTGCCCCTCGATTTCGCTGGCGCTCCATCGAGGCTACAACTTTCAAGGAAAAACCGCACTTAAAATCGCAGCCGAAATAATGAGCTGGATTATCTGTGATAAGTGCGTTAATTTAAAGATTGGAAGATTTGAATAGAGCAATTTTGCCAACTATCGCAAACTGGGACATTTCATTCCAGTTATAGTTATCTGATCTGTTACCAACAACCCAGGGAGTATTTATGCCAAGAAATAACAACAATGCTCAAAAAGGAAGGGATAATACAGAATCAAAACATGATAAATCGGGGGAAAAAGCCAAAAACCACACTTATCATGCCTACCTCTTTACGTTCCAGAAGGGAGCATTTAGCAAACTGGTCAAAGAGTTAAAGCAGCAGGAAAAAGAACAGAATTTGCAAAAGAGCAAAACCGGGTTAACCTGCTAATTGGTGAGAGGCTATTGCCATTAAGTTAAGGAGTTTTAGTGCCGCGAATTACCGTAGCTTGACCAAGGTAGCTATACTTTTGAGGCACCTTTGCGCTCCCGGGTCGATACCACCACGGGGCGTCAATCTCCTTAACTTGGCAACGTGGCCTGCTTAGTTCTTCCTCGTTCAAATTCCTAGATCCGGTAATTTAAGGATAGTTCAACGAGGCTATGAGGCTTTATTCTTACGCTTAAATCCCAAAGCACGTAGCCGTTCGTCAACACTTGGATGAGAGGAAAAGGCATTATGGAAGGATTTGACAGGATCAATACTGGAAGGATCAAACAAATAGGATGCCTGCCTGATCTCTTCATGGGCAGTCCTGCCATATTCATAAGTATATTGTTCAGCATTCCGCTGGTGGTCATCAGCAATCTTAAGTAAGGCACGAGCCATCGGCTCATTGTCGCGCATTAATTCAACTGCCCCCGAATCGGCCATGTATTCACGGGTCCGGCTTAAGAAGAGTGCAAGCACTACGGTAATTAAAGGTAATAAGTAACGCAGCAACATAATAACCATCAAAAGCCGATTATCATCACGGCGCCTGTCACTACGGTAGATCAGAGAATAAAACATGATATCAATCACAATTAACAAAATATTACTTAACACAGCAACCATCAATGTTAGTTTAATGTCATGATGACGAATGTGACTTAATTCATGCGACATAACCGCTTGCAGCTCGGCCCGGTTAAGCTTTTCCATCAACCCCCGAGTGATAGCGACCATAGCCGATTTTTCACTGTAGCCGCTGGCAAAAGCATTCATATAATTGGCTTCAATTAAGTAAACTTTTGGCATATAGTGCAAACCAGCAGCAACCTTCATTTCTTCAACTACATTGTATAACTGCTTCTCCTGCAGATTTTTTGCCGTTTCTGGGGTAATTTCTCGTGATTCAGTACCCAGCAACATGATTCGGTCATATAAGGCATAGGTAATTAACAGGGAAACAATGGCAACGGCTATCATGATCAGGGTGGCATAAGGAATGGCTTGCAGGGTAATCAACGCCCAAAAGCATTCCATGATAGAAGCTCTGGGATGGAGATATTCCAAGATCATCGTGTCGGCAAACAAGCCGACAGCGGTATAAACTGCGAGGAAGATAGCAATCACCATCCTCGTTTTACGCTCATTACGCTGAAGCTGCTCGCGCCAATTTCCTACAGATGCATGGTAATCAGATAAAGCCATAATTATGCTCAGAATTTAACAGTATAATCTTCCCGTACCTTGACCTGCTCTTCAGGAAGCGACCAGTAAGCAAACTCCTTATCCAGTTTACTTGAAAAAAACCCTACGACCATGGATTCAAAGAATGATTTCTTTTTTGCATAATAGCGTTCCACGCTATCATTGTAAGCTTGTTTGGCATAAGACAGCTTGTTTTCCGTATTCACAATTTCTTCTTGTAGCTGCAGTGCATTGGTATTAGCCTTCAAATCAGGATATTGTTCAAAGACAACATTCAAGCCCGAAGCAATTTGCGAAATACCATTTTCCGCAGCAATACGAGCGTTCTCATCACCGGCAGCCTTGGCGGCCTGTGCCTGATTTCGTAAAGCAACAACATCTTTCAGGGTCGTTTTCTCATAGTCCATATACTTTTTTACTGTCTCAATTAATGATTCAAAAACTTTGAAACGGCGATCCAGTTGGATATCAATTTGCTTTTTATTGTTGTTGATAGCCTCAATAAGGCCAATTAAGCTGTTAAAGATTCCGATAGACCAAAAAAAAGCCAAAGCCAAAATAATTAAAATTGCAATAAGAAGCGTAGTCATTTATTTCTTCCTTTTGTTACCTCCCATAAGTTATAGCGCTAAAGCAAAGTAAAAAGCAAACAGATATTGAAATGGAAATATAAGTTATTTATGATGAAATTAACTTTATATATAGAAAATGGATTTCACCATGCTGAAGAAAGCCTTATGGTTAGCTGTCTTTTCCTGTACCGTCTCTTCTGCTCTTGCTACGGAAGCTTCACCAGCTGCCCAAGCGGCCACTGAACTCCCACCGTCAAGTTATATGCCTGTCGTTATCAAAGAAACGTTTCAAACTATTCTGGAGCGCATGAGTGCAGAAAGGCAAACCATCAACAACCGACAAAAAGAATTGCTTGAACAACGCTATGACCTGAGCAATAAGCCTTCTAACGATACCAAAATGTCAAGAGGAAAACCTATTCAAGAAGGAGTGCGGGTAAAATTACCAGCGGGGATGAGCTGGGAGATGTTAGGTAAAATGTCCCCTGAGGAAATCAAAGAAAAAGGTCTGTACCCTCAGGGTTTCTTACCTCTGCCGCACCCCAATCATCCTGAAGGCGGGATGCTTTTTCCAAAATTTGCGATTGATGAAATCAATCAACAGGAAAACCGGGATTTGACCCGATTTGATTTGGATTTTGATTTGCCTGATCATTTCTTACCCGAATTTCCCGCTGCCATTTTTTTAACTACCCGTCCTGACCTTGGTGATGTTTCACAAGGTAAACTAGTTACCATTAATAACTTCTTTGAGTTATTCAATGGTATTCTTAATCCTAAACAACTGGAGGGTTTAAGACTGCTGGTAACCCCATTCCCTCAGCAGCAATTCAACCAAACCGATGATCGTCGCTCAAAAGCACCAAGCCGTGGCGTTGCCTGTTTCGATTGTCATGCTAACGGTCACACCAATGCAGCAACACACCTGGTAGGCGATATCCGCCCACAAGAAATTCGCCATCGGATTGATACACCCACCTTAAGAGGGGTGAATATCCAACGCCTGTTTGGATCTCAGCGTGCACTTAAAAATGTGGAAGATTTTACTGAATTTGAGCAACGTGCCGCCTATTTTGATGGGGATCCGGTAATAGCCACCAAAAAAGGGGTCAATATTCTTGAGCGTGGCAGCCAGGTTCAGTTTATGGCCGAATTCCAGGAGTTACTTGATTTCCCTCCTGCTCCAAAATTAGACATTACCGGCAGACTGGATCCTACTAAAGCCTCGGAGGCCGAGCTAAGGGGGGAAGAGTTATTTTTTGGCAAGGCAAAATGTGCCATTTGCCATGTGCCTCCCTACTATACTGATAATTTAATGCACAACCTGCAAACAGAACGCTTCTTTAATCCTGTCATGGTAAATAATATGAAAGCAATCGGGGATGGGTCGATTAAAACATTCCCCTTAAGAGGGATAAAAGATTCTCCTCCTTATCTACATGACGGACGTCTTTTGACCCTGGAAGATACGGTAGAGTTCTTTAATCTTATCATGCAGCTACAATTAAATGAGCAAGAAAAAGCCGATCTGACCAGCTTCATGAAAGCACTCTAAATTTTAGAAAATAAGGCGCTTTAAAGCGCCTTACTTTCTCTGCTAAAATGTACTAGTACCGTTTCCATTTAGTTTTGACAGGTTGTTTGTCATTCCCGCAAAGGCGGCAATCCATTTTTAAGGCGCTCCGTGCTATATCCTGCATCGATCCCCGCCTTCGCGGGGATGACAAGAAACAGAACAATTTGCACAAGACAACCTGTCAAAACTAAATGGAAACGGTACTAGCTAACCAATGGCTTTAAAAACTGTCCGGTATAGGAATATTGGCAATGAGCCACTTCCTCCGGTGTTCCAGTTACAATGATTTGTCCTCCCTTACTGCCTCCTTCAGGGCCAAGATCAATAATCCAGTCTGCTGTTTTAATCACATCAAGATTATGTTCAATGATAATAATGGTATTCCCGTGCTCACGCAGACGAAATAACACATTAAGTAACTGTTTGATATCATGAAAATGCAACCCGGTAGTCGGTTCATCAAGAATATATAGGGTATTGCCAGTGTCTCTTCTGGATAGTTCACGGGCAAGCTTGATACGTTGCGCCTCACCGCCTGATAAGGTGGTTGCGCTTTGTCCCAGGCGGATATAGGACAAACCCACGTCAATCAAGGTTTGGCATTTTCTTGCCAGGATGGGAACAGCATCAAAAAAATTTCGCGCATCTTCGACAGTCATTTGCAGAATTTCGTGGATGTTTTTGCCTTTATATTGAATCTCCAACGTTTCTCGATTATAACGCTTCCCTTTGCAAACATCACAAGCCACATATATATCAGGCAGAAAATGCATTTCCACCTTAATCATGCCATCCCCCTGACAGGCTTCGCAACGGCCGCCCCGGACATTAAAACTAAACCGTCCTGGCTGATAACCACGCGCACGCGCCTCAGGAGTCGCCGAAAACAGCTCGCGGATGGGCGTGAATATCCCTGTATAGGTTGCCGGATTTGAGCGGGGCGTTCGGCCAATAGGACTTTGATCAATATCAATCACCTTATCGCAACGCTCTAATCCCTGGAGTTCATTAACTTTTCCTGGAGTGAGGAGGCTGGCACGATTCAGTTTATTCGCAGCGACAGGATATAAGGTGTCATTAATTAAACTTGATTTACCAGATCCGGAAACCCCGGTCACACAGGTAATAAGCCCCAGAGGAATACTGACATTTACATTGTCCAGATTATTGCAACTAACTCCAATCAGGTGCAGCATTCTTTTTTTATCAACAGGATAACGGTTTGCGGGAACCGCAATAGACTCAATGCCGGCAAGATATTGGCCGGTAAGAGAACCCTTATTGGCCATGATATCTTCAGGGGAACCACTGGCAACAATCTCCCCACCATGAACCCCCGCCCCAGGCCCAATATCCAGCACAAAATCCGCAGCACGAATAGCATCTTCATCATGCTCCACCACAATAACGCTATTCCCCAAGTCACGCAAATGAAGCAGGGTCTTAAGCAATCGTTCATTATCACGTTGGTGCAGGCCAATGGACGGTTCATCGAGAATATACATGACGCCAACCAGGCCAGAACCAATTTGGCTCGCCAAACGAATACGTTGTGCCTCCCCCCCTGATAAGGTTTCCGCACTACGATCCAGGGATAAATATTCCAGACCTACATTAACTAAAAACCCTAAGCGCTCAACGATTTCCTTGTTTATTTTTTCCGCGATTTCACCGCGATAACCCGTTAAATGTAAGGTCTTAAAAAAATCATAGGCCTTTTCAATAGAATAAGCGGTAATTTCCGGCAGGTTTTTATTATCAACAAACACATATCTGGCTTCTTCCCGCAAGCGGGCACCCTGACAGACATCACAGGGTCGGGAGGATAAGTATTTAGCTAACTCCTCTCTGACCAGAGAAGAATCGGACTCACGATAACGACGCTGCATATTGGCAATAATTCCTTCAAATGCATGAGTCTTGGAAGTAAAGCCCCCGTGCGGTCGTTGGTAATTAAATTCAATCAGCTCTTTCCCACTTCCATAGAGAATGAGTTGCTGTATCTTTTCCGGAAGATCACAAAAAGGGGTTTCTATATCAAAATCAAAATGACCCGCCAATGATTCAAGCATGGGGTAATAATAAGTGGTTTTTCTATCCCAACCACGAACAGCCCCATCAGCCAGGCTTGCCGTTGGATCATGCACTACCCGCTGCGGGTCAAAAAACTGACTAACCCCCAACCCATCACAGGAAGGGCAAGCCCCCATCGGGTTATTAAAAGAAAAAAGCCTCGGTTCCAATTCACTTAGGCTATAACCACATTCAGAGCAAGCAAATTTTGAGGAAAATACCATTTCTTCAAATTCAGCAGCATCAACTGGCGCAACGATAGCCAAGCCGTCAGCAAGGTTCAATGCATTTTCAAATGATTCACTTAATCGCTGAGTTAAGTCATTTCGTACTTTGAAGCGATCAACCACCACTTCAATGGTATGTTTTTGTCTTAGGGTTAACTTAGGGGGGGCATCCAGTTCATATATCTCGCCATCTATACGCGCCCGCACGTAACCCTGCGCCTGTAACTGCTGTAAAAGCTGGACATGTTCACCTTTTCGCTCACGTATTACCGGAGCAAGGATCATTGCCTTGCTTCCTTCAGGCATCGCCAATACCTGATCGACCATCTGGCTAATCGTTTGGGCATGCAAACTGCCCCCATGCCGCGGACATCGCGGCTCACCTACGCGGGCAAATAGCAATCTAAGATAATCATAAATCTCGGTAATGGTGCCCACCGTTGAGCGCGGATTATGGGACGTTGCTTTTTGCTCAATTGAAATGGCAGGCGATAAACCTTCAATTGAATCAACTTCTGGTTTCTCCATCATCGACAGGAATTGGCGGGCATAGGCAGAAAGCGATTCAACATAACGACGCTGACCCTCTGCATACAGTGTATCAAATGCCAACGAGGATTTTCCTGAACCGGAAAGTCCGGTAATCACTGTTAATCGATTACGAGGAATCTCAATATCAACATTCTTCAGGTTATGCGTTTTTGCTCCGCGAATACTAATATACTGCATAGCCATTTGACTCAAAAAAAACCAGATTATAACTCTGCTATACTTTTTAAACAAATGATTATTAGCTGGAGAACACGCTCCATCACTATAGTACCCATACCATTTTTATAGACATGTACTGCTGATAAAGACGAACCAGTTTTCCGGTCATAAATCAGCACTTCAAGGATTGAGGGTCAACTTATAAGGACAGTACCATGAAATTAACTCAACTCTTGCGGATAATTTTAATAACCATCCTGGTTACCCCCCATGTTAGCCATGCTGACAATACCGAAGTCACTGCCTGGACACAGCAAGTGCTTCTTGCCACCCTGTCCGCTAAATACGACCGAACGGCCAATGATTTATTATCAATTCGCAGAAATTACACCAACAATGCTTGGGAGGCACTAAGCGGATTCTTTAGCAGTGAAATTCAAGAGATAAGAAATAGAAAATTAACATTGAACCCCTATCCACTGACACCGGCCACTATTAGCGATGAAGGCGTTTTTTCTGGAATAAAATACTGGCGTATCAATCAATCTTTTGCTTTGCACGAACTTAACATGACACTTGGTTTTTCCGTAATTGTTATTAAAGCCAACAATCCGCCCTATCTTATTCAAAGCATTAATATAGTGAAAAATTAAACTGATTTGGCTTAAATAACATCCCTTATTTAGCCTAAAACAAGCGATAACCTTAATTATCAATTTTCTGTAAAATAATTTAAATCCATTTGGTATAAAAACTAAAAATGCTATACTGTTTTTCATGTTTTCTCAGTAGATAGATAATATGCGGGCATCATTCAGTTTGTTAGTCGGTTTCCTGCTTATTTTTATTGTCAGCTATGCTCATGCAGACGGTAATCTTAAGGAGATTGAGCAAGAATTAGGCGACTCGGTGATTACCACCAAAATAACCGCCAAATTCACGAAAAACCCCAATATTAATCCGTTAAAATTATACGTATCCACGCATAATGGAATTGTTACCCTCAAAGGCCACGTAAAAAACAAGCAGGCGTTTATTGAAGCGCTGCGTCTGGCAAGCATGACTAATGGTGTAAAGGAAGTTGACACGGAAGAATTGGTAATCAAGCAGGTAAATACCGCCTTCACCGACGCTTATATTACCGCGAAAGTGGAAACGGCTGTACTCAAAGCAAAGGTGCTCGATGATGAGTCTATTCCTCTGGTTGGAATTAATGCTACCACCAATAATGGCACCGTTACCTTGTCAGGGAATCTCAAACAGGAAAAATCTATCAGTGCGATCATAAAACGGGTCAGTTCTATTCGGGGCGTTAAAAAAATTATTTCCAATTTGAAAGTTAACAGCAAGGAGGCTTAATGAGCCCTCTAACACGTTTTAAGTTTTTCCTTTGCTATTTTGGCCATTTTAAGGTGCCGTTAATTGGTCACTTAAAGCCCAAGTTAATCAAACTCAATGAAAGGGAAATTGTGGCAAAAATTCCCTTGCGAAGACGCAGTAAAAATCATTTGAATTCCATGTATTTTGGTGCCCTGGCTATTGGTGCTGATTTGGCAGGCGGCTTACATAGTTTCTATCATGCTGAACGAGCCAAACTAAACGTTTCAGTTGCATTTAAATCCTTCCAGGCCCAGTTTATACGCCGTCCTGAAACCGATGTTTATTTTATTTGTGAACAAGGAGAACAAGTCCGGGCGATGATAGAAGAATCAAAGCAAACCGGACAACGTGTCAATAGCCCTATAGCAATCAGGGCGCTCATCAATTATCCTGAGAATCCGGAAGAAATCGCCAACTTTAGCCTTGAATTATCAGTAAAAGTTATCTAGGCTCTGTCTTCATTTCTAATAGCATGTCCAATTATTACGCTTCACCATTGATTTGCAATTTGATTTATCCCTAAAATGAGGATGTTTTCTTAATAATAATCAAATAATGAATCGACGTAGCTGGCAACTGATTATCCTGTTAATTATTGGCCTAACCTATGGCTTACTGTTCTACCTGATTTTAACCTCCCTGCAAGGAATAGATTTTGTTTCGTTCTATTCTGCTGCCAAAATGCTGATAAATGGAGAAAACCCTTATCAGGCTTCGATCGCCACTTTTCTGCCGACAGCAAAAAAAATTGCCCCTAATTTAAATCCTCCTATTGTATTGATGCTGTTCAGTCCTTTGCTTCAATTCAATTATAATGTGGCTCTCATCAGCTGGTCGGCACTTTCTTTTCTTTTAGGCTTAATCGGAGCAGAAATTAGTTTCAGGTATAGTTTTTCACCTCATTTTCTAGCCCAAAACAGGTTAAATTTATACCTTGCTTATTTAGCATTCTTTGCCACGATAATGAATACTGCAATAGCTCAATTAGGGGCGGTATTATTGTTCTTACTCATAACCGGCTACCATTTTTACCTTAAACATTATAACGGTTTATCCGGGATAATATGGGGGAGTCTAATTGCAGCCAAACTGTTTCCAGGTTTGCTGTTAATCTATGCATTGATTCAAAAGCGTTATGCTGTATTTTTTATCATGTCAGCGACCGCTTTATTATTGTGGCTGATTCCTTTTTGGGTATACGGTACCTCCATTTATTTACAATATTTTTCCATCATGTCCAAAGTTATCTGGTATGGGGATAGCTGGAATGGTTCCATTTACGGTTTCTTATTCCGCCTGATTGACGGACGCCATCAATCACAGGTGTTGCTTTTTATCCAGGCCATTTATTGTATTTTATTTTTACTTTCTTTCTTGTGGTATTTGAAAAGAATAAATAAAGAGGTTAACCACATTAATCATCAACCCTTATGCTTTACTTTGGTGATGATGCTGCTTATGAGTCCTTTTGGCTGGTTGTATTATTTTTCTTTACTGATATTTCCCCTCACATTAACCTGGAGTGTCATTTTCACAAAAAAAGGGAACAACCAAAACAAGTTCTTGTGGTTGCTCAGTTTATTTTTCCTCAATTTCCCCCTTGTTTATATTGCTGCTGAAAAAATGGGAGCGGTAATAGACCGAATTCTCTTTAATTCCTTTTATTTTTATGGGCTGCTGATTCTTGCCTACCTTATAAGTGATAAGACGCAGGTTCTTAAAGGGAAGAATGAGAATCACTTGACCGCTGATTACCTGTCAGCAGTCATCATCATTTTTTCATTTGGTCTGCTAATACCTTTTCTTAGTTTTCTTAACCGTTTGCTAGGTTCTGTGTGCTTATCGCTAGCTTGAATCAAAAAGCCTTGATTGGCGAGCACCGAAGCGGAGCATACATAGAAGTATGTGAGCATCGGAGCGCAGAAAATCAAGGCTTTTTGGCCAAGATAGTAGATAAGTACACAGAACCTAGTACTTTGGCCTTAAGTGCCGTATAACAGACCTTAAACACTAATCAGCAATCGAGTAAAAACGGGGAAGATTAAAACTGCATTTTTGCCTTGAAAGCCCAGATGGAGCACCAGCGAAATTGCTATTAACACCAACCGCCATTTTAATAGCACCCAGCAAAAACAGAAGAAATTGACAAACCTCCATTCCGAGTCTAACGTTAACGCATAAGTAAATATAAGTGGCCGAAGCCAGAGTCACATAACCTACAAATAAAGATAAAGCAGCTGCACAAGGCTTTTATTGCTCGAGCGTATGTAGGCGAATATGATCAATCTGAAAATACATACACAACCTGATGATGAGACCTGCGGTCCGACCAGTCTGCATGCTATTTATCGCTACTATGGATTAGAGCTTGATCTGGCTGAGGTTGTCAAAAGTGTGGAGCGTTCTTTATCGGGAGGCACATTAGCTCCTATGCTGGGAAAGCATGCCTTACTTCATGGCTTTAAAGTTACAATTTATATTAATAACCTTAACCTGTTCGATCCAACCTGGTTTGATCTTGAACAGAAAACGGCCTGCCAGAACTTACTTAAAGTAAAGCTTGCGGCACAAATGAAATATAAAAAAACCAAAGCAATTACTCAAGCAAGCCAAGCCTATATTGAGTACCTTTCTTTGGGTGGAGACGTCCGTTTTCGTACTTTAAGCGTACAATTACTTAAGGAGTATTTCTCCCAAAATATTCCTATTCTAACCGGCTTAAGCGCTACTTACCTTTACCGCAGTTCCCGCGAACGTTACATTCATGGGGAAGCAATTTATGATGACATTCGTGGAACCCCTTGCGGACATTTTGTCGTTTTATGCGGTTATGATGATAAAAAAAGGCTTATTGTCGTTGCCGATCCGCATCGAGAAAATCCCATTTCATGCGATAATTATTACAAAGTAAGCTCTAACCGCTTAATCAATGCCATCATGGTTGGAGTTTTAACCTATGATGCGAACCTTATAATAATTCAACCTAAAGAGGGCTAATGGAAACACTAATTGTAACGGATGACCCTTCTGGCTTGGAATTTTTAAGTCCTCTGGCAACTATTGTCCAGGCATCCGATTATTTGTTGAGTGAGCATTATTATCAGAGTAAATCCATTCGCGTGATCAACCTGTGCCAGTCTTATGAGCACCAGTCGATAGGCTACTATGTATCATTACTAGCCCATGCACGTGATCATAAGGCAATCCCCTCGGTGCACAGCATTCAGGATGCACTCAATACAGCGCTTTCCAAATTTATTTCCCAGGATGTGGAAGAAGAGATTCAGCATAGCCTTCATGATATAAAAACAGATGTGTTCATTTTCAGTCTTTATTTCGGACAAAATATGGCCAAATGCCATGCCAATCTGGCAAGAAAACTCCATGGCTTATTCCCGCTTCCTTTAATACGCTTTACCCTGAAGAAAAAAAAGCAATGGCAAATTAAGCAATTACAGATCCTGTCGCTTGCTGACGTTCCTTCCCACCACCATGAATTCATGCGCCAAGCGGCAGAAAACTATTTATCGAAAAAGCGCTTCCATCAATGGCGTAAAAAACAACGTTTTCATGATCTGGCGATATTGATTGATCCTGCAGAACCGAACGCCCCATCGAATAAAAAAGCCCTGGATAACTTTGTAAGTACAGGGGAATCTATGGGGTTAAACGTTGATTTTATAGAAAAAAGTGATGCCAAGTCCTTAGCTGAATATGATGCCCTCTTTGTTCGTGCCACCACAGCAGTAAATCATTATACTTACCGCATGGCAAGACGGGCTGCGCAAGAAAACCTGGTTGTCATTGATGATCCGCAATCGATTATTAAATGCAGCAATAAGGTCTATTTGGCAGAACTGATGCGCAGCCATCAGATCCTTACGCCGGATACCATTTTCGTTAATAAATTTGACAAGAAAATGCCGGATGTTGACTTCCCCTGTGTTTTGAAAAGACCTGATAGCGCCTTTTCCCATGGTGTTATCAAACTCGATAATAAAAAAGATCTGCAGAAATCATTAAACCAGTTCTTTAAAGTTTCCGATTTGATATTAATACAACCCTTTATCCCCACAGAATACGATTGGCGGATTGGTGTACTTGACAATAAACCCATCTTTGCCTGCCGCTATTTCATGGCAAAAAACCATTGGCAAATCTATAACTGGGAGGCCATCAAGGGAAAAAGAGAAGGCGATACGGAAACAGTCCCGCTCCATGAGGTTCCAGAAGGTATTATTAAAACCGCATTGAAATGCACACGCTTGATCGGTGATGGGTTATATGGTGTCGACATTAAAAGCCAGGGTGATAAACACTATATTATTGAAGTGAATGATAATCCCAATGTTGATTATGGCATCGAGGATAAAATCCTGGGCGACTCCCTGTACCAACAGATAATGAGCGTGTTTTTACAGCGTATTCGCAGGAAACATGGTTATGTCTAGTTATTCGCTTTTCTCAGTGATCGGTATTGAAATTGAATACATGCTTGTAGACAAGCATCACTTGAACGTACAACCCAAGAGTGATCTCATCCTGCAACACTTGGCAGGCCAACAGCTCAATGAAGTCGAATTAGGCGATATTGCCATCAGCAATGAACTGGTGATGCATGTGCTGGAATTAAAAAATAATGGTCCCAAACCCCCTGATGCCCCCATCGCAAAGCAATTCCAGCAAGCGATTGAACAATTACAGCCACGGCTGACCGAACAGGATTTGCAACTGCTGCCAACAGGTGCCCACCCCTGGATGAACCCCCTTGCAGAAACAAAGCGCTGGCCTCATGGCAGCCATGAAATTTATCGTCAATATGATGCTATTTTTAACTGCCAGGGTCATGGTTGGGCAAACTTACAAAGCATGCATGTCAACTTACCCTTTGCCAATGACGAAGAATTTTGCCAATTACACAGCATGATTCGTTTGCTCCTGCCTCTGTTGCCTGCCTTGGCAGCGAGCACCCCTTTCCTGGATGGCCGAAAAACCGGATTTAAGGATTCTCGCCTTTATTTTTATAGCAAAAATCAGCAATCGATTCCCCTTATCAGCGGTGATATCATCCCTGATTTCATCTGCTCGCAAGCCCAGTATCAACAAGAAATCCTCACTCCCATGTATCAGGCCATCAGTCCCTTTGACCCACAAGGCATCCTCCAGCATGAATGGCTGAATTCAAGGGCGGCTATCCCCAAATTTGACTGCAAAGCCATTGAAATCCGCATTCTTGATTCCCAGGAATGTGTGCAGGCTGACATTGCAATTGCACTTGCCATCCATGCTATTTTAAAAAACTGGCAACGTCATTCATCCTATTATTTGGACAGACCTTGTGAAACAAAACGTTTGCGGGCTATCTATGATCAAACAATTAAAGAGGGTTTTAATGTCTGGATAGATGATGCGGAATTGTCTGCCCAGTGGCAATTGCCAAAACGTGCCATGAGCGCCCGTGATATTTGGTCTTGTTTGCTTGAAAAAGTAGCCAGCGAACTTGATTATAGCAGCCAGAAGGCACTGGAATTTATATTAAGCCAGGGCAACCTAAGTGAGCGCCTCTTAAATGCCTGTGGTGCTGAACCTGATGCAACCTCTCTTTTACGCCTCTACCGCCAGTTAGGTTACTGTTTAAACACTAATCAGTTATTTGATCCAAGATGAAACCCGCCAGACTCATCTTAAGCTGTGAACATGGGGTAAACACCGTGCCACCGGTCTATCAGGACTATTTTGTTGATCAGGAAGCACTGCTGCATAGCCATCGGGGCATAGACTTTGGCTCATTGGCCATCGCCAGCTATTTAAGCCAAGCTCTTAACTGCGAGTTGATACAGGCCAAAGCCACCCGTTTGTTGATTGACTGTAACCGCAGCCTCTCTCATCCACGATGCTTTTCAGAAATTAGCGCGCCATTACCAAAAGCAGTAAAAGAGGAGATCATTCAGCAATATTATTTGCCCTTCCGCAAAGCGGTGGAAAAATCGATAGCAAACCATATCAGCCAGGGTTATCAGGTTTTGCATCTGTCAATCCACAGCTTTACCCCCGTTATTGATAATCTAATGCGCAACGCCGATATCGGTTTACTCTATGATCCGGCAAGAAGTACGGAAAGAATTTTAGCCAAAGAATGGCAATCAAAACTCAATCATCATTGCACCTTGCGGGTACGAATGAACTACCCTTATCGTGGCATTAGTGACGGTTTTACCAGTGCGCTGCGCAGACAGTTTTCTGAGCATGATTACCTGGGACTGGAGATAGAAAATAACCAAGCCCTGGTAAGCGATGATAACTCACTCAAGTACTTATCCGAGAGCTTAGTCATGACACTCAAATCGCTATTGCAGGAGGACTTAAGCCCTTGAGAACCGTATCCAACAAAGTAATTTCTGGCTAGGGCGTGTCCTCAATTTAAGATACAATTATGAGCACTCTTTGTCATCCCCGCGCAGGCGGGGGGCCACCTCCGTAGCAACGTAAGGGGTTACGCAAGGGCATAGATTCCCGCCTGCGCGGGAATGACATGCAAACTGAAAAATTAGATAACTTAATGAGCTTTATATACGCAGTAAATGCCTAAAAAATAGGCTTTAATTGAGGACATGCCCTGCATTAGCCCGGAAATAATTTTAAAAACCCGTTCCTGTTATTAATACCCTCTTTGGGGAGGTGAATAATCTTTCCCCTGCATTGATGAAGAATGTTTATTATCGGCATACATACCGTATCGCTTTAAGCCTTTATTGGTGGATTGTTGAATGTCTGGTTTTCCCAAGGCTGACTGGGTACTCTCTTCCTCTACAATCGTTACTTGTTCCTGTCCTGATAAGCTACTATCCGGCTCTAAATCATCTTTGGCAATTTGACGAAGGCAATCTTCCAGCAAATCAGGATGATACCAATTAAACAATTGCTCACCATTAACAACACTGGCTTCTGTTTCATAGGATAAAAGGTCTTTCAGTTGGGATACGCTCAACTTTTTAATCAAATACTCAAGAACCTCCTTTTCTCTGAAAAAGAGCAAGTAGTTAAAAAAAGGTTTTTTTTCATTTGATATTTTTTTTCCCTTGATCAGCTCATAAATTGTATTATCTTCCTCGATAAGTAATTCATAGATGTCATCAGAAGACAGATTCAATTTTTCAATAGATTGCTTGAAATCACCAAACCTTAATCCGCTAATCATGTATGCCATTACAAATGCAGATTTATACACCCCGAGCCTTGATTGATCTTTGTCCACTTTGATAATTCTTTTAACCATTGGGAAATTAGCTAAATGAGCACAAAGCGGCAAAAGATCCCTGCTTTTCATCTGGCATTCGCTTGATAATTTTTCGATATCGGAATTGTCTTTAATTATCCTGTTAATTACATTTTCATCTCGAATCCTACTAAGCTGGACGTCTTTCTCCTCGCTATAAAAATAAGAAGTGACTAATCTGGAGGGATTTCTATCAAGAAACGCCTGAACATTAACCGTCGCAAGGGCTTTTTCCTTATTATCTTCTGTTAAATGAAATGTTTGGCTGAGATAATCGGTCAATGACTGTTGGTTAGGACTGCTTGTACACAACGCTTGGAAAGTTTTTTGTCCCTCTTTCACCTCATTGACCAGGCTGTCCAGCGACCAGCCGGTAAATCGCCCAGGACTTGCCACCATTGCTGGCGATAAATTATTCTGCAGCAGCAATTTATTCAGAAGCAAAAAAACAAACGTTCTGCCATTGCCGTCAACAAAGGGGTGATACTGGTGCATGTCTTGTATGAAGCGGACAATTGCAATTAATTTTTTGTTGTTGTCCTGAGCTGCATCCTGGATTTCCTGATTATACCTGTCAATATAACGTTGAGATACTTCCAGGATATCACTGATACTGGTGTTTCTTTGCAGGCCAGCCTCAACTGAATCAATCTTTTTAAGAAGTTCCGAATAAAGCTGTTGATCCGTTTTGGAAGGATCGAGCTTAAATTCTTCAGTTTTCTTCCCTGCCGGATCTTTTTTAAAAATTATCGATAATCTTATACCCTGATTACGTATTTTATCGACTAACTCGCTAAAACCCGCTTCGTTAAAACTCCCTTTGACCAATCCTGAAATACCTTGAGGAGCATAAACCAAACGAGTATTACTTGCTCTATCATGATAGGCAAGATCATGTATTCCCTGAATATAATCTGTCGTCAATGGCTCTTCTACGGTCATCAACATAGTCCACAAAGCCAGACTCATCCATTGCAGATAACCAGGCGAATCTTCCTGATCAAAAATCAGTGGGTTGTTTAATGCCCACCTGTTTTTATCAATAATGAACTTCCAGTATTGCTCGCAGGGGAAACAGGTAAAAAATGGGTCTATCTGAGATGGCATAAATAAAAAAAGGCATTAATTTAGCGCCATTATAGCTCATTATTTTGCAATGTTGAATATTTATTTGCCATTTATAAGCCCATCTGTAACTGAGACAACCTTAATCACTTTAATTGTTATTCCAGATTAGCGTATTAGGTTCTGTGCACTTATCGCTAGCTTGAGTCAAAAAGCCTTGATTGGCGAGCACCGAAGCGGAGCATACATAGAAGTATGTGAGCATCGGAGCGCAGAAAATCAAGGCTTTTGGGCCTAGATAGTAGATAAGGGCACAGAACCTAGCGCTTCCGTTTTATACCCAAAGCGGACAACATGGCTTTGGTAAGATCTCGCATAATTTGCCTGATAACCTGGCGAAACAGGGTGTTTTTGCTGATTTCTTCAATCATTGACGGCTCTTTCGGGTTTGACTGTTTTTTTGTTGCTGATGGCAGCTCTTTTTCATCACCTTTGGCTGCCGCAGCCAGAATTTCTTTGGCTGACCTCTCTTCCAGGCGCTGCCCATACTTTGGTAGCAAGGTTGATGTTGCCACAACGTTGTTCATTTCCTGGGAATTAAGTACCCCCATACGGGATTCAGGTGCTCGGATCATGCATTGTACAAGGGGTGTTGGCTGGCCTTTCGCGTCAAGCGCGCTAACTAACGCCTCGCCAATACTTAGTGAAGTAAGCAAGTTTTCAGTTTGATAATACTCTGAAGGGGGGAAATTTTGTGCAACCAGCTTCATTGCTTTCCTATCCTTCGCAGTGAAAGCACGTAAAGCATGCTGCACTTTTAGCCCTAACTGACTCAGCACGGCATCAGGAATGTCATTGGGGATTTGCGTACAGAAAACCAGGCCGACCCCTTTTGAGCGAATTAGTTTAACTATAGTTTCCAACAAGTTCAGTAACGCCTTGCTGGCATTGTTAAAAATCAAATGCGCTTCATCAATGAATAATACTAACTTGGGTTTGGGAGGATCACCTAATTCTGGCAGCAACCGATAAACATCAGAAAGTAACTTTAACATAAACGTTGAAAACAACTTCGGCTTATCCTGCATGTCCACAAGACGCAAAATAGAGATAACACCCAGACCTTGGGCATTGGTTCTTAGCAGATCCATCACATTAAAAGAAGGTTCGCCAAAAAAACTGCCTCCCCCCTGGGCTTCAAGCTCAATAATCTTTCTGACAATCGCCCCTACTGAGGCAGTCGCTATTCCACCGAAACGTGCTTCTATTTCTGCTTTTCCCTGATCACTTTGTCCAAACTGTAACAGCGCTTTCACATCAGCCAGATCAATTAATGGCAACTTTTTCTCTTTGGCATACTCAAACAAAACAGTGATTACCCCTGCCTGTGTTTCATTGACATCCAGCATCCGCGCAAAAAGAAGGGAACCAAAATCACTGACCGTTGAGCGTAAGGGAACACCTTCATGAGAAGCTTCATTCAAGGTTAACATCTCCACGGGGAAAGCCCGCGGTGTATAATTCAAACCCAATGATTGGCTGCGTGCAATAATGGCATCATTAGCTTCACCCGGCATCGCTAAACCGGAAATATCGCCTTTGATATCCATAACAAGGCTGGGTACCCCTTGAAGGGAGAGCTGTTCGCTAAGCACCTGCATGGTCTTTGTTTTGCCGCTACCTGTCGCACCGGCAATCAAGCCATGTCGATTTAAGGATTTAAGCACCAGATTGACCGGGGCGTCAGGCAACAAATGGTCATTTAGCAAAATTCCGCCTAATTGCAAAGCAGGCAGTTCGCCAGCCTGGTAAGGAGCAGATAAATCATCGTACATGATACATCCCTGTTTAAATATAATAATTAATTATAACTTAAATCCTGCAATGGCAAGCACGGAAATAGCGATTATTACCATCATCTCATCCCCACTAACTGACAATCCGGGCATATGCCATAGATATTCAATGCATGATCGGTCATCTTGAAATTGGCGCGCTGAGCAATTTTTTGCTGGCGCTGCTCGATGATTTCATCAATAAATTCTTCGACTTTACCACATTTCACACAAACCAGATGATCATGATGCTCGCCCTGGCTAAGCTCAAATACAGAATGTCCGCCTTCAAAATTATGACGCGCAACCAGCCCGGCTGCTTCAAACTGAGTTAAAACACGGTAAACCGTTGCCAAGCCAACATCTTCTCCCATTTCCAGGAGTGCTTTATAGACACCTTCGGCACTTAAGTGATGATCACGGGATTGTTCCAGGATCTGCAATACTTTCAAGCGAGGCATGGTAATTTTTAACCCTGCATCTTTCAGCTGTTGACTTTCTTCCACAAACACTCCTCACAATTCATTGTTCCAGGTGACTTTACTCTGGACGACAGGGGCAATTAAAACTACGTTTTCCCTGAAAGTTAGCCCGAATGGCGCGCCAGCGAAATCCAGAGGCATGCCTTTATTCTCAAGCTCGCTCCCGAATTTCGCTGGCGCACCATCCAGGCTACCATTAATTACTACTAACCGCAGTTTAATCGCACCCGATGACATGGTATTATGGCGAAATTTTTCATAGCAGGCAAAAAAATGCGAATTAGAACCATTCTCATTAGTATAGCGCTAACATTAACCTTGACTCATTGTATTTCCTATGACTCCTCAAGGCGAATTGTGCAACAAGGCAATCTGTTACCCCAATCAAAAATTGAGCGTTTAAAAACAGGCATGAGTAAAAATGATGTGGCCATTCTGATGGGCACCAGCTTATTAAGCCCGACATTTAACAACGACCGCTGGGATTATGCGTACACTTGGCGAAAAGGCACAGGCCCGCTTAAAGTACGTAATTTAAGTTTATATTTTTCCAACAACAGGCTTGCCCGTATAGAGCATAAACCTTAATCCTTATTCGTTTTGGCTCGCTGCCTTCTTTTTTCCTTAGGGTCGAAGGCAAGCGGGCGGTAAATTTCAATCCGATCGCCAGCTTTTAACACCGTATCCAAAGAAGCCTGTTTTGCAAAAATCCCCACCGGAAGTGTCTTAACTTCCGGATGGGCTGTTAAGAGGCCAGACTCTTTTAGCGCCTCCGCAACAGTAGAACCCGGTTTTAATGAGAGCTTTAAATGAACGGTTGATCCGTCCTCTTTAATGTAGACTAATTCAACTTTTACCATAAAGAGCCTCTGCGCGCTCACAAAAGGCATCAACCATCTTTTCCGTAACCTGTTCAAAAACAGAACCCAAAAGCATTGAAAACATCCAGCCTGCGAATTCAAATTCCAAATCAAAGGAAATTTGACAACCTTCAGGCACTTCATCAAAACGCCAAAATCCTTCTAAATGCTTAAAGGGACCATCAACCAAACGAATTTCTATCATTTTATTCGCTTGCAATAGATTGCGGGTGGTAAATGATTTGCTGACCCCAGCCGCAGCAATCAACAGCGTAGCCTGCACTTCGTCTTCATCACGGTGATGTACCAAACTTTGGGAACAATAAGGCAGGAATTCGGCATAATGCTCTACATCGTTTACCAATTGATACATTTGCTCGCAAGAAAAAGAAACCACGCGCGTCTTTTTGACAATAGTCATCAAGCCTCTCCCTTTATTTGAGTACCAAGCCACTGAGAGAGATCGTTGATTTCTTCCGCGCAGACCGCATGCTCCATTGGATAGCCTTTCCAGAGCACATTGGAATAACCCGCTGCTGCCAACCAATCAACAGTCAACTTACTCCAGGCGGGTAAAACAAGCGGGTCGTGACGCCCATAGGCAATAAACATAGGTGCCGTCTTGACAAGGGCTGGTCGACATTCAGCCGCCAGCGGCAGATAACCTGACAAGCAAATCACCCCTGCAACCTTTTCCCTGTGTAAGGCGGTACGTAGAGCCATTGCCCCACCCTGAGAAAAACCGGCAAGAAAAATTCTCGCGGGAGGAATGCCCTGTTCAATTTGAGTATCAATCACCTGATGAATCTGAGCTTCTGCTGCCAGGATGCCCTCTCGATCTTCATTGGCAATAAACTTCAGATCAAGAATATCGTACCAGGCAGGCATTGGCATTTTGTTGTTAATTGTCACAGGCCGCACCGGAGCATCCAGGAAAACATGACGAATCGCAGTTCCTTCCAGTAACAATTGCTCAGAAAGCCCTGCCATATCAGAAGCATCAGCACCTAAACCATGCATCCAAATTAAACAAACCTGTGCCTGCTGCTCTGGTTCTTTAGTATAAACGTTTAACACCTTCTCTCCAAAAAACTTATATTATCGTCAGATGCGATTAAAAGTGCGACTTTCCTGGCCAACGCCTGCGGTTCATGAATCCTCTAACCGCCAGCTCCTGCAGTCCAATCACGGAGCATCGGGAGTTAATGAATACACGCCCTGGAAAACCGCATTTTTAATCGCCCTAAATTATCACTAATGCGCTACGCTATAGCAAGGTTAGTTTAAAGATCTCGAGGCAAAATCATATTTGATTATGCGATTTCCGCTAGCGCTTCATCCAGGCTTCAAGGAAAAACCGCCGTTTTAACCTCACCTAGATCGGAAGCTATTTTTAAATCAGTTCATAACTTCGTTTAAAATTTGTCGATGTCCATTATTCACGATCTTTTGTTACCATACTGTTCATTTTATTTTTCAGACATGGCAGTTTGGATTGGAATTCCTTATACTTGCTTATTTAATGCATTGACATTAAGAAAGGGCTCTTTCTGTATCAATGCGAAGTGTCTGGTGGTAAAGCTCATGCGCTTGTTATTAACAGTTACTCTGATTGCAGTCTCTTTAACTGCTTGCGGGCAAAAAGGGCCTCTTTATCTGCCTGACAGGCCTCAACCTTCAACTTCCAATAGCCATCAGGTGTATAAATGACCGTTCGATTTACTAAAATGCATGGCTTGGGTAATGATTTTGTAATCATTGATGCTGTGCGACAAACAATAGATTGGCCACCTGAAACCATTGCAGAGCTTGCCCGGCGAGATACCGGAATAGGGTTTGACCAATGCCTTTTTATTGAAAAGAGCAGAGAGGAAGGCATTGATTTTTTTTACCGTATCTTTAATGCCAATGGACAGGAAGTAGGCCAATGCGGTAATGGCGCTCGTTGTCTTGCCCTTTTTGCATCTCATTATGGCTTGACGGATAAAAAAATTATCACAGTAGCTACACAGACGACGAGAATGCAGCTACATATTAATAGTGACAACACAGTAACGGTCAATATGGGACGGCCCCAGCTTGACCCAGTGAATATCCCCCTGCAGGCTGCACATCGCGCCCCGGTATATAACCTGGTCCTCCATGGCGGTCTCACTTATCCAGTGCATGCCCTTAGTGTTGGCAATCCCCATGCAGTGAGCGTGGTAGAAAACCTGGAGGCAGCTCCGGTGAAGAAATTGGGCAAACAGATTAGTGAGCATCCTTTTTTTCCTGAGCAAGCCAATGCTGGTTTTATGCAAGTTATCGATAAAAATCATATTGCCCTGCGTGTTTATGAGCGTGGTTGTGGGGAGACTCAGGCTTGCGGCAGTGGTGCTGTAGCTGCCGCTGCAATTGGAAGGCTTTTCTATGAGTTGGAGCCATCCATCCACGTCCATTTACCAGGAGGTGAGTTGATTGTCGATTGGCCTGATACGAAGGATGCTATTTATTTGCGAGGGCCTGCTACCTTTGTTTATGAAGGAGTGCTCCTTTAATGCGTATAGTCATCCTGGGGGCAGGTCAGGTAGGCGGTACGCTGGCCCAAAATTTAGCCCGTGAAGACAATGACATAACCTTAGTTGATCTAAATGAAGATCGCCTGCGTGAATTACAACATCGTCTGGATATCCAGACTGTTTCAGGTTCAGCAGCCCATCCCAATATTTTAATTGAAGCAGGCATTGAACAGGCCGATATGTTGATTGCCGTTACCAACAGTGATGAAATTAACATGATGGGCTGTCAAATTGCCTACAGCCTCTTCCGTACCCCTACCAAAATAGCACGCATTCGTTCAAGGTACTACTATGATTATCCGCAGTTATTCTGTAATAGCCATGTGCCAGTAGATGTCTGCATCAGCCCTGAAAAATTGGTCACCGAACATATTAAGAATCTGATTGATTACCCTGGCACCACCCATGTGTTGGAATTTGCCGAGGGAGAAGCCCTGCTGGTTACGATTAAACCACAACCTGGCGGCATGATGGTTGGCAAAACCATTCAACAGCTTTATAACCATATCAATCCCATTGAAACGCGGGTGGTTGCCATCTTTCACAACAACATTTCCTTTGAACCAGACAATGATTATGAAATTAAACCGGGTGATGATGTTTTGTTTATAGCTTCCCCTCAGGCCATCCAGCAGGTACTCATTGCTTTAGGCCGCTATACTCATCCTAATCGCCGGATTATGATTGCCGGCGGCGGCCATATCGGCTCCAGGCTGGCACAAACCCTGGAAAATAAATACCGCATTAAGGTCATTGACCGTAATTTGTCTCATGCCAGCAACCTTGCTTCCCAACTTCATAAGAGTACGGTTCTGCAAGGAGATATTGCAGATCGCGATCTGCTGCTTAATGAAAATATCGAATTTACCGACGTTTTTTGTGCAGTCACCAATGATGATGAGACCAATATTATGTCCTGCCTGCAAGCAAAACGCCTGGGAGCACGATATGTCATTGCCCTTGTCAATCGCAATGCCTATGTAGAACTCATTCAGGATAGCAATATTGACCATGCGATTTCCCCTCAACTGATTACCATTGGCAGTATTCTCACCAAATTAAGGCGGGGAAATATGGTAAAGGTTCATCGACTGCAGAATGAGGAAGCGGAGGCGATAGAATTAATTACCCATGGAGACAGATATACTTCTCAGGTAGTTGGCCGTCGTCTTGCGGAGATTGAATTACCTCCCAGCAGTTTTATTGCAGGTGTGATGAGGGATAAAAAGCTGCTGATGGCCGATCCACAGCTCCTTTTAGAGTCAGGAGATCATGTCCTGTTATTACTGCTGAAAAGGCGCTATGTGCGCCAGGTGGAATCCCTCTTCCAAGTTAGTCTGACCTTTATGAGCTAAGTCATGCAAATTAAAACCATCCTACGTATCCTGGGGCTGCTTTTAATGATGTTTAGTGTGAGTATGCTTACTCCGCTGCTTATCAACTTCATCTTCAGCGAAAAATTCTGGTTGCCCTTCCTGGCAGCCTTTGGCTGTACCTTTGCAACTGGCGCAACACTCTGGTTCAGCTGCAGAAAGCAACATAATGAACTGAAGATTCGTGACGGTTTCCTTATTGTTGCCCTGTTTTGGTTTGTTCTTTGTTTTTTTGCATCATTGCCTTTTATTTTTGCCATCGACCATCATAACCATAGTATGACGGATGCCTTGTTTGAGTCAGTTTCAGGCTTTACTACTACCGGAGCCAGTATTATTCGGCACCTGGAAGGCTTGCCTCATGCCATATTATTTTATCGCCAGCAATTACAATTTTTAGGCGGCATGGGGATTATCGTTTTAGCGGTCGCTATCCTGCCAATGCTTGGTGTAGGGGGCATGCAACTTTTCAGGGCAGAAACCCCAGGACCAATGAAAGACAGTAAATTGACACCCCGTATCGCCCAGACAGCCAAGGCATTATGGTTTCTTTATTTATTCCTAACTTTATTATGCACCCTATGCTATTGGGCCGCAGGGATGGACTGGTTTGATGCCCTGGGTGAAAGTTTTGCTACGGTATCAACTGGCGGATTTTCGATGCATGATGAGAGTTTTGCTTATTATAAAAGCGAAACCATTGAGCTGATTGGCTGTCTTTTCATGCTGCTTGGAGGCACTAACTTTGCCCTGCATTTTGTCGCCTTTAAAAAAAGAAGCTTAAATCACTACTGGCAGGATGAAGAATTTCGTTTCTATATTGGCCTGCTTCTTAGTGCCAGCCTCCTTGTCACCCTAAGTTTAATTCATCATAGCTTTTTTGGCATCGGCCATGCCTTTATAAAAAGTCTGTTTAATGTGATTTCTTTGGCTACAACCACAGGGTTTAACTCCGCTCCTTTTAGTACCTGGCCTTCCTATGTCCCTATCCTGATCATGTTATTAGCCATCATTGGCGGTTGCTCCGGCTCAACTTGCGGCGGAATAAAAACCATTCGCGCACTATTGATCTATAAGCAAAGCAAACGGGAAATGATAAGGCTGCTTCATCCTCATGCACTTATCCCCATTAAATTTGGAAAGCATACCTTGGCAGAACCGATCCTTGAATCCATGTGGGGATTTATTTCCGTTTTTATTGCTCTTTTTTTGTTGCTGATGGTTGTATTTATGGCGCTTGGCAATGATTTTGTTACTTCCTTCTCAGCAATTACTGCTTCCTTAGCCAATGCAGGCGCGGGGCTTGGAGAAATCAGTGGCAATTTTGCTGAACTTAGCCAAGGCAGTAAATGGTTATTAATCTTTTCCATGCTTGCGGGCAGATTGGAAATATTTTCTTTACTTATTCTCTTTTCCCCTCATTTTTGGCAAAAATAAAACAGATATTGAATTTATTTTTCAAACCGTTATTCTGGATCTATTCAAAGGATTGCAATTATTACCTCAATTCGTTTAAGCCTTAATCAGACAAGGAGTTGGCTATGGGCGAGAATTTTGTTGCGGCCTTCCTATCTAAAATTGATATTACCCTGGCTCGTAAGCTCTTTAAACAAGAGTCCCCTTCAGTTATTCTGCTAAATGATCTTATTGATAGGCTTGCAGAAAAAAAATCCTTTGAGAACCTCCTTCTCCTGCTCACGTTACTCAACGAAGAGAGTAGCGCAGAAAACTATTTCCAGCTAAAAAATAAAATTAACACCTCATTATTAATAAACGCTCTAAATCATTCGGATAAAAAGCAAATCAGGCAGGTGCTCACCCAACTAAATGCGCTCTTTATCCTCGATAAGCAAGATCACTGGCAAGATTTGCTTTCCAATCTTCTCTTATGGATTGAAAACGCGCCTCAAAAAGAGGCGATAACTTGTTTGCTTACCTGCTTACCAGCAATACAACGCGAGCGCCTTTATGAACGCTTATCAGAGACTGCCAATGCCCATTCTCCCTGGCTGGAAGGATTAATCAATTTTGTCCTGTCTAATCATGCAAAGAATGCCTTAAATAGCGAATTGCATCAACATTTAGGGAAGCTTGCAGCCAGTCTGCTACTCTCCCCCGCCCTATGCGGCCATACTAATCTTAATTACCTAAGCCTGGTCCTTCCTACTGAACAATTAGTAACAATTACCTTTCAGTTAAGAGCGCAGGCAGCCACCTATGTATCAGGATACAGAAAACAGCCAAACAACCATTTTGCTGAATGCAGGAAAACCTATTTACAAAAATATGAAGCCCTTGCTTCTGCCTTGGCAGTACGGGCAACTGCCTCCCCTTCAGACTACCAGTCCCTAATTCACAACAATAGTGAGTTGGCAAATATCCTGATGACAAAAAGGCTTCTGTCGCAAACCAGCGCCCGGCAACAAAAAGAATTAGTATCTGAACTCCTCAACACGCTAGGAAAATATAATTTACAGGATCCCTCATTTAAGGAGGTGGTCAATAAAGCTTTATTAGCCGTTTTTGCAGATTTACCGTTGAAAGAACTTCCAACCTTCCTTAAACAATACTATTCCCATGTACAGAACAATCTGGCAGATTTCATTCGCTTTCTGGACACCTTTATTGAAAAAACCTATGACCAAGAACAGCTACTGGCTTGCATGGATGCGATTGATGATGAAGATAAAACCTTTACCATTAATTTTATAACTGGCAGTAATATTCGCCATCAGGGTTTAATTGAAGTCTGTCTGAAAAGATTAGATGAAAGCCAACTTATTAAACTTTGCGGCCATATCGCAGCCTTATGCCATGCCTTACAGCATGACACTGCGACGTTGTCCTCACTTTATTACCAGGTTTTGTGCGAGAAAATAGCCTGCTCATCTTCTCCTTCCTCGCATTTAGTTGATTTAGCAAGAACGATTAAACTACTTCCGGAAAGCGCGGCCAATGAGGCAATCAAAGCCATTTTTTTAAATTTCAATGAAAACAGCAAAATTAGTTTTCAATGGCTCCATGTTCTATTCACTGAAGATTTTAATAAGCACCGTTTATTACCTTATTGCCATTCCCTGCTTACTATTCTGAAACCTTCAAGCCAATTAGCCTTACTTAAACGGTATACCAGTACTGAATTTTTAGATCTTTATTTATATGGGATCCGTCATGGTTACCGCACACATCATGGCTTTGTCGAATTATTAACCAACGATGACCGACAGCCGCTTTTGCTTTTTTTACTCCTCAATACCCCCATTATCAGTGAAGGACTCCTAAATAAATTAGTCCCGTCAATTGACGATAAAAATTTGATAACGGTCATTTTTCAATTGCTTGAGAAGGTACAGACTGATAAAGATTACTGTCCTACCCTGGAACAACTTTTACATCACTTTTGCCGCCGTTTGCAATCCTCTTATGAAGAGAAAGCTCCTATCCATCAATGGATTGCTGATCCACAAGCAAAGGATTTGGCCAAATACCTGCTTAAAACGCCAGGTTGCCTCATTTCCCTGGCCTCCCGCTCATCTCCACTTCAAGAAATCACCCCCAGTTTGTTGCATGGTTATCTGGTCAATAGTGTCCAAACGGATCTCAGGCTGAGAGCCAGCCGTATTTTAAATAGGGTAACGCTTGAACATGAAGAATGTCGAACTATCGCCCTTGAATTGCTTACTCATTTTCGCCTGACACCGCAGAAATTACAACATTTATTCATCAACCTTGGAGCAGTGCAACAGACACTGAATGAACAGGGAAAAAAGAACTATCTTTATTTGAAGCAGGCCTGTTGGCGCTTGCTAAAACCAGATATCGATTATGAGGAAGCGCCTTGCAATACCTTGTTAACAACACAACTCAACAGTCCTGATCGCTTTGATCCCATCCTGGCTCGGCTTGCAGCCGATATCTGTCAAAACGGAGATGCATCCCTGGGTGCACAATACCTGGCACAAATTGCATCATCAAGTCTCAACGCTGTAGAAATCCCCTGCATCGCTGCTATTTTGACTAAATCGATGCAGGAATTAACCTTGGCCAACTGGCAAAAAGCAGCCAATTTTTTCCAAAATAAATCCAGGGAGCAAAAGCTACAACTAATCACGACATTAATCGCCCAGGTTGAACACTGCAGCAACCATCCTTTGATTGAAAAAAGCCTTGCTTTTATTAGCAGTATGCAAGATTTTGAATCTCTGCTGCCACTATTAAGCGACAGGCATCTACAATGGCTAATCAGGGAGAGTAACCCCGCTGATCTTATTATAAAGTTTCCCCATTGGCTGGATAAGCTGCTGGTTGAAGGCAGGTTTGACAAGCTGGATTATGGCAGCTTATTTTCCCTGCTGCCACAAGACCGTGCTTTCCTGGATTCGCTTTATGAGAAAAAAGCATTACTCCCTTACCTGACCCGGCTATTTATTCGTCTGGCAGCCAATAATAACTGTACCGCTCATTGTATTGCCATTTGCCAACAATTAAATAACCAGCCGGTTAAAATAAAACGGCAGTTCCTTACTGAAGTACAGCAGTCCATTTCCTCTCAAAATATAGCACCTTCAATCTTACTGGTAATCAACTTGATTTTACTGCAGATCCCTGATCTGAACGCAAACCAATACGATGACATCAAGCTGGTTCTTGGCCATCTTAAATTACTGGCCAGCTTAATCCAGAACAAGACAATAGATTCAAGCCAATTTGCTCATTTTTCTCGTGAAGTACAACAGATAGTACTTAATACCATCGCTTTCCTGGAAAGTTATGATCGTCGTTGGTCAAACCTCATCCTTGGGAGTAAAGCCTTTGCTCAATCTGCTTTAACCTGGCTTGAGAACATTGACCGCAAATCAACAGCAACTCATCCACTAACCACCCTGTTACTTGCAAGCAACTGTACCCGCCTACATCCTGACCTGACCCGTCATCCACATTACCAGGAATTTATCAAGCAGCTTTTAAGTGCCCCACCGGCGATAATGAACGAAGATCAGTTCGCAATATTTTTTGATACCTTAAACGAAAAAAACCGCAAGGAGTTGGGCTTAGATTTGCTGCAGCAGCCAATATTAGGCGATCTCCAATGGTCCTCGCTAATGACTTTGGCACGTGCATTACCCGTTGATACCTTATTTAAGATTTATCAACAAAGCAAAACACGTTTTATCTTTGTCGATTTATTAGCCAGACACCCGGCAAGCATCGCCGCACTTGGACAATCAGAACGCAATATGCTGCTGGCAGAAATCACTTCCGGCAAACAAATATTACGTATCCTCGACAGCTTTAGCCCAATCAGCACTAAAACAGCATTCACAGAGGCTATTTTTGATTACCTGAAAACAGAGTCTATTCCCTTAGCAACCTGGCTTAAATCGATGAATGTAGATTGGCAAACGTTTGCCGCATTCAGCAATTATGCCGTTAGCGAAGAGAATAAGCTACAACTCCAACAACTGGTTGGAGAAAACCAATATTATCGCCGCTGCCTCAGCGACTATCTGCAAAACCCTTCACTCGACATCCCCCCCGAACCAGCAGGTTTTTTATACTCTGTCCTTGAACAAACTGCTATTGACCCCTGGAGGGGCTTATCCTGTCATCCTGGTTTATTACAACGATTAAACAAAGGCATGTTCAGCCAGATGCTACAAGCTCAGATACAATTATTGACCCAAATTAATCAACTAAGTGCATTTTATGAACCCTTTTCTTCCTGTGATGAAGTCGCATCCCAGGCACTTACCTCATCACGCTGGATCCAGCGTCTGCCGTTACTAACAGCGGTGATGGAAATAATGAACCAATACCAGAACGCTGATGAACAGATTAAAGCCTGTATCAGCCAAACGCCACTTTATCAGCAGATAATTTTGCCTATTTATAGTAAACATAATGAATCGATTGCTGAAATCCAGCTAAATTGCTTATTCAATTTACTGATTGAGTACCTGCAGGTAATAAAAGAAGTTAATTTTTCGCACTATCAAAGGGTTTCCGCCATCGTTAACCACTTTCAACGGCAGCTAAAGACAATCGAGCATTTCTCCCCAGCCAAATTAATCCAGCTCTTCAGAACTGATTCCTATTTTAGCCGGATCAGGAATAATAAAATTCAACCACTGGATAAAATAGAAATTGACCTGCTTACCACTGCTGCGGCACAGCATCAACATTGGTTAGAATCCTGCTGCTATTCAATTACTGCCAGACTGGAAACCCTCTTGACCTCTGCCTTAAACATTCCAGGCTTGTTAGCAGTCCCACAGTTCAGGGAATGGCTGCTATTGCAGTTCTTTTCTCCCATTACAGAAAATATGGACAGCCAACTATTACAGCGGCTACTTGCTTACTACCCAAACCAGGATCTGATAGCCCAGCTGGAATCCGTTCACCAACAATTAATAACCTTTACTCGTGCATACCATGGATTAAAACAGGCAACAGCATCATCAATCCAGACGTTCGTTGGACAGTTGATGTTACAACCTTTAACTCATTTAAGATTGCAATACCAAGCTTCCAAGTTTGCCCAAAAGCCCCATCTGACAAATCTCTTAAGACTGGTTATACAGGCTAAGGAAAACCGCCTGTCCTGGCCACAATTAGCAACCCTTTTTCTACCTGAGAGTTATACCCGGGGTTTGGAAATTGACTGGATTCGAATGGAACTGGCCACCCTTGATGAAATTGGCCAGCGGTTAACCGCCCGCTGGAAGCAGCTTAGCAGTTTAGGTCTTGGCTATAACCGGGATGCACAGGATTTTGAACGGCTTGGAAATCTCAGCTATTCTTCTATCAAAAACAAGCAGCCTTATGATCTGGCAGTCCTTTTAAATTCCTACCTGCCTGCCTTTTCTTCTCCGGCAAATGAAACCCTTTGTCATCAATTGTTATATACCCTGGAACACCTCTTTAGCGAACCAGAAAAGACTCAGGAACTACTTGCTAATTTAAGTCACTCGCTGTTAACCCGGGTTGTTAACTTTGCCCTGCAAACACCAAAACAGTATCAACAGCTACTTCAACAAATCATTTATGCCGGATTAGGTGGAAAATACCGCAATCTGATTAGTGACTATCTGCAACATTTCACAGGAGAAGAGGATAAGGAACACATTGACCTATTCCTACAGCACCTTTCCATTCCCAGGCTTGCCAGCCTGAAACCAGCAGATTGTGAAAAAATGTTGCTTGTGCAACGATTGCTTTTTTTTATTGAACCTCAACCAGAATTGTCAGGCTGGTGTGCTTTGGATGATAAAGAAACCTGGGCCTGCTTTTGTGGGGACGCCAGCATTTATGCCAATCTACTTCGCTTACAGCAAGAACTAATACAGTACTCGCCTGAAGATAAAACGATAATTAAAGCAACAAAAAATTTAGCCTGCTGCTTTGATTTTTTACTCTGTCAATCCAAAGGAGTCGTTTATTACCAATCAATGGAAAAATTCGAGAAAGAAATCAATAGCCAGCAACCTGCAGTTTATTATCATTGGCTTTGCCTATCTTCCTTTCTAACCAAGGATAAGAGGCGCTTAACTCCCCATTTCCTCGCCTGGCTTAAAGAAACTGATGAGACAGAAATAGCCAATCAGCCGTTCCTTGAGAAACTCTTGTTCCATATGCTCAACCACAACCTGCTTCCTGACCTATGCCAGAGGATACCAACCATAACAACATTAACCAAAGCCAAAACAAGCTGGCTTTTCGAGCGTATCATTCAAGTCAGCCCCATTGATTCCGCATTGGTTGAAAATATTGTCCAGGGATTTTCCTGGCCATGGCTACAAACCCAGGTAAAAGCATCTTCTTTTAATCGTCTGCAATTATTACAGTCTATTTTGAAGCATAAGCCTCATGTAGACGTTATCCTTGAAACCTCAACAAGCAGGCTCGATTTTCTTAGCGTGTTAAAGCAATGTCCATTTTCCCTTAATGAGTTAATTCACCTCCTGAATTCAACCCCGGATAGCAACATTCAATCATTAATCGCAGCTTATCTGTTAAGCCGTAAGGATTATCTGGAGAAGCTGCCTGGAACTTCCCCCTTTAACCACCTTGTCGGCGCCAGTCAACGCTTGCCTCAGCGATTACAACCATTAACAGCCCAACTTAATCTTGACAGCCTCCCCCTGGAAGCGATTGCCCAATTCTCTCCCGAAGCCGCATTCTGCCTGCTGTGTTCAATAAAACATTTTCGCCAGTTGAACGAACCATCGCTAAGATTGATTTTAAAAACAATAGCTGAGCAGGATTTAATCCTGGGTTATTGGCTACATTACTATGCTGGTATGCCTGGCAGCGACAAGGTATTAGCGACCCTGATGAATATTTCTACCCGTAAAATGACAAACCAGTTAACCCGGATAACAGAAAAAAAACGTCAGACGATTGTCGCGACCCTGATCAAAAACCTCGACCAATTATCAGCCTCAAGCCGCAAAAATTTAATTGGCTTATGTGATGAATCACATCTTGGCGAACTCTGCCGACTTTATCTCTACGGAGGACAAGAACAGGGTTATGCTGTCACCTTTATTAATCAGTTACTGGAAAATATTTTTGCAGATGACCCTCTGTTTACCTCAGAAAATATTCAATTACTCATTCGATTAAGCGAAAGAGAAACGTTTTGTTTATTACAGGAAAAAATGGCCCGGTCGACCAGTGATTATCTACGAAGCAGTGCTGTATTTGCTGACTGCTCTGTTTTCTATGATGATGGACGAATTAACATTAACCGCATGCAAAAATTTATCCCTCTTTTGCAGAATACAACCGACAACGAAAATAGGAGAAATTTCTTACACCGGTTAACCAAAGGATGGGGGAAACAACAGCCAATTAAAGAAAGCCCAGTAACAGAATTTCCTGTTAATCCTTTAATACAGACACTCGGTAAACATGCCAGCAAGATAACTGCGATTGATTATTTTCTAATTCATTATCATGGCCAGACTGAGCCGTTAAAACGTTGTATGAACAGTTATCTGAAGGCTTTTGAAGGTAACAGCAGCACGATTTCAGGACGCAAGCAACTGCATACCAGCGCCTGGATTATGGGAAGATCGGAAATAGCTGCTGACACCCGCAAAGCCCTCTTTGAATGTTTCCTCAATCACCCCCTATTATTTGATCAGGAAATCTGTGCCAAGCTGTTAAGTTTTAATTGCAGCAAGGCAATCGAATACTTTGGCCAAGGTGCTGATTATCAAAACTTAATAACCCTATGCTCTCTCGGATTGCCCTTGTTGCCCAAAGAATCTGAAGAACGCAACATGGCAAAACAGGCTCTGAAAGAAGCACAATTTGAAACATCAATTGCCAAAATCAGCGGTTTTTTAGCCAGGTTTCGTATCTGGCTTAAGCGCAGTATTTTTTACGGCTGGGAAACCTGGTTTCAACCTCGAAAGCCACTTTTTGTCGAGATAACCGAGGCAGTTAAAGCAACGTCAGAAGAAGACAGTTTGCCCGATTCACAAGAACTGAAACCCGTTTTACCAAGAAGAGAAAACCTGCCAGTCCTTCTCTCGCGTATCAACGCAGAAGCAGATTTGCGCTCCTTAAGCAATCTGGTTGAAGCATTGGTTATTTATGAGTGGCAGCGACATGACAGCAGCGAATTACAAACAAGAGAGGCAGTCGATCTATTATTTGAAAAGCTATTGAATCGAGCCCGCCATGATCGTAACCTTGATAACTGGCTGGTTGCTAACCTGGAACCATTGATAACCAATCGTAAACAGTTAATTGCTCTTTATTGTCAATTTAATCAAAAAGATAAACTGGCATCATTGTTAAGCCGCGCAACCCAGGGACCGGGAAGTTTTCATGAACTGGCTTCCTTGCTCAATGAATCCAGCCTTCCTGCGCTGATTGAAAACGATAATCAATCGCTTGGCTCTCAACAAGCAAGATTTCCCTTCTTAGAAGAGATAAGCGGTAAATTTTCATACCTGGCATCTTTTTTTCAAATACCTGGAAGCAGGATTAATGATTCTGCGCCCAAAAACACCACTCCTTCAACCCTGTTATAAGCAACCTGATGCCCGGCAAATAGAATCAAACCATCCTATCTAAAGCTGCAGCCTATGTTTAAATTAGCTTCTTCAATAAAGCCTTCCAGCAAATTGCCAACGCGGCTTCTCGCGCCCTTGGTCAGGTCAGGATACGTTTGCTTAATTTCATCAATACATTGAACCAAAGTCTTACCCGAGCAAGGTGCACCAGCAAGAAGCTCGGCAAAAGAGGCTAATGCCTTGACCTTCTCTTTTTTCCTGCTTTTATTCGGATAAGGCCAGCTGGAATCAACTTCTGATTGCAGTTGGCTTGCGACTTGATGGATAGCATTGTATCGCTGTTTAGTCAGTAAAGTATCCTCAGGCAAGCTAACATTAGAATAATCAGGCCAATTGATAGGATCGGGGGCTAGAGTGAGGTTTTTGCTGGTCGCCTGCGCTTTCATCTGCTCACTCTCTATATCAATTTCTTGTGGCAAACCATTCTTTTGCGCCCATTCGGAGACATACTTAAACAGGAGCTCGTGTGAATCAGGACTCGTGTTGTTCCTTAAAATAGTCTTGGCGTCGCTAATGAATTCTTCCAGCCATTTCTCTTTTAGCTTCCCTTTTAACTTTTCTTTTAATTGCTCGGCATAAAACTGAATTTCAATAATATTGGCAAAGTGAAGTCCTTTTTGGCGTAAGTAATCATTGATGGTTATACCTCCACAGTTAAGCTTGAAGCGGTCACGAAACATCCTCAACGACGCTCCCTTTTTGTTTATTGGCCTTTCAGAGGCTTGCTCATGCTCCTCGACAAATTGAGAGAGATGAGGAACTTTTAACAGCTCATTGGGTAACTTTGCCCAGTAAAATCCTGGACTATCAAGGGCTACTTTTGCCCTTTCTTTTATCGTTGGCAGGAGATTTTTCAGACGGTACTTGCCAGAGGTTTCCTTGGCGACACAGTCTTTGGCAATAGCAAGAGCCCCTGTATGGCAAGAATAATTATCACTCTGGTAACTATCTTCAACAGCGTAGGTGGTTATTCCGGTTTGCTTAAACATCGCTTCAGCAACTTTTCTATGTAAAGCTTTACCGCCTTGCGAATCAACAATTAATACAATTTCCTGGTTATCTTCTTTAAGGTAAATGTAAGGAAAAGAATGATAGCCAAACCCTTGATCGACAATTAAAGCATCTCGATAATTGCTATAATTCTTTGCATTTTCTCTTATCTTAGATAGCCTGGAGGTGATCCTTTCACATTCTGCTAGATAAGCCGGGCTGATTGCCGCCTGGTACTTATCCGCGTAATAGCTCTCAACCAGTAGCATCCCCTGAGGCTTGAGCTCCACTCGCTCACCTATTGTTTTTCCCAGGATTTCCTCATTTTGGCGAATATAATACTCTTTCGGGCAAAATTTATTCATCGTTATCCCATAAACTATTTTTTATCCAGCTTACCAATAAATAGTTAAGGGAAAGTTAAATATCAGGAAGATTATTTGCCAAGTAAAGAGCAACCCTGGATGTGCCTTCAGACAGGAATAATCCACTATTTGGCTTGGTTTCTTCCGGCTTATCATCGATTTAACCTCTTTGACAAGCCGGAAGAGCAGGACTTAAAAATAAGCCATGTACAGCAAATAAAGGCCAATTAACAGGTAAATTACCGCGGCTACAACAAGGTAGGCAGGATTTTTTAACCACCAGTTGCCTATTTTTGTAGTTAGTTTGGAAGACGTTAATCGTAAAATACCTGAAATCAGTACAAGCCATCCAATTAAAGTGATGATCACTGGCCATCCCATAACCCAGACATTATGGCTTAACACGAGTAACAAACCAATAATGAGCGTTACGATACCCATGAAAAACAGTAATGCCCTTTGTGCCAACACATCAGCAATCAAGGATTTTGTGGCCTCCTGGCGGGTAAGCATAAAAAGGCTGACTATCACAAAATACCAGCCAATGACTTTTGCTAAAAAAATTGTAAGTTCCATGATCTTCCCCTAAACAATTCCTCTACTAATAAGTATAGGCAAAAGTGATCTTACTTACAGGTCAATTAATAATTGAAAAACAAAATGTTAGCTTAAAGGAATTTTTACACTAAATTTACCTTTTACCAACTTTTTGTCTTTGTTAAAAATGTATACAATAATTTAACTATTAAAGATTAGAGGGTTTTACTAATACCTCAGCTGGAGAGTTAACATGACGAAAGAGAAAGAGGAGTCTAAAAAGAGAGCAGAAGAAGAGGCAAGACTTGCCAAAGAAAAAGAAGACTTTGAACTTCTTGAACAGAAAAAGGCTCAAAATGCCCTGTCTGCAAGTCTTGGTGAAAAGCCTTCTCTCAAAAAAGAAGAGGAAGAAATCACCTTCAAACCAGCACAGCCTGGCTCTAATTGGGAACGGATCTCTGATGCCTATGAACTGGAATTTGGCAAGAAACCGGAAGCAAACGGGCTGTTAAAATTTGAAAGCATGCAGGCAGCCGAAGATTTCTTTGACAAACAGGCGAAAAAAGGCCTTGAGTTTTTTGGTACGGTAATCGGCGCCGATGGTAAGCCCATTGATTCGCATATGTTCTCCTGCGGCAGTGGCAAGCTTTTTAATGGCAGTTTGCAACAAATCCATGATCAGGTTAAAAGTGCGCTGGAGAAAGATCCTCAAAATGCCAAGCTGCAAAATGGCCTTACATTAATTCAAAAGCGCATGCCACTTGCAGCCACCGATAAATATCGTCAAGGCCTACGTGATATAAAGCAAGAGAGTTCACCCTCTTTAGTGGGAGAGAAAAAGGAAGAAGAGGAAGCTAAAAGCCCATCGCCATTTTCCACAGACCCTGCAGACAAGCTTAGGAAACTGAAACCGGACTAAGCTAATTACTTCAAACTTGCAATTAATCCCGCAAATTCAAGCGGGATTAATTGCAAAAATAAACGGACGTGAGAGTGCGGTTTTTCCTTGAAAATGGTAGCCTGGATGGAGCGCCAGCGAAATCCAGGGGCATTATCAAGCTCCGATCCCGGATTTCGCTGGCGCTCCATCCACCCCGGCGTGAACCAGGGACTTAACCTGACAAACTGACCGCCAATTTTTCAGGCCTCATCTCTTTTATCTGATTATGCTCATCGACAAAGACTACTTTAGGCTGATGATGATGGCAAACGTCGCCTGCCAACTGAATAAAGGAGGCAATAATAACAATATCTCCAGGGGTAACCAGATGTGCAGCGGCGCCATTGACACAAACATCTGATGAGCCCTTCCGGCCGGCTATCGCATAAGTCTCAAAGCGTGTTCCTGCGGTGACATTCCATACATTCACTGCTTCATTGGCAAGAATATCGGCTGCGGTAAGCAGTTCTGGTGAAAGGGTAATACTTCCCTCATAACTTAAATCGGCATGGGTAACCTGGGCACGGTGAATTTTTGACTTCAGCATTTTTCTATAAAACATGACAACCCTTGGCTATTGCCGGTTAAAAAACAATTAAATGCAATTATAACCAGAAAGACAAGTCTATATAACAGGTGCACTATTATTTTTCACTAATTACCTGGTTTTTGACCAAAATCAACACCGCAATAATTCCATGGGGATTCTGATTTGTCAGAAGAAAGCGCTATAGTCGGTTTAGTGGTGGAATTAATTTCCGCCAATCTTTCAGTAACAACCTCGTTAACCAATCGTTGATTATCCTTGGTATCGTACAATACCTTTACCTCTTTCGACATCTGCTTGGCATTTTGAGACATTTGCTTCAGCTTGTGCTTATCCGCCACTTGCTGAGCAGTATTGATTGCTACAAAGACGGCAAAACTAAACGCTACAGCCAATGTCAGCCAGCCTACCACAGGCACAGCACTGAATCCCGCTAACAAGCCAACCCCTGACAACAAACCAAAGAAACCTGCCGTGCAACCGGCAATGGCGCCAAATGTACCCACAGCCCCCAGAAATGCAGCCTTTATCTGCTCGCCTTTAGGCACCTGCTTTGCTTTTTCAGAAGTTAACCTGGCTACAAGCTTGTTAACTTCTGAAAACCATTGGTTTTCTTCCTCTGAACTAGTTTTAGTCTGTATAAATTGCTTGATAATTTCTTGACTGAGGATCTCTTTAACCAGCAGATTATCTACCCGATCTTTTGCAACTTTAGCCATCATTTTTTGAACTATCTCATCGGGAGTAAACGTATCGGTCGATTTTCCTCGTTCCAACAAACAATCGCTATAGAGGATTTCCAGATAACTGTGAAGGAATGCGATTACCGTATCCTGTTTGCGTTCTAATTTTTGTTTTAATGCCTTTTCTTCCTTTAATGCGTTTTGATAAGAAAGGTAAACAATGGCCCCACTGACAGCACAAAATAATAGTCCTGCAATCCCTCCGCTGATTAAAGCAATAGTACTGCCGGCAGCAAGACCCAAGGTTGAAGAAAAAATGCCAAAAAAAGGCCAGGCAACCCCAGCGCCTGAGCCTATCCCATCAAATGAAGCTTTAGTAAATGACATATTCTTTCTACCCCAGGCAAAATTATCCTCTGAACATTTAAGTAATAGTCATTCCCGCGCCGGCGGGAATCCATTTCTCAAGTTGGTTTCCCTCATTTTGTAAAAAATAGATTCCCGCCTGCCGGGGAATGACAAAAGTACAGTCAAACTATTCCCGTCTCAGTTTCTACTCCACTCAAACGGTATGGGCTTGCCCTGCTTTTACCCATGAATAATTTTTCATTATAATGACTCCAGGTGAGGATTAAAATCATTAAATATTACCTAATTGTAAAAAATTGTTACTTATGTTGAGCCATAATCCTCAATCTACGACCAAATTTCAACCACTCATCCTGCTTGCATTTATCCGCAAAAAACGTTCTATAATTAGATAAAATCAGCAAGATAAGCTAAAAAATGAAAAAAATATGCCTTATCCTATTAACCTTTTGCTGTTTTTACACTTTTGCCAATACAAAAATCAGAATTGGTGTCCCTTTATTCGCCCCACCATTTGTATCGGCTGATAAAACCTATATGGCAGAGGGATTTGACATTGATTTAATGAATGCGATTTGCATCCGTTTACAATGGCAGTGTGAATACCTCCCCATGAAATATACCAGCCTGTTCTCTGCTCTTGAGGAAAAGAAAATTGATTTTGCCATTGGCGGCATCGTCATTCCGGATAAACAGCAAGCCTTTCTCTTTAGCCTGCCTTATCTTGTTTGTCAGGGCTCGTTTATTTTGCCGAAAAAAAATCCTGCCGCTAAAGTCATTGACCTGCAAGGAAAACGAGTCGGTGCCTTAATTGGCAGAGGATATATTGATTATCTTTCGCAGAATTTTATCGGGCAGTTCACCGTCGTTCCTTACCCCATACAGGCAGATTTAGTGGCTGACCTCCATGATGGCAAAATAGATGCCGCTTTCATTAACTACTTCTCTGCCTTATACGTAGAACATGAATATCCTGAGCAGGTGAAGCTGCTGAAAGAGCATTTTGAGGTGGGGGACGGACTGGGTATTGTAAGCTTGCCGGGAAATAAGGCACTAATGGATCAAGTTAATCATGTCTTGCTTCAATTTCAATCGGATGGCACTTATGTTGGCCTGTATAATTACCATTTTGCATTTTTCACCCGCCAACAGCAGGGTAAAAACTAGTACCGTTTTCATTTAGTTTTGACAGGTTGTCTTGTGCAAATTGTTCTGTTTCTTGTCATCCCCGCGAAGGCGGGGATCCATGCAGGATATAGCACGGAGCGCCTTAAAAATGGACTCCCGCCTGCGCAGGAATGACAGTGTAAGACAGATTCAATGAAACGTTGTACTAGGCTCTGTGAACATTCAATTTCCACCGCTTGTGCAGCCAATGCCATTGCTCCGGATGAGCCAGGATGATTTTTTCCAGAGCCTGGTTGTATGCCAGGGTATTGCGATAAATAGACTCTTGGGTATTACCGTAATCTTGCCAGTAGATTGGCTCATGAAATTCAAGGACATGCCGCCCGTCAGGCAAACGATATCCGGCCGCAGGCACCACCGGAACGCCGGTATGGCGCGAAAAACTGGCAAGGCTGCGGTATGTTCCCGCTTTCTTACCAAAAAACTCAACCGCAACGCCATCGCGATTCACCAACGAAGCATGCTGGTCTAATACAAAAACCACCGCATGATTCTGATCGAGAGCATTACATACTTGCTCCAGGGAGTTCTTCTTAGGGATAACATTGAGTCCGGCCTGATAATAACGGCGAAATAAAAGACGCTCAATGATTTTATTCCCTAAGGTGCGGCGAATAAAATGAAACTGTCCCTGAAATTCTTTAAAGTTTAGAATACCGCCAATTGGAGCAAATTCCCAATTACCAAAATGGCCAGTTAAAACCAATACCCCTCGCTGTTGGGCGGCAATTTCCAATAGGCGCTCATGCCCGCGGATTTCCACTCGCTGGCGAAGCTTTCCCTCAGCCATAAAGCGCAATTGGATAATTTCTTTAATCGAGGTGGCCAAATGAGAATAAAAAGCCTGGGCAAGGCGTTTCTGTTGCCCTGAATTTAATTGCTCGCCGAAAACCTGGCTGATATTGGCTTTAATGACGCGACGGCGGTAAGGAACAAAACGATAAAGGAACCGTCCAGCAAGAGAAATGCGCAAATTGTCTATCTGGGTATGTAGCTTATTCACTGGCTTTAATCACCAAACAGGCATTCATGCTGGCAAATCCGCGGTTAATCATTAGTGCCGTAGTTGCCTGTTCTAAATGACGGTGCTGGGCACTGAGATTTAATGGCTCACAGGCTGGCGCTGCACTATCAAAATTAGTGATGGCAGGAGCGCACTTCTCTTTCAACGCATAAGCAGTCAACACCGCATCTAAAATGCCCGAGGCGCAAAGTGTATGCCCCATGGCCCATTTAAAAGCTGTCACAGGAACGCTTTTTGAACCGAAAACCTGACTGATTGCCTGTGCTTCACTATCATCGGATTTACTGTTCCCATTGCCATGAGCCACCAGCAAATCAATCTCCGAAGGATTAATTTGCTGAGCCTCTAATGTGCGCTGAATCAATGCAGCCAAGTGTTCTCCTTCAGCTTCTATTGAAAACAATCCGGCTGCTTCCGTAGCGCAAAGGCCGCCAGCAATTTCACCATAGCAGGTTGCCGAACGTTCCTTGGCACTGGCTTCAGATTCTAAAATCAAAGCAGCCGCTCCCTCGGCGAGGAGAGTACCGTCATGGGCCTTATCGAATGGCTTAAGGTGCTGTGAACTTAAAACACCTAATTTCTCATAGTAAAAAAGAGCCTGGGGCTCAATCACATCATAAGCCACGACAACAGCACGCTGCACCTGCCCCTGTTTGATTGCCTGATACGCTTCTATTATGGCTTGTGTTCCACTGACAGCATGATTGGTAATATTGTGATTTGGCCCTTTAAACCCGTAAGTAATTCCGGTATAAGCCAAAACATTATTAGGCAGGATGCGAAGCAGCCACATCGGGTGGACCTCAGTAAACAACTGGCTGGCAAACTGCTGCATATCGGCGGTCTTGGCGAGCAACGGCAGGAAATCATCCTGTTGAAAATATTTATTACCCGGCGAACCTACATAAACAGCCGTTTCGTCATTAAAGGGATCCGCTGAATCGAGTGTGTCCCTGTAGTTGAGGAGTTGGCTGTGATTGACAGCCTGCATGGCCGCATTAATCCCCATTGCATCCTGCCGGGAAATCACTTTCATTAATTTTCGATCAGGCAGCATTTTAGCCGGCTGAAAATTCTTAAGCTCCCCCCCCAACCGATGGCTCCAGGAGGATAAATCCCATTGTTTGATGGCTTCAATGCCGCTACGTCCCGACATGACAGCTTCCCAGGTACTGTCAGCACTATTGCCACAGGCACTCAGGGCGCTTAGACCTGTGATAAAAACACGGTTGCTCATTTGACAACTCCTTCAAACTCAGGATGTTTGAACAGCAAACAACTATTCGATCCGCCAAAACCAAACGAATTTGACAGCACCACGCCTAATGCTTTCTCTCGTGGACCATCCACCACATAATCCAAATCACAATCGGGATCTGGTGTTGTCAAATTAGCGGTTTTGGGGATTTGTGCCTGTTGAATTGCAAGAACGGATAACACTGCTTCCAGGGCGCCAGCAGCAGCAATCAAGTGGCCAGTCTGGCTTTTAGTAGAGCTTACAGGCAATTGCCCGACTTGCTCTTTAAATACCGCCTTAATCGCATTGGTCTCACTCAAGTCATTCATTTTAGTCGATGTGCCATGGGCATTAACGTAATCTACTTCGGCAGCACTTACGCCAGCATCCTTTAATGCGCGTTCAATGGCCTGAATCGCACCATCTCCATTAGGATGCGAATCGGTAATACGGTAGGAACTTAAGGAGTTACCTTCACCGGCAAGCTCGGCATAAATTTTTGCCCCCCGCGCCTTTGCCTTGTCCCACTCCTCAAGAATTAAAAATGCCGCCCCTTCCCCCAATACAAAACCATTGCGGGTACCATCGAAGGGTCTGCTTGCCGTTGCTGGTGTTTCATTATAGGTTGATAAGGCACCCAGCAAGCAAAAACTGGATAATCCCAGAGGGCTAATCATTGAATCAAAACCGCCCGCCAGCATAAAGTCCGCCTCGCCGCGGCGAATAACCTGCATTGCCAAACCCAAAGCCTGCCCTCCGGAGGCGCAGGCCGTATGGACAGAAGAAGCATAGCCTTCAATGCCAAATTGCTGAATCAGCAATGACAAGCCAGAATTGGAAGTCGTCTTGCCAAAATCAACCAAACGATAAAAATCCTGTGCGTTTTGCTGTAACTTTTCCCAATCAATGCAACCATCTGTGGCACAGGTTTGTTGAAAGCGCTGGAGATAATCAAATTCAGCGGTCATCATGCCACTGCCAGTCACAACGCCCCAACGGTTTGCTGTCTGCTTGCCAGGCTTAATCCCCGCATCCTCAAAGGCCTGATAGGCCGCATCCAGGGCATACGCTGTAAATGGCATCAGGAAGCGGTTATGCTTCCCTTTAACCGCAGGATTCAGGGTAAAATTGTGTACTTCGGCAGCGATATGGGTAGGGAAACCGCTGGCATCAAAATGGCTTATTTCAGCGATTCCCGATTGTCCGGCTATCAGGTTATGCCAGGTTGATTGGGCATCATTACCCAATGGCGATACCACGCCCAACCCCGTAATCGCCACCCGTCTATTTTTCATATTAACCACCTTTCGCAGTCATTACCACGTCTAATACACAGACCCGCTTACCATCCACTTCACTGCGATAACTTAATACCAGCTGCTGTGTATTTTGCTCTTTTAGTTTGACCTTGGATATTACTGTATCACCAGGATAGATAAATTCATTCATTTTAATCTTGCGTAACTCACTCAGTTGATACTCGGTATCAAAAGAGGCGCGTGCTATAAATTCACGGGCTAAATTAAGCTTGCACTCAAGCAGCACCGTCATCGGCAAAACGGGCTTTCTAGGGAAATGGTCGGGAAAATAAGGGGCTGCGCGTGAAATCCGTTTCTCGGCAGTCAAGCCAATTCCCGGTTCACTGGTCAGGATTCGATCAAAGGAAAGAAGCGGGCATCTGCCAGTAAGCGGCTCCGGCTGTGAAATTAAGCTAACCGCTGAATTAACCCCATATTGGCAAGGCCACTCTCCAGGCCGATTGACTTCAGCATACTGCCTTTCCACCGTTTGCTGATCAATGAAATCAGCCATAGGCAATAATGGACCCAATGCACCCTCGACAGTAAATATAACTTCTGCACCGACTCGAGCCACACTATGGTATTGCACAGCAGCCTCATCAAGCTGGTCAATGAATGATTCAAGCTCCAATGTCTCCCCTGCATAAGCAGGGCGATGGAGCCTGGCACTGGCAACCACCCCGGCCACAGGGCGCGAACGGAACTGGTTAAATGCCATTACATTCCAGGCTGCCAGCTGCCCCAGCGTTTCACCTATCAGGGAAGGGATAAAACACAACTTACCTTCCTCATCAGGACAAAGGTAATAATCATCCAGAGTAATATGCTTTATCCCCCGGATATACTCCCCGGGAGAAGACTGCAAAATTCTATCAACAAATAAAAACCGCATCAGGCCAGCGTTTCACAAGCTTTCTGTTCGTTAACTGCCGCAATGATCAGCTTACAGAACGTTTCGACGGTGAACAGCATAGGGATTTCATTGACTTTCATATTAGCCTTGAAATTTTCTGCCGGCACTTCGCTTAAATAATTTTTAAGCGCCTGCATCCCCTTGGCCGTGATTACCCCGCCTTTTTCAAACTCATCTTCCGCCAGGTCGCCGCGGGCATTTTTTTCTAATTGGCCGCGAGGAATTTTAATGCTGAATTCTTTCTCAAGCTGGAAAACCAAATCAAGAAAATCAATTGACTCAGCACCCAAGTCAGCGATTAAACGACTGTTTAAAGCAATTTCTTCTTCATCAATAACCAAGACATCAGCGATAATCTCCCTGACCTTAGGGTATACGCTATCTATATTCATGTTTTTTCCTTAGAGCTCACCGGGTTTCTCAAAATCGGGGAGTATATCACAAATTTTCGACATACAGCTACAGAAACCAGGAGAGGAGCAAAACAACCTTTTCATGCAATTTAAATCAGACTTAACAGAAACTATCTTCACAGGGATTAACAGGATAAACTACCCTCACGTTGTCAGAGATTAAATCCTCAGAATTTTACACCCTGAGTATTAAGGAAATGATGTATAAAATTGTAAAAATAACTTTCCTGCTTTTTTGCTACTTATCTTTTCAACTGCAAGCCGCCACCTTGCCAAATACCAGTCCGGCCCTGCCAGTCAATGAAAATCAGCTGTTTCGTGACATGGTCGTTGATTATGTCCGTACGATAGCCAATCATGTGATCATGCATTCTTCGCTGCCTGAATCCCGACTCGACTCGCGTTGGAACCGTTATGCCCATGCAGACTGGAGTGTCCAGATAGCCATTTATTATCAGGGCAATAAATTGGCACAGGGCAGTGCTCATAATACTCGTCTGAGCAAAAGCATCGCATTGGCCACCGAAGCTGCTTTGAACCAGACCGCTTTACCCGGTATCAGTGCCCATGAATTGGAACAATTTCGTTTTAAAGTAACTTTTGATTATTACCCCAACCAATATTATGCCTTTATTGAATACCGTGGCAAGGGGCTTGAATTATCAGGGAACCGGGTCGCCATCCGCCGCCTGGATGTTCCCTTGCTTCAACAGCAAATTAGCGACAGCCAGCACTATCTCTTAAGCGCCATGCACCCTTCCATTCATGGCTTTTCCAAATCTTATGATGCAGGGAAAGACAAGCGGGAAGGGAAATTGCGCACCATCTATAGCGCATCCAGTTTATATACCTTGCTGAAACTTTATCAACTGAACCATGATCCGGATGTTAAAAAACAGCTTAAGCCTATTGCTGACTTTCTCTTATCAATGCAAGTAAAGACCGGAGCCAATGCCGGTGCCTTTTATTATGCCTATGATCCCAATAGCGAGCAAAAAACCTGTCAACTTGTAGTCGGTACCAGTTCAAAAACCATTTTTACTCTCCTTGAACTCTATCGTTTTTATCATAGTGAAACCTATTTAAATGCAGCCAAAAAAGCAGGTGACTGGCTGCTTGGGATGATAAAACCAAATGGTGAGGTTACCGCCATAGCCACATGCCGCGATGACGTTTGGGAATATGATCAGAAGCAGTCTTTCCTTTATTCAGGGCAGGTTCTTTCAGCATTGTCACGCCTTTATGCGCTTACCCAGGATCAACGCTACCATCATGGCGCTACCCTTATTGCCAAGCGCTTTGAAGAGGAAATCAGCAAGCAGGGATTGCTGGTCGGCGATGATTACCGCCCTAAAAACACCATCTCAACGAGTTGGGTTCTCCGCTCCCTGATAGATTACGCCAAAATCAACAAAGAAAAGCGTTATCTTGACCTTATCCGCCAGGTTGCGGCAAAAATATTATCCTTGCAGATAACCAATGAATCCGATGTCTACACTTACGGCCGCTATCGGGACACCCGCAAAGCCAGCGGAAACGGCTGGCTCAATGAAGTCATGAGTGACCTTTATGAGTTTTGCCAAAACAGCCGTCTGGGCAATTGCCAGCAATATTATAAGCCAATATTGTTATCTTCCCGCTGGCTGATACAAAACAGCTATTCACAGGCTAATAGTTATGACGTTAAAAACCCATCCCAGGCCATCGGCGGCTTTATTTCTTTCTTCGCCAATAAAACAGTACGTACCGACGCCGTCTGTCATGGACTCAACAGCCTGATTAACCTGTTAACCATTGTTGGCAATAACAATACAATTTTATTGACCGTTCCTGAAAGGCCCTTTGCCGAGATCCTGCCCTCATTAAGTGCAGGCAAAGGGTTTTTGTAGGGGGGTTAAACGCTCAGCATCTCATTGCGGGTTTCGCCTTGCATCGCTGCCAGCAATTGGCTGGCATTAGCATTGACTATAGGAATTGCACGTTGGGTTGTAGAGATAAACCCCCTGTCTTCACAAGTTCTCATAAATGAAAACAAGCCATCAAAATAACCGGCTATGTTTAAAAACCCTATCGGTTTGGTGAATAAGCCAATTCTTATTGCATTCCAGGTATCAAAGGCCTCTTCCATGGTTCCCAGTCCGCCAGGCATCACCAGAAACATCGCCGATTTCTGCTGCATCAGTTGTTTCCTTTCTTGCATCGAAGCAACGATATGCAATTCATCCAGCGTCGTCAGAGGCTTTTCCTTATCAATTAACTGGCTGGTAATAATGCCGATGACTCTCCCGCCATGCTCCTTTACCGTATTGGCCAATGTCCCCATTAATCCTAAACTGGAACCCCCATATACCAAGGGAAGCCCACGCTTTGCAATTTCCTGGCCGGTTAATTTCACCGCCGCGGTAAAAATGGGGTCATTGCCCTGATTGGCACCAAGATAAACACAAATGGAAGACATTACAAAACCTCTGAGCCAGGGGTTGTTATCAGCGGATCATACCATGTCCTTCACCATATGGCTCAGTTTTTCCCTTAATTCATCATGCCCTTCCATAAGGGGGCTCACCCGGTAGCGTTCTCCATTTCTCAGGTAAACGTAAAACCCCTTTTTTCCATTGGAGCTGATTATCAACCGCATCATCAGTTCAGCTATCTTGTTAGTAAATTTAATATCTTCTATCTTTAACAGTTCACTCGATGAAGTCTTGCGCTTGCGCAAAAAATACAACTGGATATATATCGTGTTTCCACTAAACGAAAAAAAGCGGGCAGTTTGCAAGGAATAATAAATCCTGACAGCAATGAATAAGATACACAGGCAGGCAGCAACAACAAAAAACCACTCCCTCTGATGCTCTTCGCTGAATGGAGAGGAGGCAGCCCACAGCGGCTGAAGGAAATAACATGCTATCAAAAGATAACTCAACCCGGCCACAATACCAGTCCCGACCCCAAGAGGCCCATGCAACAGGTCTTTATAACGTTGCTGATGCTTTACTCCAACAGACATACCACTCTTCTCCTTATTTTATTAATCACCATACCAAATCCCCAAGTTAGCGAGGCTCATTGCCTTTAGCCAGGGACTTTCACTGCCCCGAATTACCGTAGCTTGACCACGGCATCCATGCTTCAAGCACCTTTGCGGATACCACGAGGAGCCGAACTCCTTAACTTGACAGCAATATCGCCCCGTCCTTCTGCAATACGGCTCAGCCTCTCCCTTAACTCAGCAAAACCTTCCATATTGGGGCTCACCCGATATCGCTTACCATTTCTCAGGTAGATGAAAAAACCCGTCTTCCCGGCAGGATAAGCATCCGTTAGAGACATCAGTTTGGTTATCTTAAAATCCTCTACTTTTAATAAATCGCTTAATTTAATTTCCATTTTCCGAAAAAAATACAAACGAATAATCCCCTTCTTTTCAGTAAATGAAAAAAACTGAACGGTCTGCAACCCATAGTAGATACCAGACAAAAACCATAGGACAAATAGCAACATGACAAAAAAGCCAATCCACATCGCCAGATAATCCTCGGTGAGCGAAGGCGGATTAGTCAGCAGCAACAGAAAATAAAGACATCCACCAAAACAAAAAAGTAAAGCACCGGCCGGTGCAAGCCAAAGCCAAAGCCCGTACCCTCCAAGTGAGATGTCTTCATAATTTTGATTATTTTCTTCTGTGCCAATGCTCATATATTTCATCCCCTAACTTATTAATTACTGTTCCAGGACCAAACCCTATAATACTGCCAGCGACAACGTTCATGCCCTCAAGACCGCCAGGTGCACCAGCTATTGCAGTTGAGAAACCTGCTATGCCTACCTTAACTAAACTGATGGGTTTTTTCTCTTCACCTAACCTGTCTGTAGCCTGATATAGAAAATTACTGCCACTACCCGCCACAAAACTCCTTCTTATATTCCCTTTAAATGTTAAAGAAGACTTTACCCCTGCGACGAATCCGACAAAAGCCCCTATAATTGCACTCCGCCAAGGATGCTCATCCGCTGTTGATTTGGCACTCAAATAAGCTGAAGTTCCTCCTAGTACGGTATTTAATGAATGTTTCCCGATAGCCCATTTTCCTGACAAGAATGAGCTGGTGTAGCTAAGACTATTGAGGATTGAGCTCTTTGTAGTAGCCGTTGCATAACGAGCAGCATGGGCTATACTTGCACCAGAGAAAAGGGACAATCCTTCATCGATAATTGCCGCTTTGTGTTCTGATAGCCCCAGCCAGGTCAGGGTTGACGCGGTGAAGTCCTTAGTATAATAGCCAGACCAGATCTGCCTTGCACCGGCGAGGACATTATCGCTACCGTGCAACCCAATCGCCAAGGCAGGCACCGTGGCGGTACCAACCGATACCTCCTCCATGAGAGCAGCCCCGGTCATTTCAACCAAGCCCTCTACCACTCTTAAGCCTCCCATTAAGCGAGAGCCAATATTCCAGCCCTCCTTTTCTTGCTGGTTCGCTTGTATATATTCTTGCCGTCGGCTATTGGCTAAATACGCTTGCCATCCTTCCAGCAAGTGTTTTGAGTTCATCAGTGTATCGATATCTTCTGTCAATGATGGCACGGAGGATTGCAACGACTGATAACTTTCTTCCTCAAGCTGCTTGGCTAAATAGTTATTGTACACTGCATTCAAGGCAGGTTCCGGGTCAACTACCATATCGCCCTCGGTCGGAATTGGACAATAACTACCGGCCTCGATCGGGGCGGAATCCTCCTCAATCGCTTGTGTCTGCAGCTGTTGATTTTCTCCCCCGGTCGGCGATTCCGTCTCAGCGGCTACCGCAGTTTGTACAAGCGTATCTCCCAGCGCATCGCCCAGGTTATCGGCCAGCACTTGCCCTGCATCAAAGTGGCTGCCGCTGGCGGCGGCCTGCACGCTGCCTGAGAGTAAGCTGCTGGCTTGCGAGCGGATAAAACTTGCCAGGGGTTGCCCTGCCTCGCGGCTTATGTTGCCTACCTGTTGGCTGCCCATCAACCCGCCTACCAGGCCGCGGGTTCCCAGTTCCAGCCAATCAAAATGCTGGTGCTTGCGCAGGCTAAGGCCAATTCCCTGACTCAGGGCATCCTGTGCCATCATCTGCGCGGCACTGCTGACAGAAAAGGTATCGGTTGACCAGGCTTGCAAACCCTGTTGCAGGTTTTGAGCACTGACGCTGGAAGCAACTCCGCGGAGCAATCCTGCAGAAGCTGCCGTCGTCAGCCCCGAAATTAATGCCCCTTTCCAGTCAATGCCGGATTGCAAACCGGTGGCATTAGCCGCCCCCTGCCCTGCAAGACTGCCGACAAAACCGCCGCCAAAGGCCGCAGCAAGCAGGCCAGACGACGTCAGGCCAGCGGCCGCATTGGTTCCACCGGCCAAGGTACCCAGACCCAAGTCCAGGATGCTGCTCAAACCGCCTCCCAACCCTCCGAGGCCTGCTCCCAGTACCGAAGCAATGGCACCCGCCGTCAGCACGGTGGCGACCGTAGCCACTACTGCCACCACCACTTTCGCCAACAGATCCTGCTTTTTCTTCTGAGTGCTGGGCGGCGGTGGAGGCGCTGGCGGGATTGGCGCTGTCGCACTGCTATCGCTGAAGAGATCGCTGCCATGCAACACTGCATGGGTGTTACTGGTTTGATGCGCAGACACCGCAGGCGGTATCATCAAGCGCTGCCCGGCATGCAACTGCCCCCCGCTCACACTGGCCTGGGCATCGGTAATGCCGTTGGCATCGGCAATCAGATACCATAAACTGGAGTCGCCATAGACGGTCAGTGCAATGTCTCGCAGCGTATCGCCTGCCTGCAGGATGTAATCCCCGGCAAACTCCTGCGGTGCATTCGGCAATGTCCCGTCAGCAGGATCTTTTGCGCGCTGCAAAAAGCCGGCAAGGGTCATCAACGGCGATTCACTAAAATTCTTCTGCTGCGAGCCTTCAGGGGTAAATCCGCCATAAATAGTCAGCTGCTGCTTGCCATTATTTTCTAATTGCAAATCTGCAATCGTTTTGCCCGCAACCGTCAGGTAACTGGTTTGGCCTCGTTTATCCCGCTTGGCACGAATCCCATCCAGCGCACTGGTCCAGTAATAACTGCTGTTGGATTGGCCTTGCTGATTGACCTGCGTATCAACCACCTCCTTTAAATGGCCATTGACATCATAGCGGCGGGCACTCAGGCCGCTGCTGCTGCCGTTAGGATCTGAATATAACACCGTATCTGTGGATTGCTGATAAGAATCCCATCGATCATAACAGTAGTAATGAACCTGGGTGGAAGGGCCATTGAGGTAGTTGACCTGGGTAAGCTGCTTTAAATTCCCCACCTCATCATAGAGATAGGCACTGGTACCGGCCATCACCTCAGTATATTTCGACATAATTGTTTGCTGTTGAAAGGTTAAAACCCCTTTCTCATAGGTCATTCGGTTGATGGATTGTGCTTTCCCAGCCGTATTAAATAACTGTTCTATCGTTACCCGACCCGCATTATCATAGTCGATGGTTCTTAGCTTCTTACCGTTTTTATCAAGCCAGATTAACTGGTTACTACGGTTGTAGTGATAAGTATAGGTTTGCTGATAGCCATTTTCATAAGCAGTGGCGGTAACGATATTGCCCAAATCATCATATTCTAACTGGCTTCCCTGGCTGGCAGTTATCTGAATCTTACCCTGGATAAGCTGCCCTTTATTAACCAACAGACGATCATTTTCATCATAACGGTAATACTCGTCATTGACGAGCGGCTGATAACCACTGTAATTGGCAGTCATTTGGGTATGGCGGATATTCCCTATCGCATCGTATTGATAAGCTACCGTGAGTAAGGTGTTATCCTTAGGCGGAAAACGGTTGTCGCTATCCTCTGGACGATGTCGCTCTACCGTAGTCAAACGACCCAAGGCATCGTAAGTATAGACATCATTTTCACGCAACCAGCCATCATCCCCTTTGATGAGACTGGATGAGGATTTGTGAACGACATGCCCTTCTTCATCATAAGCAAAATCGACCACCTCGCCCTGGGCATTATCAACAAACTGCAGCAGCTCGCCATTGCCATTGTAATGAAAGCTCATCGATTTACCCGCACTGGAGCGTTCGCTGAGCAACAAGCCATTCTGGTTATAGCTATACTGGCTCGTATGCCCTCCTAAATCGGTATGCTGCTTAAGCCGGCCGTTTGTATCGTACATCCAGGTTTGTTGGTTGCCCAAAGCATCTTCTTCCAGGATTTTATGGCCAGCCTCATCATAGGTCATCGACGTCACCTTGCCGTTGGCATCACGCCGCTTGACCTGTCGGCCTAAACTGTCATACCAATAAAGCACCGACTCATCCGCCTTGGTCTGTTGGATTAAATGACCCGCCTCGTCATACTTAAAACGCTGTTTTTGTTTCGCGGGATCCAGCGTGTTGATAATTTCCACCAAGCGATTTGCACTATCGTAGACATAATTCGTCGCTCTCCTGGAATTGGGATCGCTGCTTTCATTACGGACGCTGATCAGGCGTCCCAGCAAATCATAATCTTTATCCCGATGAATGCCCCGGGCGTCAATTTCACTGATCACATGTCCCTCGGCATCCAGAACCTTGGCTACCGTATGCCCATTGGCATCTTGCATTGCAATAGCCTGGCCTAAGGCATCATAGGCAAAGTACTGTACCGGATTGATTACATGAGCAACCCCCTGTTCATCATAAGCATTCACTTGCGGCAAAATCTGCTTGACGACTTGATTGAAGGCATTGTATTCATAGCGCGTTTCATAACCCCGTGCCGAACGATGGCTCAGCAGATTGCCCCAGCGGTCGACTGTTTGCGACTGAGTGACTTCTTTTAAGCTGACCACATTGCTTCGGGTCGATGAGTTCTCGGTAAAGTATTGGGTTTGTGACAGTAAATGTCCTAACTTGTCGTAGACATAGTTCTGACGGGTCAAATCATAATATAGGGTGTCTGCATCGTAACGAATAGCCCGCTCAAAGCGTTCAGCTGACAGTTCAATGCCATTTTCCTCATAGTCTGGGCGAAAAGCATTGGTTGATGTCAGTAGCTGGGTTAGCTGCCCCAGCAAATCATAGACATAGATTTCATAATGCCCCTGGGCGTTGGAGCGCCAGACACGGCCTGCGGTATCATAATCAACATGGGTGGTGAGCTGGCCATTAATTCCCTTGGCTGTCACCTCGCCAAAGGCATTATAAACCGCTTCCTCAGCCAATGACCGACCGTTCGATTGGAAGGTAGCCGTACTTAACAGACGCCCTTCCCGGTCATAGCGGTAACGCTTGTCTTCAATCACCGTACCGCCATCTATTTGATGGGAAACCTGCCAGCTTCGGGCGACTTTGCCGTTGGCATCATAACTGTAATTCACCGCATGGTTTAAGCCATCTATCTCACTAATTACCTGACCCTGACTGTCATAGAGGGTATGCGTGGTAATATCGGCATTGGAGGCACCCTTGAGCTTAAATTGCGCCGGAGTAGCCAGGCTCGCACCATTCGCCCAACGCTTGGTTTCCACCAACCGTCCTAATGCATCATAGCCATAAGTAATTGCTGACCGGCCAGCAGTAACAGCCGGCCCCACCTTGGCTGTCAATTGACCCAGCGAGTTATAGTAACAATAGGCCGTATTGCCTTGAGCATCGGTGGTGGAAGTCAACTGCCCCATGGCATTATAGGTAAAGCGCGTGGTTAAATCGCGGGTCAGCGTTTCATAGCGATTGCCAGCGCTGGTTAACCGTTGATAACTGACCTGCTTTAACGTCTTGCTCGTCAGCTGCCCCAAGGCATCGTATTCAAAGCATACGGTGCGATCGCCTGAGCTGGTAGACGCCGCCTGATAATTCGCCTTATTCCACTGGCTTAAGCGATTGGCAAACTGGGTTTCAGACGCTAGCTCGCCGAATGAATCGTAGCCATAGGCTGTCAAGTACCCCTCGGCATCGACAACGGCGGTTTTTTGTCCATCGCGGTCATAGTAGCAATAGGTTTCCATCCAGTCCGCTTCATGACGCCGCACCGAGGTACGGATGACCTCGCCAAAGGCGTTGTAATGCAAACGTGTCAGAGGAGTTAACGTTTCATAGCGGTTGGTTTTGGCATCGTAACTGAGCACCGCCTTGCGGCTGCGTTCAATCAGGCGGTTGTCTTTGTCATAATAGCAGCTTTCCTCACGGTCCCGGCTGCATGGCTGCATCACTTTGGCAATATACTCCTCGGTATACCCCGCCTGATTTGCCAGGAGAAGGCGATTGGCATAGTGGGTTTCGCAACTCAAATTCCCCAGGTTATCGTACTTAAATCCGGTTAATTCGCCCTCCGCGTTGATACTGAATAGAACCTGGCCTTTAAAGTCATATACCCAGTGGCGCCAGTTACCGGCGCGATCGGAACAGGCAATCATCTCACCAAAGGCATTATAACGGATTTCTTCCGTTAACATTTGCGCCAGCTCCTGGCGTGAGCTGGAGGCCTGGTTTCCTGCCTGGCTGACCATTACCCCAGGATAACTGGTTTTAATCTTGCGGTTGTTGGCATCATAGCTATAGTGCGTAGTTTGTTTCAGCCCCTCCGCATCCTCAATGCAAGTAATCAGGTTGCCAAAACTATCATACACATTACGACGAGTAACCGAGCGGCTTGCCGATTGCCAGCCAGCTCCCTGATGGCTGGTAATAGTTGTTACCGGGGAATGAACCGCAACCAGTTGGTTTGCCTGTTCATATTCATAACGCCACACGGCCTGATTCGCCTCAGTCTTGCTGATAAGATTATCATTGCCATCATAAGCATAGCTAGTGGTCTTTGTTCCCGCCTCGATTTTGGCCAACAAGCGACCCAAGGCATCATAGGTGTAACGGCTAACGCGATCCAGGGGATTATCTGCCACACCCTGCCAGTCATTATAACCCAGCTGGATTCGCTGTTGATGCGCCACTTCAGCAACCACATTCCCCACCGCATCATAACGGCGCTTCATCACCCGTCCTTCGGGGCTGATACGGTAAATTTCCCGCCCGGCAGAATCATAAATAAAGCGGGTTATCCTATCTTCATTTGAAGCAGTCAACCGGGTTTGCCATTCCTCATTCACCTCGGCACCACGGAACAAAACCGCGTAGCGGATGGTCGCTTGCTGATGGCCCAGCTTATCATAGCAAAACCCTGTAGCAATGCCGCCGGGGCTTAAACTGGCGATTAAGCGGCCAGCCTTGTCATAGGCATAATGGGTTGTCTGATCCTGTTCATCGGCAATTAAATGGGCTTCGATACTCTCCCGATCGCAATATGCAGGGCTAATTGTTTTGGCATAACGGGTCGAAGCGGTCAGATGGCCTGCCTCATCGTAATGAAAAGCAGTCACAGAGCCTACCGAATCCATCTGGTAACACAGCCGATTCAAGCCATCATACGCTAAATACTCCTCTCTAGATCCTTCTGATTCAGGAAAGGGAAAGCGACCTGCTTTTAACAAATCCAGTGAGATTGCATGCGCATAGTGCGAGATTCGAATGACATTATCATTTCCATCATAAACATATCCTGTGGCAAACCCTAAGGCATCATAATGGAAGCGCAGCCGCCCTGCACCGTCAAAATCACGAAACTCATACTGATCGGCTCCATCCGGTTGGAGCACAGAAGCCAAGGCCCCTTCACTGTAGTCACTTAGGGAGTCAATACGGTTGGCGTAGCGGATAGTACGATATTCATTACCAAGTGCATCATAGCGATGCTCAGTCACCACACCGCGGGGATCGATCTGATAACGGCAGCGATGATTGGCATCATACACAAAATGGCTACTTTGATTATTCGCATCGGTTGTAGCAATTAAATTATCGTATTCATCATAATCATAACGGCTGGTCAACTTAAGTCCTTCCGGATCAAGAATAGTGGCCGTACGCCGTCCCAAGGCATCCCATTCATAGGCAGTAACTTTATCCTTGCCACCCGGATTATGTTCCGTTTGATTGAGCAGCAGCCCGCGTTCATCATAGCTAAAGCTGGTGACAAGCTGAAGGCCATCAGGATCGATGCAAGTCTGCACCAGACGGCCTGCCGCATCATAGGAAAATTGCTTGCAAAGCCCATTGGCCTCAATCACTTCCAGCTGCCGCCCAATACCATCATATCGATAAGTCGTTGTCAGATTTAACCCTTCAGGGTCAATGGTTTTGGTCAACAGGCGACCTTGAGCATCGTAAGTAAACGCAAGCGTTTCTCCTCCAGCCTCCTGCTGCCAGGTTAAATGGCCTGCGGCATCATATCGATAATCAAGCACCTTGCCTTCCGGCCCTTCCACCTTCACCAGCTGCCCATCAGCATCATAGGTATAACGGGTTTCCTGCTTATTGCCATCCAGGGTAGTCAGGATATCGCCAAAGGCATTCAGTCTATTGATGACCTGCCCTCGTCCGCTGGTCATAATGGTGATGCTGTTATTCTTTGTATCATACTGGTAGTGCCTGCCCAGAACCCTGTCTGTGCCCGATTCACTCACCATCCGGCCAAAGGCATCGTATTCTATACGCAGTCCCTGCCGCTCATTATCGCCACTAAAAATAGCCAGTACCTCCCCCCGCTTATTAAAGCGGTAATGCTGGCTCTGCGGGCCGCCAATCACTTGTTCAAGACGGCCAAATACATCATAGCGGGCCTCCACAGTGCGGGCGATGCCCGTTGCATCTTCGAGAGTATGGTAGAGCAACCCGCGGTGGTCATAATGATAGCGGTTGATGCTCTCATGCGAAGCATCAAGCCGTTGGCGCTGCTCATCAAGCTCACCAAAGGCATTATAAATCAGTGTGGTTTCCCCCTGATGGCCAATGGTCTTTTTTATCATCCGGCCCAGGGTATCATATTCAAACTGACTGACTTCGTCGTGGTGCGTATCCGCTAATGACGCAAGGGAAGCCGCAAGTGCCTCACAGGTAAATGTATCGTAAGAGGGTTGCAGTCGCTGGCTATAACGAACCGTTGTCGTGACCTGGTGAAAAGCATTGTACTGGTTTTCCGTGACTTCACCTTCGGCACTAATCGTATAAACCAGGTAGCCCGCCTCATCATACACATAGCGGGTTGTTTGCTTCAAAGCATTGGTTTTGGCAATCAACCGCCCGGCTGGATCATAAGTATAGTGCAAACCATGCTGCTGCCAAATGGCGTCGATCTCCGCTTCATTCAAGCCCGCTTTAGCCTGAATCAAGGCCGCTCCTGCAGCATCCAGACTTTGAACCAAGCGTCCCATGGCATCATAACGATAGCATTGCTGCCGCGCCTCGTGGGTTTTGAGATCCATGGCAGTTTTTTCAATCATTAAACCGGCTGCATCATAGCGATAGCTGGTCAGCAGCCCCGTAGGCGATTGTTCTTCAATCAGTTGGTTCAAGTCATTGTAACAGTAACAGGTTACCTGATCGCTAACCGACTGTTGCGGTCTGATATCGTCGAGGGTGCTGTCAGGACCAATGACCGGATTGCGAAGCGCCCTTGCGAACTGACGTTTTTCAACTAACAGGCCACGTTCATCATAACAAAATTCAGTGACATAACCCTCCGCATCAATTGTCGCCACTTCAAGGCCTGCCGCATTGTACAAATGGTATGTATGGATGTCGTTGCCAGTGGGGGAAGGTTCCTCCCAATCGCCGGTAATCGGGCAATTGACCCGGTTAAAATAGCGGCAACTCTCCAGCAAATGCCCTTGTCTGTCATAACGGTAGGCAGTCACTGCCCCTTCCCCGTCTACTTCCGCCTGCAGGCGTCCCTGGCTATCGTAAATATAGGATTGGGTACGGTCATTACTCGATGTTTGTGGCAAAATGGCATCAAATGCAAGAGGCTCATGCGGCCAATAGCCGCTCAGCCGATTCGCAAAGGCTGTCTTTTTAATCACCCGCCCGTCAGCATCGTAATCATAGGCTACCACCGCCCCTTGGGCATCAATGCGGTAAGCAACCTGGTTAAATGCATTGTAAATAGTCTGACTGATACGATCCTTATCGCTGCTTTTCGGCCTGATAGTTGCAAACTCTGGTACGCCACTTTGCCACTGACGGGTATCAAGCACTTGAGCATAGTCAATCGTTTGCAGCAAACGCCCTTCTTCATCATAGCGGTATTCACTTACCAACCCTCCTGGTGCAACCTTTGCCTGCAGTCGGCCTGCCTGATCATAGAAGAAATAGCTCTGCTGCCCCGTGGGACTGGTTTCTGATTGCAGGCGTCCGGCCTTATCATAACGGTAGAGGGTTTGGCCGTAGACATGGGTGCTGTCAGCATATTGGGTAGCCAGTAACAGGCCGCTATGGTCATAGGTGTGAACGGTGATTAATCCATTGGCATCCGTCTGGATGATGCGTTGATGTGCCGCATCATAGGCAATCGACTGTTTATGCTCCTGATTGTCAGTCGTTTGGATTAACCGTCCCAATCCATCGTAAGCATAACAGGTACGGCTTATCCGACCATCAACCGGTACCTCCCTGACTATCAATCGGCCGGCTGCATCATAGCAGCTTCGGCTCACAACGGCACCCTCAGATACTCCTTCCCCCGCAGCATTAATATGAGTGTAATGGATTTCTTCTGTCAATTGGCCCCGCCAATCATAATGATAAGCCACCAGACTAATAGCCTGCGCGTTTTGCCGGCTAACCCAGCTTGTTAAATCCTGCAGCGTGATGCGTTGGGTATCCAGCGCATTGTGCTCGAAACCAGCACGCAAATAATAACGGCAACTTATCTTTTGGCCTTCCTGATTGTAACGGTATTCGCTGACGCTGCCATCTGCGGCGATCTGGAAGCGCAGATGCCCGCGTTCATCATAAAGCCAATAACGTGTCTGGGGCTTGGCGGGATGATGCATTCCATCAAACACCTGATAGCGGGTTTCTGTCAAGAGGCGATGCTCCGAGTCAAAGGTGCGACGAACAAGCTGCCCTGATGGCTCCTCCGTCTCGATACAATCCCCCGTTTCATTATAGCGAAACCGCCAATGCAAATTACCCTGGTCGACTCCCACAAGATGCTGGCCTTCATAATAGTAACGACTGCGCACCCCCTGCGGCCCGTCAATGCCAATCAAGCGAGACTGCTCATCGTAACGGTAAAGCCAGGATTCCCCTGAACCATTGGTCACCCGTGTGCCATCCCCCAGATAATCATAGCGGCTAACCCGTCCTTCACCATCGCAAAGCAGTTTAACCCGGCCCTCACTATCGTACTCGATACGTAAGCTGGTACCGTCAGATTGGCGAATCCCTGTCACCAGGCCAGAGTCGTCCAAATAATCATAAGCAATCCAATAGGATTGATTATCGCCTAAGTCCCGACTTACTTTCTGCAGTCGTTGATGCGCATCGTATTCATAATGTAGGTGGTGAATGAGCTGTCCTTCACTGACCGCTTTAATATCACGTAATAATCCGTCTTCAAATGTCCAGCAAACCGTTTGCTTCCCGCTGTTATCACGCAGGCTGGCTAATTTCCCGTCCCGGTATTCAAAAACCACCGCATGGCCGTCACTATCCGTCAGCGCAGTTAACTGCCCCTCAGCATTATATTCATAACAGCGCTCGCTGCTTCCCTCACGGTAATGCCAACCCCGTGCATCATAACGCAAACTTGCGGTTGAACCATCGCTCGGTAAATAGCATTGCCGGTTTGCGTCAAAACGAAACTCGCTTTGGTGACCGTCCTCATCCACACGAATAACAGAAGATCCCGCCTGATTCGCCGTCCCTGAGAAAATAAGCCTGGTCTGCACATTAAAACACCACTGACTTGCACTATCGCCAAGCGAATTATAGGTTTGGACAAGGTTAATTCCTGACCCGGCGGTCGCTAAAAAACCATCTGACTGGCGCAAAACCAGGTTTCCGTTCGCCACATTGACGTAAACAGACTCCCCACCCTGGCCTAATGCAGCAATCCCTTGAAGGCCATAGCCGCCTAATTGCCCCAGTGAAGAACCATGAACGCCCAAACCCCCGCCAGTAATTATCTGTGTCATCCTCTTCCTTCTTCCTTTTTCAACCAACCTGCATCACAGCTAACTGAATGCAATATACTGGCGACTCGCCGCCAGGCCGATTCTTGAGGCGTAGATAAATAACCTCTTCGCCAATCTTCTCTGGTACCATCTCCGCAATTAACTGATTATTCTCCAGACGGAGCCAGGATGGATATTGATGACCCTCGGCAAATTCAACGGTATAGGGGATTTCTTCATATTCTGGATAAACATCCCTATTCGCAACAAAATCATAAAAAAACTGTTGTCCGGGATAAATCACTGGTAACTGTAGAGCGGGATCTTTAAAATGAGGGTTAAGCCTTTCATCAGGGGCTATTTTTAAAGGAATTACTACAACATCAGAATAACCACCAACTGCGCTATTTACTCTCAGGCTGACCTTGTATATTTGCCCTACTGAATCCTCAGGAACCATCCCATCCAAGGCCAGTGGATTAAAGTAAGATACTCGCAGCCAGGGGGCCTCAGGCTCGACCTTAACAATAATAAGTTGCAAATTGGCATCATGGGCAGGGTCGATAATATAATTGCTCAGATCTTCTTCTTTTAATTCCACTCCAGCCACACCATTGAGTTCAAAAAATCTGATTTCCGGTTTCTTCTCTGGATCAGTTACCACCTTAACGTTGATAGTATGAGGCGCTGAATCACCGCCACTATTTGTAGACGCTATTAGACTGATTGTCTTTTCCTGTCCTGCTTCATAGACCGGAGGGATACCCTGCAGGTAGTTCGCATCCTTTGTAAGTCTTAACCAATCAGGATGCGCTTCGTTTTTATCAATACGAAAAGTGATTTGATTATCTACTGTCAAACCTGTTGAGGATTCAATCAAATCCAGTAAATTAATACGATAGGTTTTCTCTGTTATCGCCGATGCAATGACAGGATGCTCCTTAAAAACAGGTTTATCCCTGAGGTTGGTCGCCACATTAATGGTTAACGTTACCGGTGAGGCAGAACCAAAACCATTGCTCGCCCCTATTCGGAACAGGTAGGTTCCTGGCTTTGCTGGCTTTCCGGCAATCGCATTCGCCGCTTTATTAAAACGCAAACCATTTTGCTCCTCAGGTACGACTGTCACCGTCACCGGACCTGCCTGCAGATTTTCATTAAAATAATTAATATAGTTAGCAAGGTTTAAATTAAACGGCAGATTGGCAGTTGCCTTCTGCTGCGGCATGGCAGCCATGGAGAGGGGATGAGGCACGACCTGTACCGCGAACAGCGGGGATGCGGCTTGAAAATGGGCGCCGTGGTCACCATACAGGTAGTGGCTATTAAATATCACGTTACCATAAAGCATCTGGTTGACTGTGGTACCACTAAAGTTAACGGCAAGATAACAAGTGCCAGGCAGTAAGGCGATTCCCAGGGCGCCGGTTAAATAAGGACAGGTTCCGCTGAGGTAACTTAAGGTAACTCCCGGGGGCATTTGCCAGTCGTAACTGTATATCTTGGTATCATGCGAATTGATTGTCATTGCCAATGTCAGTTGCAACCGCTCTCCTTTAACCACTTTCCTTCCTATAGGAGCTTCTATAAACCGCATAAAGGGAACAGTAGGGTTAAGCATCGCCCCAACTTCAGCATTAGCCGCCGGTGAAGAACAGAGGATAGATGAATAAAACAGGAATAGGATAAATCCTGCTAAAAATAAAGATCCATTTTTCATTGAGAATACTCTAATCAATTATTGCTAACTTAAAACGAGACATCCTCAACTGAAAAAATTGAGCTGATTTCCATCGCGACCAAACTTGCTATATTCATTGTAAAACTCCATTATTCCTTTAGCCATTCCAAGGCCAGAGCAATAATATGCAAGCACCTGCATCAAGTCAATCATAGAAATCAGTACAATCTGAACTCATTATGCTACTGTTGATAGCTTATAAATCTTGTTGATTTAAATAAATAATTTTTGGATTTAATTTTTAATTGCCGATTGAAATTTTTATTAAGACTTCCTTAATACATTAAGGATATAATAAGAACACTTTGACTTTTATTTAATAGGAAAGGCTGTGGGTACACCTCAATTTCATTTTCTCTATAGTGACAAGCCAGAAGCAATCACCACCAAAGAACCACTTTTGGAGCAGATACAAAATTTTGCAGCCATTGGCTTTAGTAAAGCATTTAAATCCTGTGTCGATGAGAATGCAAACGACATCAAAGAATTGAGTGATTTTGACGGCAACCGCTTTAATGAGGACTACCTTCGTCTTTTAGACAAGTTACTTGCAAGCTTTCCCTCTGATAGCGAATCATTACAGACAGTTGAAATCCGCAAGGCTCATGCACTGCATCAAGACTATGCTCGCAAGGAAGTAAAGGGTTACAGTACACTGCCAGCGATATCAAAAGATGCCACCCTCTATGAGAACATCCGTACACGCATTAATGCATTCCGCAATGAGCTGATCAAGCTGCGTGACCAGCAGTTGGCACATAAAGCCGAAGCACTCAAAGCAGAAGCAATTAAAAAAGCTAAAGAAGCCCGAAGCACCTTCAATCAGGTGGAGACGCTTTTTAAGCAGGCGATTCCCCAGGATCCTGAAGCGGCAAAACAAAACATAGAAAAAATAGCGATGTTGATCTCTTCTCTAAAAGAACAGCAAAAACAAGTTGCAACATTATCCCAACAAACAGCACAGTACCTGCAAACTTACAAGGACAGTACCGTTGCAAAACAATTTTCTGCAATTATAAAAACACTCAATCTCCTCATTGAAGAAATTAAAGCACTGTATACCAAGGCAGAGCAACTCCATCAGGCAGCAGAATCATTAAATGATGCCAAAAAACAAGCAACTGCCGCCTTTAACCTTGTCGTTGATATCCACAAGGCAGCACTGGGCAAAAGATATGATGAGGTTGCCGATGACATCCGGGCAATGGAGATGCAAATTTCGCAGATTAAAGCGCAACAAGAAACCATTGATAAATTAAGCACACTTGATATTGAAGGTTCACAGGATATGCTTAAGGAGGCTGAAACAATCGGTTCAATGAGTACTCAAGCAGAAAACCTCCTGGACGCAGTTAAAGAACATGCGATGCCACCGGCTGCAGCAGAAACGATAGAAAGCCCGAAGGAACAAAACACTGAGGCTAGCCCTGTTGGCGAAGATAATTTGAATGAGATTAAAACAACACGTTTACAAACAGCCATTTCATTGGTAGAGCGCTACCGCGATTCGCTTTTGCAGGAGCAAAAAGGGGTTGGCTATGCCCTTAAATTTTTCCATAGATCCCGTAAGGATGCCAAAATTGCTTATTGTGACGCGTTGATAGAAGACCTTAAGAAAGTAAATCTTGAGCAAACAACTGATAGCTTAACAGATATTATTAGCAATGCTCATAATAACGCCCGCGAGAGTTCATCAAACCGCCATGCAATTACTGCAGGCGGCAGCTATATCGGCACCAGCCGCCTGCTTGCCATTCAGCGTCTTTTAGGGATTGAGGAAGCCTGGAATGAGAAAGGGAAATCCAGGTTTCTTGGTCGTAAAACCGCTTCTGATTTTCATGGGTTAAAAGCAACGGGGGTTATTGACAATATGCAAGCTATTAAAGATTTTTATGCCTGCACAAATGCCCAGAACGAAGATGACAACGCGTATGGAAATATTATGCGGACAGGTAATACCCTCTGAACAAGTTACAATTGCAAAACAAAAAATATAGCCTAATTATCGATAAATTCACGCAGGACATCTCGCGTGAATTTATCCCACCCGGCTATAACCGGCATCCACAAATAAAGTATGCGCATTGATCATTTTTGCTTCCGGCAGACAAAGCAGATAGATGGCATCAGCAACATGTTCGGGGTTCAATGGTTCTGCGGATAAGGCATGGGCATGGTATTCATCCAGCAGTTGCTGGCGGTTGGGGAAATGCTTGAGGGCATCGGTATCCACTACTCCGGCTGACACCGTATTTACGGTAATGCCATATTCGGCCAATTCAAGGCTTAAAGAGCGCACCAGTGCTTCTAAAGCGGCCTTGGAGGCACCAATAAACGCATAATTAGGGATAGCTCGATGGGCACCCAGGCTCGATAAGGCCACTACCCGGCTATTTACCGGCATCAGATCCCGTCCTTCGCATACCAAATGGTTCAAGGCCAGGGCATTTGTTTCCATGCACCAGCGCCAATGTTTGGTTGACATTTTCAGTGCGGACTTTAAGACACCACTTGCAGCATTGCTGATGAGAAAATTCAATTGGGTGAAATGTTGGCGAAATTGCGCGAACATTTCTTTAACCGATTGCTGATCGGCAACGTTTGCCTGAATTGCTATCGCCTTGCGCCCTTTTTGCTGGATTTCTTCTACCAACGCTTGCGCTTCATCTGAACTGTTATAATACACGATGGCGATATCAGCACCGGCTTCTGCTAATTTCAGTGCTGTGGCTTTACCTATTCCACGCGCTCCTCCGGTAATCAGGGCTACTTTATCAGCAAATAGCAAACTCATTAACACATCCTCTCAGGTTAAAAACTCATCAAACTACAGTGAATGGGCGAATCTGTCAATTAGATAAACAAATAGAAGCAAGGCCTACGCATGAAAAAATTCTTGACTTCTACGTTCCGCGGTTTATCCTTCCAATTGGCCCTAAGTTTTTATTGACAAAACATTTTTGAACATTTCTGCAGCAATTCCTAGAGCTTGAAATCCCAACCACATTGATTTGATGCCAGGTGGTAGGGATTTTTTTTGTACTTTATATCCACCCATACGGGCAATTTGTATAATAACTTCTGCTAGAGCAGCGATCGATTAAAATTTAAACAGATCGACATTTGTTTAAAATTATGATCAAATGCATACATTATCTACTATAAGGGTTATGTGTGTCATCT
>NZ_CAAAJC010000012.1 GCF_900640175.1 Legionella sp. W10-070 | reverse complement strand
CTCAAGCGGCTGAATTGCTAAAAGAACAGCGCAATACGTTAGTACTTGCTGATAAAGGATATGATTCACAGCCATTCATTAACTCCCTGAAGAGTCAGAATTGTTGTCCGGTGATCCCATCGAGAAAGCATGTAAAATGTCCAAGAAAAATTGATAACGAGGTCTATAAAGAGCGGTTTTTAATCGAAACTTTTTTCTCAAAAATAAAGCATTTCCGCAGGGTTTTTTCACGTTTCGATAAAACCATTTCAGCATTTTTAGGGTTTATTCACTTTGCCGGAGCGCTGATATGGATGCGTTAGAAATTTCGTTCACGGAGCCTAGGCTCTGTGAACCAATTTTCTAACGCATCCATTTAAGCGTTCCGGCCACGGTTGCCAAGACCATCCTCCAGTGCGAGTATTTTAGTGGTAATCCACCTTTACTTGACCACGCCATCCTCAGGTGGTTCTGGTCTAATCAAGTCATAAAATTGAGTACATAAGCTAAGGTAGCTACCCAGTTTCTTTTTGAAAAATAGATTTAGCAGTTTTTAGGATAAGAAAATAATCCAGGATTGCGTAATATAACTAGAATAATTTTAATTGAGAGCCTGCGGGCATGACCGGTTTTTTGTCATCTACAAAGCGGCAGGACAGTAAATAATTGACAAGTTTGCATATAAGTGTTTTGCTGCAAATCTGTATTCATATTATGATGGACTACTGCTTATTAAGTAACATCCTATGGTCAAAGTAAACTCTTCAGCCAAATTTATCTTTGATAAAGAAAACAATCGTTACCTTTGTGAAGGAGCCTGGTCTGTTCTTCATTTAGATGATTTGCTATGCCGTTTTCAGAGTTCCCCCCCCCCTGTGGCAGCGAAGCTGACAATTGATGGAACCCAACTCTCTCAATTTGACAGTGCAGGCGCATTAACCCTTATGCGATGTATAAACACGCTGGAAGCCAAAGGAACGCAAGTGGCGCTTGCCGGATTTCAAGAAGAGCAAAAATCCCTGTTGGAACTGGTTGAAAAAAAACAGGAAATATTAGGCTACAAACCCCCTCCGCCAGTGAAAAAGACGTTTCTGGAGCGGGTCGGTGAAGAGAGCATCAATAAATTACATCAACTTGATGGGTTTATTATTCTGATTGGTGACTTAAGTAGCAAAATTTTTGCAGCATTCGGATACTGGCGGCGCTTTCAATTGCCAAGCATTATTTCCAACATTCACTCTGCCGGCATACAAGCCCTGCCTATTATAGCTTTATTGGCTTTTCTTATTGGAATTGTGCTTGCTTACCAGATGGGATTACAGTTACAAACTTATGGTGCCAATATTTTTATTGCCTATTTATCCGGCTTGGCTATTTTTCGTGAATTTGGCCCGCTGATTACCGCAATTATTGTAGCAGGCCGCACCAGCTCGGCATTTACCGCACAAATTGGCAGCATGAAAATCAATGAAGAAATTGATGCACTAAAAACAATGGGCTTATCGCCTACCGAACTTCTGGTTATGCCTAAAATCCTGGCCTTACTTTTTATCTTTCCCCTGCTCATATTCTGGGCTGATGCCTTTAGTATCTTAGGTGCATTATTTATGTCAAAATGGATGCTTAATGTCAGTTATGCTGATTTTATGATGCGCTTAAGGGATTCTGTAGGTCTGGATCAAATGTTACTGGGCCTGTACAAAGCACCAGCCTTTGCAATATTGATCGCCCTGGTTGGATGTTTTCAAGGATTTAGAGTGGAGGCTGACTCAATTGGCAGTCAAACGACAAAAAGCGTGGTGCAGGCATTGTTTCTGATTATCATTGCTGACGCAGTCTTCTCAATAATTTACAGTTGGTTGAACCTGTAAATGAGTAATCCAATTATTGAAATCAAGGGGTTAAAAAATTACCTGGGAGGGCAATGGGTTCACTCCGATGTCAATCTTACGGTTGAAAAAGGCGAAATCTTAGCCATCATCGGGGGTAGCGGTAGTGGCAAGACAACCATTTTGCGCAGTCTTTTGATGCTTTTAAAGCCGACTGCTGGCTGCCTGAAGGTTTTCGGTGAAGATATTTCCACTTTATCAGGCCCTCAGGCCGATGCGCTACGCCGACGCTGGGGAATGCTCTTTCAGCACAGCGCCCTCTTCTCTTCAATGAATGTACTGGAAAATATTATCTTTCCCATGAGAGAATTTACTGCATTAGAGCCTCGATTTATGGAAGAGCTCGCTATGCTTAAAATTTCCTTAGTCGGATTACCCAAGGAAGCAGCGGGGAAATTTCCTTCAGAATTAAGCGGTGGAATGCAAAGACGTGCAGCGGCTGCACGTGCTTTGTCAATGGATCCTGAATTATTGTTTTTAGATGAGCCCACAACAGGGCTTGATCCGCGCAGTGCAAGGCAGTTTGATGAGTTAATTCTCTTTTTAAGAAACGCCTTGGGCTTGACTATTGTTATGATTAGCCATGATATTGAATCATTAAGGCGAACTACAGACCGGATTGCTTTTGTTGGTGAAGGTAAAATATTAGCTATTGGCCCCTTGGACCAGCTTATGCAGAATAAACACCCATTAATTGCCGAATACTTTAGTAAACTTTAAACTGGCTATTTAGACTAGACAAAAACGGGAGCACACTTTTTTGGAAGCAAAAACCAACTACACTGTGGTCGGCTTAATCGTATTAATCCTTATAGCAGGTTTGATTGCTTCAGGTTTGTGGCTATCGGTTGGCTTTGATCAAAAGAAATATACTATTTATGAAGTCTATATGCATGAAGCTGTTTCAGGACTTAGCAATGATGCCGCTGTCAAGTTCAATGGCGTTCAGGTAGGTTTTGTCAAAAAAATTGAACTTAACCAGCAAGACCCGCAGCAAGTGAAACTGCTACTGGGTATTGAAGATAATATACCTGTTACCACAAGTACCAGTGCGACACTCATCTCACAAGGAATTACGGGAACTACTTATGTTGGGCTCTCAGCCAGCTCCTCCGATTTGACACCGTTAAAAAGACTCCCTCACCATCGTTACCCTATTATTCCTTCAAAGCCTTCGTTGTTCAAACAACTCGATAGTGTTCTTAAGGAAGTTTCTGAAAATGTTAACAAGGTCAGTATTGAAGTAAGCCGAATTTTTGACAAGGAAAACGCAGATTATATAAAAACAACGTTAAGCAATCTTAAGACAGTAACTGATGTTATTGCGAAAGACAGTGAACATATTCATAGAAGTCTGCAAAGTGCTGACCTCTTCTTGAATAACGCAGCAAAAGCAAGTCGTGACCTTCCCCAGGTAGTTATGGACCTAAAGAGAAGTGTTCTAAAATTTGACGCCATGACAACAGTAATGAGTAGAGCGGGAGACTCGGTCTCCGATACCATGAAAGCCGGGAAAGCAGCCATCAATCAAATTTCACAGCAGGCAGTCCCTCCTACAGTAACCCTGCTGCATCGACTTGATACCATTGCAGCCAATCTTGAAAAAATCAGTGCACAAATGCGTCAAAATCCTTCTGTAATTATTCGTGGCACCCAACCACCTAAACCAGGACCAGGAGAATGATTGTGAAAAAATTCAACCTTTGGTTGCTACTCTGCATTCATTTCCTCTTGATAGGTTGCGCCGTTAAACCGCTGGTTACCAGCCAGTATAAATTAGCAGCCTATAGCAAAAAGCAAATGGCAGGTAAAGCAACTAAATATTCTATTTTTGTCAATACACCCGTTGCAGCAGCGGGCTATAAAACAGAAGAAATGCTATATACCAAAAAACCCTTCGAATTAATGCCGTTTGTCCATAATGCCTGGGTAGACCCGCCGGCAGAGATGCTTCTACCCCTGATTGTCCAGAGCTTAAATTGCAGTGGTTATTTTCATGCGGTCGCCTCAAGCCCAAGCTCGGAAACCACCGATTATCGGCTAGATACCCAACTAATTGAACTGCAGCAAAGCTTTTTGACTAAACCAAGCAGGATTCATCTGGTTGTCAAAGCGGTGTTAACCCGTGTTGATGACAATCGGATCATTGCCTCACGGATTATCTGCCCTCAGGTAACCTGTCCAATAGATTCGCCTTATGGCGGAGTGCTGGCAGCAAACCGTGCAACAGAACTGTTTACTACAGAGCTAACTAATTTTATAGTGATGCATGTTAAGCAGGATGCACCGCAAAAATAAGGATCTTTACTCCAAAGCCAGAGATAGCGAAACAGGTAAAACAATTGTACAATGAGCCGCCATTATGGCATTTTAGTTTAAAAGTGGCACTACATGGCTTATCGCCGGTAAATAGTTGCCAAAAATAACGCAATATCAAGAATTAAAGGAGAAAAAGAGGATGAAAGCCAGATCGTTTGCTAAGTTGGGACTTGTTGCTGCCGGCGCGATAGTAATTGCAGCCTGCTCAAGAACCCCTGGCAGTGCTGATGGTATCGGAATAAATGGCGGTGCTTCTGCTCATGGTTTAGGACAATTGAGCCGCTTTGCCGGTCAGGAGCCTGGCGAATCCTATACAACCCAAGCACCACATAACCAGATTTATCTGTTTGCTTATGATGACAGCTCTTTTAATCCTAAATATACGGCTTCGCTTAATGCCCAATCAGAGTATTTAAAGTCCCATCCAGGAGCACGTGTCCTTTTGGCAGGACATACGGATGAACGGGGCAGTCGTGAATATAATATAGCGCTGGGCGAGCGCCGTGCCAACACCGTGGCTCAACTTATGCGGATGGCCGGGGTAGGTAGGAACCAACTTCGTGTTGTAAGCTATGGCAAGGAACGTCCCGCAACGTTTGGTCATGACGAGGCATCCCGTATGCAAAATCGTCGTGTCGAGCTAACTTATGAGGCAACCCGATGATTAGATCCCATCGACTCCTGCTTTGCTTATGCTTTACTTGTCTTTTACCCCTGCAGGTTTTAGCCGAAGCACCCGTAGTTGACGACAGCGAAAATTTTGCCATTTTGGAAGAACAACAGGCTGTGATAGAACAGCCTGTTGCCAAAGCCCAGTTAGATGATATAAGCAATGAAGAAGAGATAGCGCTTGCACAAGACAATCGCGACAGCAATGCTGCTAACGCAGGTTTACTCGATAAATTGCAAGGGCTTCAACAAGAACTCCAGGAGTTGCGAGGCCAGCTGGAAGTACAGGCTCATGATTTAAAATTGTTACAGCAACAACAGCTGGCATTCTATAAAGATCTTGATGCACGCTTGCGTAATCCCTCCAGCCTGGCTCATTCAGCACCATCTGTTGCCGAACAGCAGTCTGCCCAATTGTCCATTGCGCCAACTGTCGCGAAAAACAATTTTTCTGAGCAGCCAGTGAAACCAGCCACTGAAGAAAAACCCATTATACAGCCGATGAATAATGTTTCTCGTGCTAACCCTGCTGATGAACAAATCAGCTATCTTGCAGCATATGACTTAGTAAAAAACAAACGATTTGATGAAGCATTATCAGCAATGCAGACTTATGTTGCCCAGTATCCTCAAGGTGGCTATGCAGCGAATGCCCAATATTGGCTTGGGGAGCTTTATCTGGTTAAAAATGACTACTCCAAAGCAATCAGTCATTTTGAAGTCGTCCTCAAAGAGTTCCCTTCATCAAGCAAGGCAGCAGCCAGTAACTTAAAAATCGGCTACGCACTTGCCGCCTCAGGAAAACCAGAAGAGGCAAGGTTACGGTTGCAGGAAGTCTTAAGAAATTATCCTGATACCCCAACTGCACAACTGGCGGTAACCAAGCTGGAGTCTTTAGGCGTTTCATGAAACAAGGCAAAAACCAATTACGCATTACGGAGATTTTCCATTCCCTGCAAGGTGAATCAGTAACCGTAGGTCTGCCTACGGTATTTGTTCGCCTGACAGGTTGCCCATTACGCTGTCAGTATTGTGATACTGCCTATGCTTTTAGCGGAGGCAGTATCATGCCTGTCGACAGCATTATCGCCACAGTAGCCTCTTATCAATGTAAGTTTGTATGCGTCACCGGTGGCGAACCCTTGGCTCAGCCAGGATGCATTACGCTTCTGGAAGCGTTATGCGATGCAGGTTATAACGTTTCCCTGGAAACAAGTGGCGCCCGTGATATTGCCCAGGTCGATAAAAGGGTCATGGTCGTCATGGATTTAAAAACACCGGCTTCAGGAGAGTCAGATAAAAATTTATTTCGCAACCTGGATTATCTTAAACCAGACGATCAAATCAAGTTTGTATTATGTGACCGCAACGATTATGAATGGGCTTGCCAAATAATAACCACTTATAATTTATCAGAGCGGGTTCAACTTTTATTTTCCCCCAGTTGGAATGAGCTAAATCCCACTCTGCTGGCTGACTGGATAATTAGCGACAAATTGCCCGTTCGTTTTCAATTGCAGTTACATAAAATTTTATGGAATGACACCCCTGGTCATTAACTAAGGAGATAACAGACTATGCAATGGTTCGCCCAAGCACCGTCTAATATTGCCCTGATCAAATATATGGGCAAAAAAGATGACATCAATAATATACCGGATAATGCATCGCTATCTTATACGTTGCATAATCTCTTAAGCAGCGTCGCACTTGAAGCCCATAATGGTAAAAAAGATTTTTGGGAGCCGCTGGAAATCCCCGGCGGCGGAAGTTTTGAATTATCCCCTGCCAGCCAGACCCGTTTCCTTAAACATTTGGTTCGCCTGAAAGACTATTTTAATTATCATGGTGCCTTTATTGTGCGCTCTTCAAACAATTTTCCACATAGCAGCGGCCTGGCAAGTTCCGCTTCGAGTTTCGCAGCACTCACCAAGTGCGCCACCCTGGCCTTATCTGAATTAACCAACACACCCCTTCCTTCTGTAGAAATACAAGCGCAATTAAGTCGACTAGGATCAGGCTCATCCTGCCGCTCATTCTTTTCACCATGGGCCTTCTGGGAGGATGATAAAATTAAAGCCATTGAGCTGCCTTATAAAGAACTGCAGCATCAAGTCATTGTCATTAGTCATGAGGAAAAAAAAGTATCCTCCAGTGAGGCACATCAACGGGTAAAAACAAGCAGCCATTACCCCACCCGCAGCCAAAGGGCGACAGCCAATTTAAAAGTCCTCTTAGCAGCATTGGAATCACAGGATTGGCAGAGTGCTTATCAGATTTGCTGGCGGGAATTCCAGGATTTACATCAATTATTTACCAGCTGTGAACAGCCATTTTCTTATATGACCGAAAAAACCCATCAAGCCCTGCGAAACTTACAGGAGCTTTGGAGCCGTAAGGGGGATGGTCCGCTTGTGACAATGGATGCAGGCCCCAATATTCATCTTCTTTATCGACCGGATCAGACTGAAATGGCATTGCAATTTAAGCAAGACTATCTAATTGGTAACTATGATGTCTTATGATTTTCAAACCACTACTTATGGGAAATGGATTCTTGCTGGCGAACATGCGGTTCTACGGGGGCATGGTGCACTTGTTTTTCCTATCCCAGAAAAAACACTAACCCTGAGCTTTAAGTATTCAAATTCGCAGCTTAGTGCTGACTACGAGGGAAGCAGCGGCTCCGATATGCACTTACTGTTTTGGAGTGTATTAGAACAAGGGTTGCAGTTTTTAGGTAAATCCCTTCATGGTTTAACAGGCTACTTTCATCTGCAAAGTAACATTCCTATCGGTGTTGGCATGGGTGCTTCAGCTGCCCTTTGTGTTGCTGTAGCACGCTGGCTTGCATGGCAAGAACTGTTAGCCGATGAATCGGTTTATTCCTTTGCCAAAAACCTGGAAAATTTGTTTCACGGACAAAGCAGTGGATTAGATATCGCTGGCGTGGCCGCTGATTCGGGCGTTTATTTCCAACAAGGGACAACCGCCGCCGTAAAACAGCGCTGGAATCCCTGCTGGTTTCTTTCCTCTTGTGAACAAATTGGCATCACTTCCCATTGTATTAGTCAGGTGCAAAAATTATGGCAAACGGATGCCATTCATGCGGCCTCGATTGATAAACAAATGCATGCCAGTGTTTTAACGGCACAGCAGGCCTTAGAAAATGATGAAGCCTCATCCTTGCCAAGGCTCGCAGAAGCCATTGAACAGGCTGCAGCTTGCTTTAGCCAGTGGGGACTTGTCAGTGAAAACCTGCAACATCATATGAAGTTTTTGCTAAACGCCGGAGCCCTGGCTGTTAAACCAACCGGTTCAGGTGGAGGAGGATATGTGATTAGTTTGTGGGATAGTCCCCCCTCCAGCATACCTGTTGATTTTATTTGTGTATAAGCAATATTGTTGACTTTAGTATAGGCTCTTAATTTTTATTCAGGCGTTGAATTGTGTCATCAAGCATGCGCGTTAATTTATCGATAGCACCGGTGATTGCCTGTTGTATGCTTGGCGCATGATCGCTAACAGCGATGGGCTGGTAATTTTTGAGACGGGCTTCAAGCAAACAGCGTTTGTCTTTCTGTCCTGATTTATGGCTGTTTTCATCACCCAGATGAATTTCCAGGCGGGTAATATACGCATCAAATCGCCCCAATGCCTTCAGTAACTGGCTTTCAACCTCTTTCTCCAGTTGCAGATGCCCATTAATATGATTGTTGGTGTTAAACTGGATTTTCATTGCTGCTCCTGTGTGTTTATTTGTTTAAAATCTGAAAATACCCGCAGCCCCTGTTTCTGTAGGCATGCTGGCACTGGGAACAACGACAACCTCACCGCCAGTTTTTAATGTCAATTCAGCTAAATCATCCAGCAAATCATTAACACCGGGATTTTGTAAATCATCAGATTGAATGTCACCCGTTCCTCGATCCAGACGCCCCCCTACCTGCGTCTCTGCCGCAATAAGCAGTGCGGAGATACGACCATCGAAGACTGCCTTTCCTAGTTCACTTAAGTTATCCGAGCCTAATTTCCGCGCTTTTGCCTGATTATATTTCTCGATAAGTTTATTGAGCTTATTTAAATAATTTGTCCTCATCAGTTCCCAGGCTTTCTCGCGCAGAGTATTTACAGGAACCGCATCAGGGTGAATATCCAGACTCTTTTCTATTAAGAATGGATTGCGACTAATGGAATGAAACAGATGGTGATGCTCAGGAAGAGCAGCTAATAATAGAGGTAATCCTGAGGGTCGTGAATAATAATTCAAAATTTTGGAATCAATAATTTTAAAAAACCGTGAGGCATCTGAATCTACTTCCTCTTTTTTGCCGCCATGCCCATGGTACATAGCTGGTCCGCTTGGCCCATGACCGTATGATCCTACCGTTTGATGGGGGGTCGTCAGCTCATCACCTAACGCGTCTACTATAGTAAGAGGAATATCTGCGTCAAGTTCAATTTCACGCAAGCTATCGCGATTTCCCTCAAATAGTTTCACCTCATGCCGGTTAAGCCCAAGAATATGGTATCTGTCGGCTGATTGGACAATTCTTATCAGAGGTTTGATGTGAAAATCATCTGCTACAATCGCCAGTTCAGGAACAGGCCTTGGTAATCTATAAATTTGAAAAAAATCCCCTGCACCCAGCACAGCCAATCCCTGGTCATTATGTTCCCAGAACGTGAAATCGTTGGCCAACTCATAAAATGGTTGCAAAATATCCCTGGCTTTTGATTTGCTGTAATACTGCTTTAGCGAATCTTCCATTACTTTTATAAGATTTTTAAAACGAATAGAATCCTGCTGATTATTCGGATGGCTGCGGTGAGTCGGCTGGTATAGAGACAGGCAGGGAGGCTCGTTATAATTTATTAGTTTCATCAGGTTATCATGTGTTAGCAAGTCCATTTTTCATCTCCCTGTGTAATTTCATCCTGTTTACTGATCCGATTTTTGTACTAATAGATAAATAATTCAGTTGTTCATCATAAAAGTTTAGACCAAACTGGAGCAAGGGTGGGATACAAAGATGAACGCTGGGAAAAAAATATATGAGGTGACACTTCACTGAAGCGATAATTCAAATCAAACCACAATCAACCTCAGAGCTAATTCAATGAAAAACCAGGATAATTCTCTTTCAATCCATAAGAATACTGTTCAATAAAAAGCTTACAATAGTCCTTAAATTGTTGATAATTCAACGAACCTCCCTTAGACAGTTTTATCTCAGACTCTTGCTTGCACTGAGAAATCATCCCAGAAATCTCTTCTGACTCATCATCATCTTTAGCCTGTTTTCGTTCATATTCTAAATTTTCAATAATTCTATTTTTAGTTTCTTTTATTTTGATGGGATAAAGCTCTTCTGGATATGAGATCTTCATCCAGGGATCATAATAAACCGTAGTCTTTCCATCAGAGATTCTTAATAAGACATGATCAAAACAATCAGGCATTTCCATAACTTCAATTTCAAATTTGGAGAACTTGGGATGTTGGATTAAATAATAGATTGCTAAACCAACAAATTCTTGACAGTTACCAGCCCGGGCAAGCAAACCATTACTACCAAATATTGCATATTGAAATAGTGGGTTTTTTTGACTGAGATCAGGTGCTTTTTTTAATAAGCTTGTTTTGTGCTGATAGCTGCTTTTTGAATCTTTTGTTTGTTTTTCATAAACAACCTTCATCCTCGCATGATCAAGAGCCTCGCCCGACCAGAATTGCGTCTTGATTAAATCTGATTTCACATTTCCCGAGCCAATCACAAGATCAACTTCTATGCGCTTTTGAATATTATTTATAATATGTTCGAGGGGCTGCTTTATATCCGGCATACTATCAGTAATAGTTGTTAGCTCTACTTATATTTTATCCTAAATTCCCCACGTTTGTTTCAATTGCTGATAATTGCATAATTCATCTGCAATTCTAGTACAACGTTTCACTGATTCTGTCTTACACTGTCATTCCCGCGCAGGCGGGAATCCATAGCCCAATTTAGCTCCTCACTTCACCTGAGAGATAGATTCAGTGAAACGTTGTACTAGTCTACAAATTGATAATAAGTTTCATCTTTTTTTATCATTCCTAACTCATGACGAGCCTGCTCTTCCAAGGCTTGCTCCCCTCTTTTTAACTCAGCGATATCTGCTTCCATGGCACGATTACGAACAAGAAGCTTCTCATTTTCCCTGGCTTGAACTTCCAGTTTTTTTTCAAGGTTAATCCATTGCAATAGACTGCCATCGCCTAACCACAGTTTATACTGCAGGCCAATTAACGCTAATATTAGGATAGCGATGATAGTTCGCATGGCTCACTAAGAAAGTCGAATTTATTTTATTATATACCTGTCATCGATGTTTGCGAATCTCCGATACCGCTCCATAGATAAACTAAATGTAAAAACAGTTACCCATGCCCTTAAATTACGCATTAAAGAGTCCGGCTCCCGCATAACCTGGCAGGATTGCCTCATTAATTCTTAGTAACTGGTTATACTTTGCGACCCGATCAGTACGGCATAAAGAGCCTGTTTTAATTTGGCCGCATCCCGTTGCCACTGCGAGATCCGCTATGAATGCATCCTCAGTTTCCCCGGAGCGATGTGACATGACACAACGGTAACCATTCGCCTGCGCCAGACGGATAGCCTGCCTTGTTTCGGTTAGAGTACCAATTTGATTCGGTTTAATAAGAATGGCATTCGCCATCTTTTGTGCAATCCCTTCTTGCAGAATTTGGCTATTGGTTACAAAAAGATCATCGCCCACTAGCTGTAATCGACTCCCCAAGCTAGCAGTTAACTGTCGCCAGCCCTCCCAATCATTCTCATCCAGACCATCTTCAATACTGACTATTGGATAGCTATCAAGCAATTCACTGTAATAGCCAATCATTTCCTCACTGCTCAATTTTTTATTTTCCGAGGCTAAATAATAAGCACCTTGCTGAAATAATTCTGACGCGGCCACATCAAGCGCAAATACAATGTCCTTACCCAGTTTAAAACCAGCCATTTCAACTGCCTGAACAAGAATATCCAATGCCTGCCGATTGGATTTAAGATCAGGAGCAAACCCACCCTCATCTCCTACTGCGGTATTTAAGCCCTGCTGTTTTAACACCTGTTTTAAAACATGGAAAATCTCTGTACCCATTTGCAACGCCATTGGGAAATCAACAGCACCTATAGGCATCAGCATAAATTCCTGAAGATCGACATTGTTGTCAGCATGGGCACCACCATTTAGTACATTCATCATCGGCACAGGCATAGACATGGCTTCACCCTGATTAAGCGCTAAATACAAAGGCTTTTTCAGGGCATTGGCATAGGCTCTTGCACTTGCAAGCGAAACAGCAAGCAAGGCATTAGCTCCCAAGCGTGATTTATTGGCAGTTCCATCCAGCTCACAAAGCCGCGCGTCCAGTTGCTCCTGATTACTTACTGAAAAACCTTTTAACAGCTGATTAATTTCACCATTAATCGATGCGACTGCCTGACGAACGCCTTTACCAGCATAGCGTGACTTATCGCCATCACGAAGCTCGCAAGCTTCCCGGCTTCCAGTAGAGGCTCCAGAAGGCACACTGGCTCGTCCCCATTCCCCATTCGCGAGGATAACATCTGCCTCAACTGTTGGATTACCTCGTGAATCCAGAATTTCACGCCCTTTGATATTAGCTATTTGCATGGTATGCCTTACTGAGAAAATAATTATTAGGGATTTTAGGCAAGCTGCTTTTTTAGTTCAAGCCATTGCCAATCGATAAAATCTATTTTTGAACCCCTGATGTTGTCTTTTGGACAACATCGACCTTTATATATAAGGTAGAATTTTGAGCAAACTGGTTCCCAGCCCGAATGACCACTGTATCTGAAGCAGCAGGAGCATCTCCCTGAGCACTTGCCAAAGGCACCCATTTATTTAAAGGTACTAATAACGTAGTGGCTACCTGTTGCTGATCAAACTGTTGATTACTCACATTACTGTCTTGCTCACGAATCCGGCGAACCGTCAGCTTAACCTGTTGCCCTTGCAACACAGGCTCAACAAGCAAGCCATTTTGTACCAAACGGCGGTCATAGCTGACCCCGGTAAACCAACCTATCCCTGCTGAACTTAAGACAGGCTGATCTTGTCCGGTACTGACAAAAGCTGACTCACCGTTCATTACCCGAACAGATTGACGCCGTTGTTGCTGGCTAATTGATGAAGTACTTACCACAATCGTATTGTCGTTTTGTGCGCTAAGCCAATCAGGATCTCCCTGAAACACAGTAATTTCAAATGTTACCGGCGGTTGATCCAGTTTATTCAGGACTATCCTTAATTGGGTAAGGGTTTCAGGGCTTACCTTGACTATCAGTGTTTGTCCTGTACCTGTTACCTGCTCACCTTCCTGCAGGAGTGGTTGAATTAATTTAACGACATTATCCGCGGACTGATAATGAAGCTGGATGACTTTGGTGATTAATGGTTGTGCAAATACATTGGTTGCCAGAAATAATAGTCCTATAAGCCATCTCTTCATAATAACCCTCCTGGTTAGTATTTAGAGTGTAGCAGGACTATACCCAAGATACATCAAAATGCTTGGGTATAAAGTGATTTTAAAGAAGAATACTTATAATCAAAACCAATTTTAATCGTCATTTAAGTGTACAGGTGTTTATAGAAACGTGAGTTTGGTTTATAATCCTCTCATCTTTTTCAAATACACATCATATGGGTAGCATATTTAACATGTTTGGGCCATCCCCCATCCGGCCTATCGAACAGCATATGCGTAAGGTGCATCATTGCGCCAAACAATTGCACCCTTTTTTTGAAGCCATACTTAAACAAGATTGGCAGGTTGCTGACAATATCAAAGAAAAGATCTCAGCGATTGAAAAAGAAGCGGATATGATCAAGCGGGATTTACGCTTGCATCTGCCGACTGGCTTGTTCCTGCCCGTATCCCGTACTGATTTGCTTGAATTATTAAGTGCCCAGGATCGTATTGCCAATAAGGCACAGGATATTGCAGGATTAATTATCGGCCGCAAAATGATTATACCTGAGGCACTTACCTCAGAATTTATGTCTTTTTTAGAACGTTGTCTGGATGCATCCAAACAAGCTTGCAAGGCGATTAATGAGCTTGACGAGTTGCTTGAAAGTGGTTTTCGAGGTAATGAAGTAAAAATTGTTGAAGAAATGATCATGACCCTTGATGAAATTGAGCACGATAGCGACGAAAAACTGGCTGATATCAGACACCGTATATTTGAGCTGGAAAAGGACCTGCCCGCAATAGATGTAGTTTTTCTCTATAAACTGGTTCAATGGATTGGCGACTTGGCCGATCATGCCCAAACAGTGGGCGGTCGACTGCAAATTCTCATTGCCCGGTAGCAGGTTTTTCTATGGATTATCCTTTAGTTTTATTTATTGTGGCTGTTGCCTTTTGTTTTTTCATGACCTGGGGGGTAGGTGCTAATGACCTTGCGAACGTCATGAGCACAACCATGGGCTCTAAAGCCATTACAGTCCGCCAGGCAATGATCATTGCCGTGGTATTTGAATTTGCCGGTGCTTTTCTCGGTGGAACGGACGTAACGGAAACCATGCGCGATGGGATTATTAATAGCAATCAATTATCGGATCAACCGCTGGTGCTTGTTGAGGGCATGTTAGGTGTCCTGGTTGCCTGTACAGTATGGATGAATCTCGCAAGCTTCATTGGCGTTCCTGTTTCAATCACCAATGCGCTTGTCGGCTCTATGGTTGGTTTCGGTGCTATTGTACTGGGCATTGATGCCATTCATTGGCAACAGGTTTATTATATTGCCATAGGCTGGGTGACATCGCCTTTGATTGCAGGAATCACTGCTTATGCGTTGTTTATCAGTATCCAGCAAGCTATTTTTATTAAGAGTGATCCATTGGAAAAAGCCAAATTGTATGTACCTGTTTATCTCTTTTTAGTTGGCTCTATATTATCCTTTATTACTGTCTTTAAAGGCTTAAATCACTTTAATATTCATCTTAACCTGAAGCAGGACCTGGCGGTTACCTTGGCATCCAGCATCAGCCTGACCATCGTTGGCATGGTTTTAGTGAGACATATTCCCGAAATGCCCCGCATTCGACGGCGTGAACGTTTTATTCAGGTGGAAAAATATTTTGCTGTCCTTATGGGGCTAACCGCCTGTGCAATGGTATTTGCGCATGGCTCTAATGACGTAGCGCTGGCAGTAGGACCTCTAACAATCATTTATAGCCTGATCATGAATGGCGAAAACCCGTTAGGCCCTGCTAATTACCCTGCCTGGATTATTTTGCTTGGCTGTGCCGGTGTTGTAACCGGCTTCCTCATGTATGGTAAAAAAGTAATTGAAACCGTGGGCAGTTCTATTACAGCATTGACCCCAAGCCGAGCTTTTGCTGCAACCTTGGCAGCAGCAACTACCGTGGTTTTTGCTACCAGTATAGGCATTCCTGTCTCAGCGACACAAACATTGGTGGGAGCAGTACTGGGTGTTGGCTTAGCCAGAGGTATTGGCGCCTTAAACCTCATTGTGATTCGCAATATTTTTACATCCTGGATACTGACATTACCTGCAGCATCACTATTGACTATAATAGCTTACAAAGTATTACATCTTATTGTAGGCTAATATTGGAAAGTGCGATTAAAACCCTGTTTTTCCTTGAAAGTGGTAGCCTGGATGGCGCGCCATCCAGGTCATTAATTACCATCAAATAGGGACAGCATTATATCAGAAGCTAAAAATCCTCCCAGATTTCCTCCCGAGAATCCTTAGGCTCAGCATTATCACGCAGGTAAGCAATACGCTTATGCTTATTGATTTCTTTCATCTGCGATGCTGACTTTGCATGAGTTGAGTCAAACTCAAAAAGAAACTTATCGTAAGGACTTACATAGGCTTTGTCGATATCAATTTTACTCATGAATAATCCTGGTTGGTATATAATCTTTTATTATGCGATTTTATCGGGTTTTATGATAAGTTACCATCCAAGAATTACAGCATTAGGAAAAATACTTTATGACCATAAAAAAGGCGGAATTACATACTCATCTTGAAGGCACTATCATGCCTGATCTGGCAATAAAGCTTGCTAAACGCAATAAACTAGCCTTGCCTGAGACTTTAATAGCCAAAGATGGAGAAAGTTATACTTATACTGATTTTCTCGATTTCCTGAAGGCTTATGATAGCGTGGCTGCGGTAATTAAACAGCCAGATGATTATTACGACATCACTTTTGAATACCTGAAAGCCCGTGCTAAAGAAGATGCTATCTATGTGGAAATGATGTATTCGCCTGATCATGCAGAAATGTCGAGCGATATCCCATCGGCTGAACACTTACAGGCCATTCAGCAGGCAATTATGGATGCAGAAGAAAAATACAATATTATTGGCCGCATTATTGTCACTGCCGTACGTCATTTTGGTGTGGAAGCCGCCGTCAAGGTAGCAACACAGGCTTTAAAAGAAAAGGTTTCCTGTATTGTCGGCTTTGGGTTAGGTGGTGATGAAATCAACTTTCCCCCAGGATTATTTGTTGAAGCCTATCAAATAGCTGCCGATGGCGGCCTTGGCTGCACTGTTCATGCCGGTGAATTTTCTCCAGCCAGCGGCATGCTCGAAGCCATGCATCATTTACCCATTCAGCGCATTGGTCATGGTGTGCAAGCCTTTAATTCGCCGGAAACGATTGCCCAACTTAAAGATCGTAATATCGCATTAGAGGTATGTCCTTCCAGTAACGTTGCACTTGGGCTTTTCAAAGACTTATTACACCATCCCTTGCCTCAACTTGTGGCTGCGGATATTACCATCAGCCTCGGCTCGGATGATCCACCTTTTTTTCGTACCAGTTTGGCTAAAGAATATCAACGGGTACAGGAAAGCTACCAATATACTAATGATCAAATGAAACAGTTTACAGCCATGGCAATTGAATCATCATTTGCTAATGAAGAAACAAAAATAAAGCTTAAAAAGCATCTGGAAGATTAGTAGAGAAAAAGCAAGCTACCCTTGCAAAAGTAGCTTGCTGCACCATCCCTCCGTCTTGTAATGAAACCCGGCATCCAGATTAATGACAGCTTTCCGGGCGGCCATCCTCATTGCATATGGAAGTATGATTCTCCAGACAAAATGATTTTGTGGTGAGGGGACAAGGAGGCTCAGCAATGCTTTGGTAAATCACCGCAAGACAACTTCCCTGATCCCTATAAACAAAACCTGGATCACAATCTGGAACTTGAGACAAGGGATTGCATGTTAATTCATCAAAGTTAAGACAGTAAGGTTTATTGGCTTCCTTTTCATTGTAAGGAATACAGGCACAATACTGGTAAACGTCTTCAAAACAACCGTCTTCATCTGGACCGCAAAGAAAGTATTGCTCCTGGCTATAACTTGCCGCACTGTAACAAAATAACCCCAGACAGAAACAACAGACAAACCTTTTCCATAAGTTTAACCTAATGAAAATCTGTGAATTATTGAGGTATTGACTAACACGAAACTGCGCTTTCATCCTGATCACCCCATTTTAATGGTTGGAACCTGTATTAATCCATTTAGCCAGCATGATGATTCATGCTGTTGGTACTTGCAGCGAGGATTATTAATTATTTCTCGATAAAAATCAATGGATTAAAAAATTCTGACATTTGACAAGAAAACATAGGCTACACGAACAAACTACTACCGTTTCCATTTAGTTTTGACAGGTTGTCTTGTGCAGATTGTTCTTTTTCTTGTCATCCCCGCGAAGGCGGGGATCCATGCAGGATATAGCACGGAGCGTCTTAAAAATGGATTCCCGCCTTTGCGGGAATGACAAACAACCTGTCAAAACTAAATGGAAACGGTACTAACTGTTTGCTTGATTGCCGTATCTGATTAAATATTTACCTTTTTGTGATATGATAATGCTCTCACCCAGTTGTTCTAACAAGTAAAGGTTGATTCCATGCGAAGATATAGAAAATTTAGCCCACCGACAGCTGTAAATCCTGAACAATGGAAGCCTGATGAGGAAAAAATTAGCAAAGTAGAGAATATTATTAACTATCGATTTGATAACAATACTAAAAGTAATTTAATCGATCTAAGCTTAGGAGAAGTAAAAGCCGTAAGACCCGATGAGGAATTCATGCATGCCTGTGCCAGGATTGGAGCCTTTCTCATGGACAAGCAAGCCGTACTTCAGCATTTAAAGGCGCTTGATAATTTACTGGGAACAAAAAAGTCACAAGTCCCCAATGCTGAACTTTCTGTATCAATACTAAGAGAAACCTTGGAAGACGAATTGGGAAAAAATGGATTTAACCCTCATTTTGGGAAAACTCTCGAGAACGTCAGGCCAGAAATTTTCCGCGCCGCAATTGCACATGGCTTGTTGTTAAAAGACGCTGCCGTTGGTGATACACGGCATGGTGAGTTTGCTCATTTGATTCAATGGTTAGCCATTGCCTGGCAACAAGAGGCCAGTAATTTCCTGAGTAAGCCTGTTATAGAGTTGTTCAGGCAGCTAGGTAAGGAAAGTTCAGTTTATTATCGTGACCCAATATCCTCCAAGGATGAAAGCATAAGACGAGAAGAGAACAGCATTTGGGATATCATTGTAGATAGTGAGGGCGATAATGATTTTAGAAGCCCTGAAGTCCTCACTTCTTTTATCCTTGATTCAAAAGAGCTACCTAACTTAAGCGAATTATTGCAGAAGCGCCTGGATAAGCGACGGCAACAACCTGAGCAATTGACCGAAAAATACAAAAGTATTTCCTCTCTGAGCTCTCCTCGTCTGTTTTCTCGTAAAAATGGGAAAATGCCTTATTGGGGAGGAAATTTACAAGGCATGCTGGAACCAGAAGATAGTAAAATTGACCTTGATGAATTCAAGAAAGCCAACCACTATCCTAAACCTGGGGGCAAATAAAGCTGCGGTTTTTTCCTGAAAATTGTAGCCCGGATGGAGCGCCAGCGATCCGAGCTTGATAGTAAACATATGCCCCGAATTTCGCTGGCGCTCCATCCGGGCTACCGTTAACTATCTTCAACCGCAGTTTAATTATCCGCTAAACTTCACACCAGGGCAGGCGCCCTTGGTTGATTTAAGCCACTTCTTCCATATATTGGCGAAGTTTTTTCATGGCATTCTTCTCAAGTTGGCGGACGCGTTCAGCAGATACCCCATACTTATCCGCCAAATCATGCAAAGTAGCCTTTTCATCTGCCAACCAACGCTGTTGCAAGATGTCTTGACTACGCTCATCCAATTGTTCCAAGGCAAGAAATAACTGTTCCCGTCCATGTTCACCACTGACTTCTTTCTCAATCAAATAAGCCGGATCATTATTCACATCATGTAAATAATGAGCAGGCGATTTAAATGCCTCATCGTCGTCATCAGAAACCGGGGCATCATAAGAAGCATCCATAGCATTAAGGCGTTGCTCCATGAGCAAAACATCCTCACGACTTACACCCAAGTCTTTGGCAACAGCATCAACCTCTTCGCTGTTAAACCAGCCTAAACGGGTTTTCATTTGTCTTAGGTTAAAAAATAGCTTTCGTTGCGCTTTAGTGGTGGCAATCTTAACAATACGCCAATTACGTAAAACAAATTCATGGATTTCAGCTTTAATCCAATGAACAGCAAAGGATACCAAACGAACACCTATTTTCGGGTCAAATCGTTTTACTGCTTTCATCAAGCCGATATTACCTTCCTGGATTAAATCATTAAGCGGCAAACCATAACCTAAATACCCCCGGGCAACCCGTACCACATAACGTAAATGAGCAAGAACCAAATAGCGCGCAGCATCCAGATCACCTTCGGTCTGAAAGCGCTCAGCATAATTATATTCCTCTTCAGCAGACAGCATCGGGATTTGATTAACGCGATGGATATAAGCATCAAGACTGCCGATAGGCAAATTAAATGACGCCAATTGTAACTGCTGATTCATATACATCCTCCAATTACCAACACCATGAAGATTTCAATCAAAGCAAGTTTAGTAAAAACGCAGGCCATTATACCTAATTATAAGGTTCAATAGAAGCAAGTTCCCGCTTGACTGACAACCTGGCACCCACCCACCCTAATATAATGGAAGCCAATACTAACAAGTAAGCCTGTTTTACTGTTAATCCCATCATCGGATAACGCATCTGATAAACGGAAGCCAATTGTTTTATCGCCACAGCAAAACTTAACATAAAGATATTAACAAACAGCACTGCCAATATGGCACCAGCCAGACTATACCAGATACCAGAGTATAAAAAAGGCCGGGCTATGAAGGGATCGGTTGCACCGATTAACTTTAATACCTGAATTTCTTCATGTCGATTGTGGATAGCGAGGCGCAAAGTATTACCAATGACTAAAATTACAGCGAAAGCCAACAAGGTCATTACAGCATGTGCCGCCTTGGCCACAAAACCAAGGATTGCATGGAGGCGCCTTATCCACTCCATATCCAGCTTGGCTTGTTCTACCTGTGGATATGATTTTAGTTTAATATATAGTTGCTCTATCTGAAAGGGTTTATTGAATGCTAACGCAGGAATCACCTCAATAACCGCTGGCAAAGGATTTTCCGGCAAATAACGCATAATATCATGCATTCCCTCCTGTTCTTGCAGCTCAGCTAACCCTTCTGCCGCAGGCTTTAAACTGGCCTTTCCTACTCCTTCTGTGTTCTGTACCTGCTCAAGCACCGAGATTTCTTCTGCAGAAGACAGCGAGGTTTTAAGATAAAGGGAAATATGGCCGCTACGTTGCCAATTGCCCGACAGTTTCTGCAGGTTATCGGTGAAAACCCAAAATAGTGCCGGTAGAGTTAAGGTAATGGCAATAACAATGACTGTCATCATAGTGGCCATCGGTTTACGGCAAAGCAGATTAAGGCTATTACTTGCTGCCTGAATATGGTAGGAAATTAATAAACGAAGCTCTTTTAACACATCCGCCCCCCTTTCAGCATTAAAATGCGCCGTTTCATACCGGCAATTAACGCCAAATCATGAGTAGCAATCAGGATACTGACTCCAACCTGGCTGAATTGGTCAAACAGTTTCATAATTTCTGCTGACAAGCCAGGGTCAAGATTGCCGGTGGGCTCATCGGCAAGAAGCAAGGCAGGTTTATGCACCACGGCACGAGCAATACCCACTCGCTGTTGCTCCCCGCCAGACAAATGAACCGGGAGCATTTTTTCCTTGGTTAGCAAGCCAACCATATCAAGAGCAGCATGGACTCTTTTAGTTATCATCTGGGGGCTGCAACCATGAATCTGGAGTGGCAAGGCCACATTATCAAAAACTGTCCTGTCAGTTAATAAATTAGGCGATTGGAAGGTGATCCCCAAGCTGCTGCGATAAGCGCAAATATCTTTTTTCTTTAACTGGTTCAAGCGCACGCCATTGACAATGATCTGACCCGAGGAGGGGGATTCAAGCATGGCGATTAGCTTTAGCAGGGTACTCTTTCCTGCGCCAGAATGCCCTGTAAGAAAAGCCATTTCACCCTTTTGCAAATCAAAGTTAACCTGACTTAATGCTTCAAAGCCGCCAGGATAACGCTTACTCACCTGATCAAATTTAATCATCATTAAATATCGCTCTGACAAATTGTGATGCCTCAAACGGGCGTAAATCATCAATTCCTTCGCCAATTCCAAGATATCGAAAGGGTATTTTTAATTCATTGGCAATTGCAAACAGGATACCCCCTTTTGCGGTTCCATCAAGTTTGGTCATCGTTATACCAGTCAGTCCGACTGCCTGATGAAACTGGCGAGCCTGGTTAAGGGCATTCTGTCCTATGCTTGCATCCAGAACCAACATAACCTCATGAGGCGCCTCTGGATCAATTTTTTGCAATACCCGCTTAACTTTCTTTAATTCTTCCATCAGGCTCCCTTGAGTATGCAGGCGCCCGGCAGTATCGGCGATGAGGATATCAATACCACGAGCCTTTGCTGCCTGTAAAGCATCATAAACTACCGAGGCACTGTCAGCACCGGTATGTTGAGCGACAACAGGAATCTGATTCCGCTCTCCCCAAACCTGAAGCTGCTCAACGGCTGCCGCACGAAAGGTATCCCCGGCGGCAAGCATTACTTTCTTGCCTTGCTGTTGAAATAATTTGGCTAACTTGCCAATGGAAGTGGTTTTCCCTGCGCCATTGACCCCTACTGTCAAAATAACAAAGGGGGTATGAGTAGAAGTGTGCGGATTCAAGGGTTTCTCGCAGCCTGCCAGAATTTCTTCCAGCCGTTTTTTAAGTGCCTGGAAAACTGCATTACCATCAGCTAATTGATCCCTTGCCAGATCTTCACCAAGCTGTTTTAAAATAGCTTGTGAGGTATCAATTCCAAGATCCGCGCTTAACAGAATGGTTTCAAGTTCCTCCAGTAACTGCGCATCAATTTCTTTTCGACCCAATAATAAACGGCCAATGCTGTCGCCAAACTGCTGGCGTGTTTTCGTTAAACCCCGCTTAAAACGGGAAAAAAAACCTTGTCTGGCAGGTTCTTTATCTTCATCCTGCTGTGGGACATCTACAGGTATAAGGGGGTCTTTGACCGATGAGGGAGTCGGCTGCGTTTCATTCTGATTTCGCTTAAACCATTTAATCATAAGTATACAAAACAAAGGAAATGTGGAATTCTATCACTTTTTTTGCTTCGGAGTTAATCCATGCGTGTTGCTTTCATGATCTTCCTGGCTGTCTTCTCCTGTCAGGTTGCCAGCCAGGTCCAGGAATTTAAACTGGACAATGGTTTAAAAGTCCTGGTAAAAGAAGATCATCGAGCACCGGTAGCGGTCTCAATGATATGGTATAATGTAGGTTCAGCGGATGAGCCTGGTGGTTTGACCGGTGTTTCTCATGCACTGGAACATATGATGTTTAAAGGAACTCCTCAGTATCCTCTCGGTGTCTTCTCAAAAACGATTGCTGCTATCGGAGGACAGGAAAACGCCTTTACCAATTATGACTATACGGCTTATTTTGAAAAAATAGCCGCTTCCAAACTGCCTGTTGCCTTTAAGCTGGAAGCTGACCGCATGCAGAATTTACTGCTGGAAAAGGAAGAGTTCAGCAAGGAAATTAAAGTTATTCGCGAGGAGCGTCGTTTACGCACAGACGATAATCCACAGGCATTGGCCTTTGAACGCTATCTTGCTGCCGCCCACCTAACCCCGCCCTACCACCACCCTGTCATTGGCTGGATGAGTGATTTATATCAGATGAGTGTCGATGATCTGAGAGCCTGGTACCAGCAATTTTATACTCCTGATAATGCAACCCTGGTTGTCGTTGGCGATGTAAACGCTGAAGAAGTCCATCAACTGGCCTCACACTATTTTGGCCAGATAACAAAGCACTCTAACCATGTCCGCAAATTACAAACAGAGCCACCTGCGCTTGGCAAGAAGTCGGTTCAGGTTTCTGCTCCGGCCAGATTGCCCATGCTCATATTCGGCTACACTGTTCCTGGCGTGACAACTGCAAAAAACGCCTGGGAACCTTATGCCCTTGAAATTATTGCCGGCATCCTCGATGCAGGTGAAAGCGCCCGCTTCGCCAAAAATCTCGTGCGTGGAAGCCATGTGGCCAGCGGCGTGGATGTTTATTATAATTTATATTCACGCTACCAAACTCAATTTGTTTTTTATGGCACACCCTCCCAATCCCGTACTGTGGATGAACTTAAAACAGCCATGCTCAAAGAAATAGAAAGCCTGCAAGACAACCTGGTCAGTCCAACAGAATTACAACGCGTCAAAACCCAGATTATCGCTCAGAAAACCTTTGAAAAAGATTCCATCTTCGGTCAAGCCATGGAACTGGGATTAGTAGAAACCATAGGACTTGGCTGGCAAACCGCATACAGTTATACAGACAGAATCAATAGCGTTACGCCAGAGCAGATACAGCAGGCAGCCCGGCAATATTTCAAAGAGGATGCCGAAACAGAAACATTATTAATCCCTGTCCCTCAAGAGGAAAGAGCATGAGAAATTTGTTTGCATTCGCAGTCTTGCTGATTATCAGCTTGCCACAAACGGTACAGGCCAATTCTTTTATCACTAAAAAATGGCAGACAGCAAACGGAGCCCGCATCGTTTTTTACCAAGCCATGGAAGTGCCCATGCTTGATATCAAGGTAGCCTTTGCTGCCGGTTCAGCCTATGATGGCAAGCAATTTGGCCTAAGTGCTTTAACTACCGAATTACTGAACCAGGGGAGTGCCGGACTGGACGCAACTGCCATTGCTGAAAAACTGGCAAACACAGGCGCTCAATATAACGGCGAAAGCAGCCGTAATATGGTCATGTTGAGCCTTAAAACACTCACCAGCCAGGAAGCGCTTAAGCAGTCAGTCGACATTTTTACCCTTCTCATCAGCAAACCTGATTTTCTCCAGGAAGCCTTTATACGCGAAAAAAGCCAACAGTTAATGACGATTGCTCAAAGCCAGGAGTCGCCTGACAACGTCGCCAATATTGCTTTTTTCAAGACGCTCTACCGCGACCACCCCTATGGACACCCCGTAAATGGCACCGAAGAAAGTGTCAAGGCTCTGGAAATAGATCATATCCGCAACTTTTATAAACGCTATTTTGTAAGCTCCAATGCAGTCATTGTTATGGTCGGCGCTATTGATGAAAACAAAGCGCGTCAGTTGGCAGAGCAATTGACACGACATTTACCCAAAGGCCAGCCTGCGCCTGCAATTCCCAAAGCTGAAAAATTGAAAACCAGTGAGAAAATAGCACTTCATTTCCCTTCCTCACAAACTGTATTACGATTAGGCCAGATAGGGATTGACCACCATACACCTGATTATTTTCCCTTGACAGTAGGGAATTATATTTTAGGCGGGGGAGCATTAGTTTCAAGGTTAGCTAATGAAGTTCGAGAAAAACGAGGTCTGACTTATGGGGTGAGCAGTCAATTCATGCCCATGCCAGGAGACGGCCCGTTTTTGATTAGCCTGTCAACTCAAAATAAACAAGCAGGCACAGCATTAAAGGTTACTGAAGATACCCTGGGCAAATTTATTCGCCAAGGTCCTGATGAACAGGAACTTATCGCTGCCAAACAATACCTGACAGGCAGTTTTCCACTATCCCTGGCCAGTAACGACAACATTGCCAACATGTTGCTCCGCATCGCCTTTTTTCATTTACCTGATGACTACCTGGATACCTATATGGCAAATATCAGTGCGGTTACCACCGAGAAGATAAAAAAAGCGTTTCAGGAACAGGTACAACCTGACGTAATGTTATTAGTCTCTGTGGGGAAAATGTGAAACAGACTGTGCGCATCATTGGTGGCAGGTATCGGGGCAAGAAAATTTCTTTTCCCGATATCGAAGGCTTAAGACCAACCCCAGACAGGGTAAAAGAAACACTGTTCAACTGGTTAATGCATGAGATTCGCGGTGCAAACTGCCTTGATGCCTTTGCTGGCAGCGGTGCCCTTGGTTTTGAAGCCCATTCTCGTGGTGCCAGCCATGTAGTCCTAATTGAATCCTCAGCAAAGGTCTATGCTCATTTGAAACAGACTGCAGCCTTATTTAATTCACCCACAATAAATGTTATTCATGGCCAAGCTGAAGACTACTTTCGCAATAGCAAAGAGACTTTCGATATCATTTTTCTTGACCCGCCTTTCGCTAAAAATATTCTTCCCGAATGCCTGAATTTATTGGCTCATTCAAATTTATTAGTGCAGGGTGGCTTGGTTTATACTGAATCCCCTGATAGACTTTCATTGAATCCAGATTGCTGGAAAGAAAAAAAATTCAAACAAGCAGGACAAGTGAGCTATGGCCTTTATGAAAAGAGTTAACACACTAAAGGGGCGCTTCTTTTCCTTGACAAGGCGTCAGGCTCCTGTTTCAATCAAGGCAGTGCCTATTCATCGTAAAATCAAAGAAATGATCAACAAATTTGCAGTGCTCATTGCCGCAGCAGTCCTGCTGGCAGGTTGTCGTGGCGGCATCTACATGAAACCCCCTGTTAATGATCCCAGTGACGATGCAACAATTAAACTCGCTCAGGCAGCCTCTTCTGTCAGCGATTCAATGCTGGAAATGGCACGTGTTGAAAAAGTGATTATCCCACAAACGAAAGACAACACATTAACCATACCTAATGCCTATAATTTACAGGCCCGTGCTTCTGTTGACTGGTCCGGCCCTATTGAAGAATTATCGTTACGTATCGCCCGGGCAGCCCACTTTCGTCTGCGGGTATTAGGCAAGGAGCCAGCCGTTCCAGTTCTAATCAGTATAAATGCAAAAGATCAAAGTCTGGCTGAAATTCTACGTGATATTGATTATCAGGCTGGGAAAAAAGCCTCTATTTATGTTTACCCTAACAGTCAGGTCGTTGAATTGCGCTATGCCAAAATTTATTCTTAGTGTTTTAATTACATGCATGGCTCTGTTAGTTGCTTGCTCCTCCCATCGGATGACAGGCGATACCAGCTCACTTGCAGGGCTAAAAGCCATGGCCAATGTCAACAGCAAAAAAGCGCGCAGCAAAGCCAATATGGGTAAAATTCGAGAAATGGCGCTGAAAGAAACTGCCTTGAGTCTGGGCGCTCAATCCGGATTGGCCTGGCGAGCCAGGATCATTGACGAACACCTCACTAAACAGGCCCGCAACCTTGATGCAGTCTTTGATTTTAATGCCCTTGTGCTGGAGCATAATATTTTGCCCCCGGTGTTACTTGAGGGACGTAACACCTTGAATCTGGCTGACACGCAAACCATCCGAATTTCCGATCGCACCTATAAGGTGGCCAAGCAGGCACGTTTTATTACCACCCCCCCTAATTGGCGACAATATTTGTGGATGGATTATAAAAAGCCCGAAACACCTCATACCTCGCTTTTGCCAAAAACCAAACAGGAGAGAAAGCTCTGGTGTTATTATGTCGAAAAAGGCTGGAGAAACGGTATTGAACAGGCCAGTATTATTCTTGAAGAAAGCGTTGCGCGTATAAAAGAAGATTTTGCCGGTATGATTCTTTATCGTAAGTTGCTCGCTATGAATATGGTATCCCCACCTTTTGTTTCCCATACTGACCTGGGGGTCACCGGAGATGCTTCTGAAATTCATATTGATGACCGGGTGTTGCGAATAACTGCCTTGCCTGCACTTAATGTTAACAGTAAGGAATGGGTGGCTGCGGTTGCCAAAGATGAAGATGCGCTGGAACAATTCAGAAATATGGAAAAATTGGCACAAAGCGCTAAAATTACTATTACAAGTAAGGCATGGCAACCAGTCATTGCCCCGATTAATGAATAACTCCCTCTATTTGCAGGAATTTTTTAGAGAATAGCACAAGGTAATCGCCGTGTTTATTCCCTGGGATTGCTATAAGTCTGGATTCCCATAAGGCTCCTGAATAGATAACTTTTTAATTGGTAGAGAACTATGAGCAGTAATAGTGAGCACATTAACTTAATGCCGGATGAACCCACCCGTTTTTCACCTGTTTTCATGGATAAAATGTTGGAGCATGCGGAAAGATTAAGCGCTTCTGATATTACAATCCAAACCGGCGAACCCATTTACGCGGAGGTCTATGGCCGTTTAATCAAAATGACTAATCGGCGGCTGTCGAATACAGAGCTGGGGGACTTAATTAATGCGATTTATGGCCCTAACGCTACCACCCAGCTTTTATCCGGTAAAGATATCGATACCCACTATGAGTTCCGTCCAAACCGCGGCGTGCGTTACCGGTATAGGGTCAATGCGACCTCTTGTCTTGTCGAAGGCCATGATGCAATACAAATTACCTTAAGGACTATCCCTACTACACCCCCCAAACTGGAAACCATGGGCTTGCCTGACAATATTCTCGAGGCAATAGCACCCCAGGAAGGCATCGTATTTATAACCGGTGCAACAGGTTCGGGAAAATCAACTTTACTGGCTTCGATTATTCGTGAACTGATAGAAAAAGAAGAGTCAAACCGAAAAGTGTTAACCTATGAAGCACCTATTGAGTTTGTTTATGATGAAATTGAAACCATCTCCGCTGTGGTTAGCCAATCTGAGATACCACGCCATTTACCTGATTTTGCTGATGGCGTACGAAATGCCCTGCGGCGAAAACCCCGATTAATCATGGTTGGTGAGTGCCGGGACGCAGAAACAATCAGCGCCGCACTTGAAGCGGCACTGACAGGGCACCCTGTTTACACCACTTTGCATACCTCCGGTGTGGCAGAAACCATGCGTCGTTTAGTGACCTCTTTTGCTGGTGAAGAGCGGCTTGGCCGCACGATTGACATTCTGGAAACAATTCGTCTTTGCATCTGGCAAAAACTGGTTCCTACAGTCGATGGCAAACGTGTAGCGCTTCGTGAATATCTGGTTTTTGATGAGGAAGTCCGGGATATTCTGTTAGAAGGTGATCCCAATGAGGTCACTTCAATGACCCGTAAACTTGTTCGTCAAAAAGGCCAACTGATGACTGTTGATGCGCGCAGTAAATTCGAGCAAGGGTTAATCACTGAAAGAACCTATAAGCTGATCATTGCCGGTACCAAAGAATACCAGCGCGAATAAGCTCGTACTTCTCGTAAAGCAGGACATGAAAGACAGGCATAAATTGAAACCGTTTTAAAAAAATTTCTCGATTATCAATACTGGAGAATTGACAAATATAACCCCCCATCTATAAAAAAGAGCAGGCTAAGCTGCTCTTTTTTTGGCTAATGGCTTATTCTGCCGCATCCTCAGGGAGTGATGCAGTAGATTCTGTGCCGGAACCTCCTCCTTTAGCCGACATATCAGAAGATTTGGCGCCTTTTGCTTTACTCATGGCTTTTTGGCCATAACCTGACAATTTTGAATCAATCTGTTGAGCTGCCTGCTGGGTGGATTTAGCACCAGCCTGCACCTGTTCCTTACCTTGTTCAGCCCATTGAGCAGCCTCTTGGCCGGCACTTTCAGCCTGCCCCCCAATCCAGCGTAATACTTTATCCGGCAAGGACGTGATTAGAGTAAATGAACGCTGAACGACAATAAGGTACATCGTGGTATAGATGAGAATAGAGAAAAAGAATCCATAAATTCCAGCCCAGCCTGTATAACCCTGGGTTGTATCAATATGGGTAGCCTGCTTCATGGCATCTGATGTGCCCCCATGAATTGAGAAGGTTGTACCCGACGTACTTCCCTGAATGAAAGCCATAGCATTGGCAAAACCTGCGTTGATTACCCACACTGAAACATAAGTTAAGGCAATTGCTGCAATGTAGCCGATAATCATCATCGACGGCCGCAGGAAAACATTCAGCAAGATCATAATCGCCTGCTCACCCTTACCGAATGCTTCATGACCCTCTGGATGGGTTACCCCCAAGGCAACAATCGGTGCTGCAACCATTGCCTCAATAACCACCATCAGCCAGGCAATGGAGCCAAAGGTAAAGATCATATAGGGCAAAAAGGGAATATAATAAGCGGTGATGAAACCAATACTTAACATCACGCTCATCCATGCTGAAAGAAGCGGGAACACCATCATGATCAGAGCATAGATAAATAAACCAAAAATAGGGATCAGGGAGGTTGTGATTGCCACAGTCAATAAAAGAATCCATATCTCATTGGCAAAATTAATGTAATTAACCCCCATATTGGCAAGCGCTATCACCGGATTAACGGTTGGTTGCTCAATAATTGCCACCCCTGTCTTGAAGATAGAGGCAATGCCCATTAATGGCACCGAGAGAAACAACATCACCACACTGTTGATAATAGAGGTGACCATATGCAAGAAAAAATTAAACATATTCTTGATAATAAAGTTATAAAAAATATCTGCCATCATTGAACCCAGGCATGTACTCCAGGTCATGATCTTTAGTTTTCCACAAGGAAAATCTATAGAAGGTAAGGAAAACTTCCCAAGATCGATATTAATATTGAACTTGATATCAAATTCAGGGGGTTTTGTCCCTGGCTGGCCAGGCAACTGGACAAGCATGGAATTATTGATAAACCCGTAAACTGTTGAGGAAAGGCTTCCTCTGGCAACTTTATATTCTGGAGCACTGATATTGGCACGCGGCTGGGGAAAACTGGTTGTATCAGTTCCCATATTGGCACCATTAATCAAGCCCATCAAGGCGAGAATTTTACTGTCATTCTTATTTAGCCATTCACACAAAAAGCCATAGGTTCCGCTGCATTGATTATTGGCAAAGATAGTCTGCAGTGTCTTTGGCTTCAGGGAAGAACTCTGACTTAAACCATTTCCAGCATCGGTTTGGTTTGCGCTGCCTTCCGTAGAGGCATTAAGCTTCGCCAAATTAAAGAAGTAACTGCCTGCCATTATCCAGCCATAACGATTTGCCTCTGCAATGAAATCGCGTTCGTCTTGCGCTTTTTTTGCATGACTCGCCTGACTGACCAGGTTTAACGTAGGTAGCATGATTGCATTGTAGTCAAGAACCGCACCCTGGAATTCCGTCCCATTGAAAAGCGGTGCGGAGGTACCGGAAGGATCCTGCCCCCAGCCTGTAGCCTTACAGAATGTCGCATCCGCATTACTGTCGCAAGGTTGATTATCAGCCGTTAGGGGAACACCAAACTGCTGTACGGCATTTATTGAGAACCTGGTCTGCGTATCGTCAGTATCCTGTTTAGGGTTAAGGCTAGGATCATTACTAATCATAATCTGAGCAATACTGGACAGGTCCATATACATTTGCTGAATGGCTATGGCTCTCGACATTTGCGCTGTTTGCAGCTCCCCTGCAGAAAGTTGAATGCCGTGAAGATCATTGGCAGCGGTAAATTGATTCCATCTGATTTGCCCACAAATACCATTAAGGATTGCATAAGGTGAGCTGGAATCAAAATTGGGCATGGGTGCAGCGTATACAGTAGCGGTAGTTGGAGGAACAGTGCTTTGGCTTTGGATATTAACCGCATTAACAGAGCTCAGGAAATCAGGTACAGCGGTATTACAAAATTTTTGCATGGCATCAGAAGGAGTCCCCGAACAAGGTCCTGAATTCTTTTCTTTACTGGAAAGGTAACTTTGGCGCTGGTTTTCTAAAATTGTCTGTATCCCTAACATACAAATTTGTCCGGTAAGGATATGGGCGGCTCCAGTGGATGCCTCTACCGACCCCGTATTGCCAAGTATGTTATTAACTGATTCCATTTGCGTTTGAACAATAACGCCCCCGCGATTCAAATAGCTTAACGCTGCTTCCCATACCTTGTCTGCAGCACCAACGCCCTGAACGACAATCCACATGACAAATATCTGCATCAAACAGTAACCGGAGGCTTTGGGGATTAACAAGGCAAGACCAAGTGTTGAGCGCATGGGAACCCAGATAGACGACCACTTTTGCCCCAACATTTGTCCTTCATGTGCCGTATTCATTGTTGACACTAACAGGGTGTACATAATGATCATACCGCCAAGCGCAAGAACCGCCGAGTTAAAGACACCAAACATGGCGCCCATAATCTGGCTACCTGTTCCATGTAAAACCCCATCAACAACACCAAAAATATTACCCAGAAAAACCACAGAATAATCTTGCGGAGGGGGTGCAAAGGTAAAAGTACCCTCGGAAGCCAACACCAGCGAAGGAAATAAAATACACAGCAAGCTAACTATTGTTTTATTCATTACTTATCACCTTTAAGACCTTGCCTGTACCATTCGCTTATTGAACAGCCTAACTTTCGTTCTTTAATTTGAAAATACCAAAAGTGGTAACGAAAGGCTAAGACCAGGGCAACTAATGTAAGCACCAGACTGACGATAACGGCCCTGTAAGTTCCGTAATATAGGTGATATAGAGAATAAGAAAAAATAAATACAGCCGCAGCGCACATCAAAATACTCAAGCGATATAACGCTTTCTGCTTGGCAATAAGATCTTTTTCGCTGAGGTGCATTCTTGCTACAGCAGCCTCAAAACTTTCTCCCTGGCCAGTTTGTTTTTGTGGTATAAACATTGTCTTGAAACCACCGACCAGGTAAGCTGTAAATGCGCTTAAACGGTCAAAATCAAACCATGCGCGTACATTAAAAATTCGTTTGAAAATACCAACTAACTTGGTGCTTTTTTTGATTTTCATAAAATTTACTTTCAGGCAATGGACTTTTACTCTTCATACTATACTATAGTAGTTATTTATACGCAGTCCATTAATGGTAAAAAAAGAGTAAAAAATGCCTGATCTTAGTCATGAAGCCTCAGCACAATACTGGTATGAGTATGTCGACCCGATGATTTATCGTGTCATTACATTTATGGAAAGTGTAGAAGACTGGACATTGGATGGCAATCCTGAGTTAGAAGAGGCAATTACCCGATTAGCTAATGAGCTGGACGATATTGAAAAAATCGATATCGGCTCGTTAGGCCATGAAGATACGTTTATCCGTCTGGTTGCCAATATAAAATCCGGCAGGGGTCTGCGGCTGCTACAAGCCATTGATACAGTTCATCCCGGAAGTGCTTCTCGAATTTTAATCCATGCAGAAGAAACCAGCACAGGCAGCCATGATCCTGCCGGTTTTTTTCTCAAAAGAAACATCGTTTTTGAACGCCTGCGCTTGCTTGCCCGTGTTTTTTCTGAATATCGTTTGAAACTTGTCGCTCGTGCTCTTGAAGGGGAAGAATAATGAAATCATTTGGTCGACGCCTGGCTTTATCTGGCCTTTTACTTTCTATGACATCAAGCTTTGCCTCACAGGGTGGCTACCCCAACAATCAACATGACCCATGGGATAACTCGCTCAGTCAGCTCACAACTTACATACTCAACCTCGGCCAGTATCTGGGCTATAACCTGAGAGTTGATCCCAGTGCACCAGCAGAAGGCAGAACGGTCAGCGAAAACCTGGTTCCCTCGACAACACAAGCAGTACAAGGGGTCATGCTCGCATTATTTGACAGTGTCTTTGGTGCCTTGCCTGTCACCACCGCCGCCCAGATTACCACACAATTCGTCCCTAATACCGTTCAGGCCTACACTTCCATCAATGCTTTCGCCAACAGTACATTTAATTCTTCCGCATACTCCAGCCCCTCGGCTTCCCAGATTTCAATTTCGCCATTAATCGATCAACCCACCTACCAGGAGGATCCGGTCAGTCAGTCAGTATTAAATATTTTAGCAACGCCTGATTACAGCTATTGCTTAAATAACGATGGTACGGCCTTGGCCACCTGCACTTATCCATCAGGTGTCAAAAATGAGAGCCAGGTCATGCAAAATGTCGTTGGCATCAACCGCATCCCCGATACGCAAACCTATTTTACTTATAATTACAACCAGCCCTTTATTTCACAACTTAACACAAATAGTCTGATATCACCTTTAATGTATACCACTGAAACAACTACTGTTACCACCTCCTCCCCTACTCCTGCTATTGGAGGAGCAGGCCTTACAGCACAAAATCAAGCCCAGCAAGCGGCTAACTTTATCCGTTATGCAACCGGCATTGTGGCGCCAATGGCGCTTCCTAACCGCCAGGAGTATGATGCATTGTTTGTAAAAGCACTGAATTCAGACGGCAGTTACACCAGGCTGGAGCAATTCCGGGCTCAATCAATACTTGCGAGCTACCTTACCAACTTAAGAATTTACGCAGCACAAAGCTCTGTTGGAATCAGCAACCTCTATTACATCCTGTCAAAAAGAATGCCTCAACCAATCCCTGGCGGCACCCCGGACCAAGCCAGCACAACAAGTCAGGCACTTAGTGAATTTACCATGGCAACCTGGCGACTTTACAATCCTGACCGTACACAGAATACACAATGGCTAAGCCAGATTAATCAAGCCTCTGCTGCGACAATGCAAAAAGAAATTGCCGTCCTGCTTGCTGAAATTAACTACCAGCTCTATTTAAATCGCCAGCAGCAAGAGCGCCTCCTGCTCACCAATACCATGCTGCTCATTCAGAATGTCCGTAACTCACAACCTGATACATTAACTACACAAGCCAGTACAGCTACGGGACAGTAACCCGATCTGGAAAGGCAAAACTCTCCTGCCTTTCCAACCCTGCCTGGCCAAACTATGCTAGAGCTGAAGTCGCAATCAAATGATTGGCGATATCTATTCGACGAGTTAACCAGATGTCAGGAAATTGTCTAAGGTAATCAATAAACTGTTTAATAGCCATACAACGCCCTGGCCTGCCGCTTATTCTGGGATGTAAACCTATAGTCATCAGAGCGGGTCCTCCTTCCTGATAGAGAAAGTCCAGGGTATTTTTCAGGTGCATATAAAAATCATTGGCTGTTGAAAAACCAGGCGAAGTAGAGAAGCGAAAATCATTACAATCCAACGTATATGGGATAATCAAATGATCAGCCTCAAAATAAGGCAAATCATCAGCATAACTATCCGAGTCATAAAGAAAGCCGCCAATCTCTAATAACAACGGGCGTGTATTTTCACTCCGTCTGCCAGTATACCAACCCTGGGGAGGCTGGCCTGTGTATTTTGCAATTGTTTTTATGCACTTGATTATATGCTCTTTTTCCTTATGGCGAGCTAACTGAGAATAATCTATCCACCGCCAGCCATGTCCGGCAATTTCATGCTTTGATTTTTTTAGATAGTCACAAAATTCCGGGTTCATTACCAACGCCAACCCGGTTACAAAAAAAGTCAGCGGAATCTGCTCCTTCTCAAATAATCGGACCAGGCGCCATACCCCTGCACGACTCCCATACTCAAACAAAGATTCCATGCTCAGGTTGCGCATGTTTTCTGGTTTGGCCACTAAAGGAAATTCACCACCATAAACTTCCGAAAACCTATCACCATTAAGCGGTGTGAGTTCAGCACCTTCCTCATAATTAAGCACAAAATTAATCGCAAGCTTTGCCTTGCCTGGCCACTGAATCCGGGAAGGATTTCTTCCATAGCCTACCATATCCCGAGCCATGATTTTATCCTAGTTCAAAGGTTGTAATACCATAGATCTGCTCAACAGGTAACTGAGGTGGCTTTTTTAAATACATGCGAGCCGTCTCAAATATTTTTTCTAATTGGTATCGCCTGACCAGCTCTCTGGCATGTGGATTGTTTTCTGGTATATCGATATAAAAATCCTTGCCTTGTGCGTGAGAAACCAGGTTTACAAACAGCTCCTCTGCAATAGCAGGCTTATCTGCAAATAAAGGACCTATTTTGAACCCCTTTTGGCAAGCCCTTATTACGCCATAACCAGACAAGTTTCCCTGGCTTATATAACCAAGACTTAATCCTCCAGGCTGATTAATCCAACATGTTAGAAAGTCTTCACGTGCCGCAGGAAAATGCTGCCGATCATAATAGCTTAATAAATTGAAGTTAACCTCACCCAATGGCACAAGCGATTTATTTTTTCTAATAAAAGGGGATTTGAATCCTCTATAACGAGCATTCCTGTGCGCGGTTTTATAGCCCAGGCGAGCATACTTATCAACCATATTGACGACCCCGTCAATCCCTGCATTTCGCTGTCCAACATAGGCCAAACGTGCCCTGGTTAGAGTCAAACCATAGCCTTGCCCGCGGTAATCTGGATCAACAATATAAAAACCGCAAAATGCAAATTGTTCATCATAGATTACTGCAGAGCCCATAGCGATAATTTGATTATCTAATTTTCCTGCAAAAAAACCATGAGGGTCAGCCTGATAAAAGCAATCAGCATCATAAAGCCCTGGATTCCATCCTTCTTTGGTCGCCCATGCGATGAGGTGCTCCATCTCCCCCCTGTTTAGCCGCTCAACGTTGTAATTTCCATGAGTCATCTTCTCTCCTTGGAACACTGAAATCCATTGACAGATATAATCTAATAATAGTCGCCTATTTTCTAAAAACGAGGCTCTTCCTTATATCAAATGAATCATGTAACCCAGACTACAGGCTCTTGACACCTTCAAAAACAGCTATGCTTACTATATAGCCCATTGAAATAGTTGTTGAAATTCTTCTTTTGAGTTTCACTCAGGATACAAGGAGACAGTATAATGGCCAGCACACCAACTAAAACAGTAAGCGCCATCGTTGGCAGTGAAAAAAGACTCGAGTTCGTCATTAATAAACTGACTGAAAAAACAGTCGCCCGTCATGATATCAGTATTCAAGGTTCTCCGGAAAAAATGAGCAGCAAATTTGGCTCCCCCTATGTCAGTCCTGACACCATTCAGGAGAGTAAGGTTCCCCCTAAAAAAGAACATTTTCTCCGAGATGACTTTGGCTGGGTATTAGGATTTTCTTTTTCCATCCCGGTATTTATTTGTGTTGTGATTGCCATTTTTATTATTGGCGATGTTCGCTCTCCTCACGATAATTTAGTGTATGGGATACTTGGCGCAATCGTTGGTGCCATTATCGGAGGCATACTGGCAAATTATATGAGGAAACATCAATTGAAAAAAGTAACCGAACAAGAAAAAAAGGGTGGCTATGTTTTATGGGTCACGGTTAGTTCCGAAGAACAAACCCAGGAAGCTGTTAATATTTTAAAACAATGCCATGCCCGAGAAATTAAAGTAGAGTAGCAGAGGTTACTCAAGGTTTAACAAGTTACTTTATAGCTGAAATTGAATAAAATTACTGCCTTAGCAGTATTTTATGATGATTTTAAAAATTAATGTCTTTTAATTTGCTTAAAACAATTAAAAATCCTGCTAAGGCAGTAATTTTGAAAGATAAGTCTCATATACAGAATTGCCAAACATCCAAGAAATATAGCAGTCCACTGTGGTTATATCTTAACCACTAAGTTAAAATACATCCCTTCTCACTACCAAGGTGGTATTATGAAAAAAATTACAAGTCTCATCACATCGATTATTCTCACTTTCCTTTTAAGTCTACCATCATTCGCAACGATTGCGCCCCTATCGCCTGAGAAAGAAAGGCAATTCCAGAAAATGGTGCTGGATGAAGTCAACCACTACCGTGCATCCAAAGGACTGAACAATCTAGCGTTAAATGAAGATATCTCGAAAGAGGCCAGACAACATAGTCTGGATATGGCTGAGAAGAACATGAAATTTGGTCATCAGGATTTTGACAAGCGCGTCACCCATATTAAAGCCAGTATTCCTGACTTTGCAGGCGGTGCGGAAAATATTGCCTGTTTTAAACTACCTCCCAAACAAGTCGTGCAGAAATGGTTGACCAGCCGGGGGCATAGAAGAAATATTGAGGGTCGATATAATTTAACCGGGGTTGGTATCGTTCAGGATGCAAAGGGATGGATTTATTACACGCAGATTTTTGTGAGGGACAATCGTCTGTAACCATGGATAACCTATTGAACGCTTCAACACTCGCAGATGTATCTTGAGTGTATTTATTAAGCATTGACTAATGATGCTTCCAAGAAAGATACCAGAAATATACCTGTCTTATAACGATTCTCTTTGACTCAACTAACATTAAACTAAGACAGGACAAATAATTGATTGAATAGAACTATGCGCAAACACTATTTAAGACAAATAGCGAACCAGCAAACTTTAGTGTAGCCGGAGGCGTAACCAGGTTTTATTTTGGATATGAAAGGCAAAACTTTGTGAGCTTGGAAAGATAAAGTCGTCAGAAAACCTTGATTGCGCTTCACCCATCAAGGCCACTTGCTATAGAAATACAGGGAAATAAAACAGTTCAAGGTCTACACTTTTCATGCCAAGCTTGTAGTATTTTTTTACTATCTAAAATATAAATTGCACCCGCATGAAGCCCCGAATACAAATCGTTATCTGCTGAAACAATAATATCACAATGACCGTTGCCAGTAAGATCTGTCGCATCCCAATGAACATATGGAGGAGCAAGCTGGCTCATAGGCTTTCCTAGGATTTTAATTATCTTCTCATCCGTAATATTAAGTACCCCTCCTTTTTTGATGTTATCATTTAACAAAATATACAATGCTCCGGCTTCATTCATATGACGGTGGCCAACAAATGATAAATCTGGTTTTCCATCAGCATCAATATCCCCTGCAATAGGTGATAAGGATGAAGATATTCCATCATAATCAGAATACTTATCACTTCCTTTTACAGTAAAATATAACACATCACCTAGTGGAACCTCGCCTTGAGGAAAGCTAAGCAATTGCTGAGAAGAAATTAATACCAATTGATCAACACAAGCTTTTCTTTCAGTTCCAGTTGCAACTTGAGAAATCCAGAAATCGCTAAAATCCTTATTTATAAAATTTCCAAAAGCACCGATTAGCACTTCCTTTTCAACTAAGCCTGTTATCCACCACTTTAATTCCGGAACCATGGAGTCATTTAATATATAAATATCCAATCCTCGCTCTGAACGTATGGAAAACATTGCAGGATGATCTGTATTTAAAGGTAAAGGATAGAGTACATGCGGGATATTTTTATAAACTATTGTATCTATGGCAGTACTACATATTTGTTGCAATTTATTATTACGATAACAATTAATTGTTATGCAGCTATTTTCAAGAGATACGAGTAATGTTTCTTTATGTGTTTCCAAAAAAATAGATTCCTGCGGTAGATGGTAACTTTTCTCTGGATCATAATTATTCGAAGATAAGAGCAACTTTCCTCCCAGCATAAAATCGTCTTTGCCGTCCTGGTCAAGATCACCCGTATTATAAGCAAAGGGACGAAAATATTTACTTTCTCCAGAATAAACATATTCCATTCCCTCAAACCTATCACTTTGGGCAAACTTTGTAAGAAGACCAGCAGCATCATCAGTCAGTTCAACTATCTCTTCAGAACTAGTAAGGGCAGAATAATCAATAAAAGCATCATAGACTTGCTGTGAGTGAATAAAATCTGCATAACCTAAATAAGACATAGAATAGAGTTGAATACTGTTATTGTTTTTATCAGGCAGAAATAGATATCTTGCAGCAAAAAAAATATATTCTCTGGTCAAAGGGCCGTTAGATGGAGGAGGAACTATCAATTTTTGAGTGACATCTTCGATGGGTATAAATTCATTAGCATAATCAATTAACCGATTATTAATATCAAGTGTCTTTTTATTGTACTGAATCATTCTTAGAGTAGAGGCATACTCACTGTAATACCATCTGAACCATGAATGTAAGGACTTGAGGGCTTCTAATTCTCTATCGTTTGCTTTTAATTGTAGCTTAAGCGCTTCCAGTTCCTTATCTCGCGCATATAATTTTTCACGAATTTTTCTAAAAGTAATTAAACTTATTGCCCGATTTTTCACTTTGCTGATGATTGAATTTTTTAACACTTATATCCCTATCTTTTTTTAATTACTTTAAAATAAACGGCTCTACCCCAAATAAACTGATTCAACGTCGTGCTTATGGATTTAGAAATTTTGAAAGTTATAGGGTAAGGGTTAAAGTTTTGTGTTCTTGACTAGTGCCCCCGGATTTGGGGAAGAGCCCAAAACTCTCACCGCTATTGGTCGGGACGGAAGGATTTGAACCTTCGACCACTAGCACCCCATTCTCTTGATATCAATACTAATTGAAATTACATTTTTACATCTTTTCCCTTCGAAAGTCCATACATACAAAGAGTTATTTCATTTATCTTGTAACAAATGATAACATCGAATATCATTCAAGAATACAAAAAAGTGTACCTAAAAGTGTACCTAAAACGGATTCTTGTTATGAGCAACTTTACCAATACCTTTATTAAAAACTTAAAGCCTCGTCCAAATAAGCAGTATGAAGAATACGAGGGTCAAGGGTTTGGTATTAAGGTCTCTCCTGCAGGAACGAAAACATGGATTTATCGCTATAAGATAAATGATAAAACTGAAAAAGTCAGTTTAGGTCATTATCCACAGATGAGCCTGGCAGATGCCAAAACAAAATTTATTCAATTAAAGGAATTAAAACGACAATCTATCAATCCTAAACAAGTTTTATCGCCCGAAATTGAAGAAGATAAAAATACTGTTACAGAGCTGGTTAATCGTTGGTATAACAATTATATCTCCAAGCATAGAAAGCAACCGCTGCAGATCCGTCAGCTCATTAATGCCGATATTATTCCTCTTATAGGTGAGAAATACATTGATGAAATAGAAGCCAAAGATATCACAAGAGCATTAGATACAATTGTTGCTCGCGGTTCAAATGTGCATGCGAATAAAGTGTTAAGCGCTATTAAGCAGGCATTTAATTATGCAGTCAGCAGAGGCGAGCTTAAGATAAATCCAGCAATCTATATTCGTGCCAGAGACATCGGAGGTATCGAAAAACCCAGAGAGCGGTACCTAACCATTGATGAAATTAAGCAACTATGGGAATTTCTCAGCAATGGCAAGCATCATGTCTCATTACAAATAACCAATGCCATCAAGATTTTGCTATTAACAGGCGTTCGTACTGGGGAACTTAGGATTGCCCAATGGAATGAGATTGACTTCGAAAACTCCCTATGGACGATCCCCGCTGTCAACACCAAAACAGGTATAACCATGCGAGTCCATTTAACGGACATAGTCAAATCACTATTTAGAGAGTTATACAACTGCAGCATGGGTGAGTATGTCATAAGCGGCGCAGATGGCCAAAGCCCCCTTTCCGACCGCGCCTTACCCAAAGCTGTTATCCGCTTACAAGATAGAATCGGTATCGAAAAATGGACACCTCACGATCTACGCCGCACCTTCGCCACACAGCTGGGTGAAACGCTAAGAATTGATCCTGTTGTGATTGAGAAATGTTTAGGTCATAAAATGCCCAAGATCATGGCAACCTACAATAAAAATGAAATGCTACCCGAGCGCAAGGAAGCATTGGATAAGTGGGCAAAATTCATCGCAAATCTGGTTTCTTCTGAGGACAAAAGTTACCATACAACCAACTAATCAAAGGATACGATTCCGTGAACATCGATCAACTAAGGCAACTTGTAAAACAAGGCGAATCAGATCATCTGGAATTCAAAAACTCTACCAGCCAGCTTAAACCTGCTCTTGAAACGGCATGTGCGTTTTTAAATTTAAAGGGTGGATTTATCATATTTGGAGTCAAAAACAATGGTGAATTCATTGGCCAAAATGTATCAGACAATACGAAACAAGAAATTGCCAAAGAAATCAGGAAAATCGAGCCACATGTATCTATTGGTATTCATTACCTCCCCTTAGATGATGAAAAGCAGATAATCCTTCTAGATATTCCTGAAGGAAAACATGTTCCCTATATTTATGATGGCCGCCCTTTTGAACGTGTTGCCTCAACCACATCAAGAATGACTCAACATCAGTATGAGCAATTGATTATTAAACGAAATTATCTCAATCATGACTGGGAAGTACATTTAACGGATGAATTTGCAATAGATGATCTTGATCACCAAGAAATTATGAACACCGTTAAAGAAGGTATTAACAAGAATCGTATTAGCCCTGAGGCAATTGAACATAGTATTGAGCAAATCCTAGATAATTTTAAATTAATCAAAGATGGCCGACTCACCAATGCAGCAGTAGTTTTATTTGCAAAAAACACGGAAAAGATCTTTTCACGATGTGAAATTAAAATGGCTCGTTTTAGAGGACGTACAAAACTGGAAGGCTTTATTGATAACCAAATGGAAAGAGGCAATGCTTTTCAACTCATCACGCTTGCCCACCATTTCGCCAACCGCCACTTACCCATTGCGAGCTATTTTGTACCCGGAAAGCTACAGAGAGTAGATGAACCAGCCGTACCACAACTGGCTTTAAGAGAAGCATTAATCAACGCCTTTTGCCATAGAGATTATAATGTTCGATCATCCACAACAAGTTTTGCAATTTATGATGATCGATTAGAGCTATGGAATCCAGGCGGTTTACTCCCTGCTATCAAACTGGATCAGCTCAAAGGCCCGCATAACTCATACCCACGAAATGAATTGATTGCCAACGTATTCTATAAAAGAGGCTGGATAGAAAAATGGGGAACAGGCACAACGCGAATGATAGAATACTGTAGAGCAAATAATACCCCCGAACCTGAATTCACTGACAGTTCTAATGGTTTTTCGGTTATTTTTAGCTTTAAGGAAGTAATGAATACGGGGATTTCTTTACAAGAAACTTCTAATTTATCATTGCGCCAACTGGAAATTATTGAAGTATTAAAGACCGCTGACACTCTTTCATTAAAAGAAATTAGATTACAACTACCTGCATTGCTTGCCGAAAGAACCATTCGTGAAAATTTAAATGTTCTAAAAATCAAAGGGATAGTCACTTCCATTGGCAAAGCTAGAACAACAAAATGGCAATTGATCAATAAGTAACGAGCAATCAATATCCGGCGGTATCCGGCGGTATCCGGCGGTATCCGGCGGTATCCGGCGGTATCCGGCGGTATCCGCCATAGTCTATCGAAATCGGTTTATTCAAATCAATAATTTGGCGCATTCAACCCGCTAATGCAACGACACTAATCAGTGTTCTTAATTCGATAAAATTTACATTCTACACCATGCCCAGTCCCATCTTTATAGTAATGCATTCCACACTTTTCCATCACGCGGTGTGAGGCTTTGTGTTCTATGGGAGCAAAAGCAATAATAAAATCAGCTTTAATATTTTTTTTACTCCAATTAAGCAGGCCTTTTAAAGCTTCTGAGGCATAATTCATGCCCCAAAATTTTCTTGCGATTAGATATCCAACTTCAATTTCGCCAGTCTCTATAGGACCAAAACCACAGCGTCCAATAAATTCATTAGATTCCTTATTAAAGATGACAAAACAAGGAAGTCCAAGTTCTTTATAAAAACCTATGAACTGTTTAATTCTTTTCTTAGTTTGCTCCTTCGATTGGACTCCATCAGGAAAATACTTTCTAACTTCTGGATCTAAATTTAATTCAGCCACAAGGTTTAGATCTTCTTCACTAATCAAGCGCAATATTGTGCGTTGAGTTTCGATTTCTAACAGCATAGTATATTCCCATCATTTACTAACCACAAAAAAACATCAGAAAATTAGCTACTGAATCACAGGTCTTTCCGCTAGTTACTGGTGTCACACAGCTTAATTGTAATTGCTATACTTAGATTGAATGCAATTTTGCAAAGGGTAAAAGTGTCGACTAACAAACTTACCAAATCTAAGTTTAAACTGGCCTTGGAGTGCCCTACCAAACTCTATTATATAGATAAGCCCCAATATGCCAACCAACAGGCAGAAAATTCATTTCTAAAAGCGTTGGCTGAAGGTGGGTATCAAGTAGAAGCTCTTGCTCGCTGTTACTTCCCAGAAGGTATATTTGTTAAAACCAGTCATGGCGAATCAGGCTTAGATGCGACAAAGCGACTGCTGACAAAAGAATCGATTACCCTATTCGAGGCAGAAGTATTACACCAAAGATACTTAATTCGCACGGACATTTTGATAAAACATCAGAACCACTTGAAGTTAATAGAAATCAAAGCTAAATCTATTGGCAATGAGGAAATCCAAACAATTGTAAAGAAAGATGGAACTATCAATGCAAAATGGAAGCCGTACATTGCCGATGTTGCTTTTCAAAAATGGGTTCTTCAGCATGCTTTCCCAAATTACCGTATTTCAAGTTATCTAATGCTTGTTGATAAAGACAGTATTTGCCCCACCGATGGCTTGAACCGCAAGTTTTTTCTAACCAAGGATAAATCCGGCAAACTGAGGGTTAAAATTTTAGAACCACTATCTTCTGAAGATCTATCGGTTCGCCTGCTAAAAGAAATTAATGTCGATCATTTAACGGAAAAAATATGGTCTGAAAATGATACCTCTGGGCGGCCTTTTATTGATAGCTTCCACGAGTTCAGCCAACAATATTTTAATGGATTAAAATCACCATCTCGCCCTAAAAAAGAATGCGCTGCTTGTCAATTCAAAACATTACCTAGCGATGAAGCAAAGGGACTCCGTTCAGGTTTTAAGGAATGTTGGCGCGAGGCACTTGGATACAACGATAATGATTTTCTCGATGCTACTGTTTTGGATTTATGGAATTTTCGTGACAGGGAAAAATGCCTACAAAAAGGGTTAATAAAACTACAGGATTTTGATGAAGATGATTTACCCACCAAAGATGATGGCAAGCCAGGTTTATCTGCCAGTCAACGCCAATGGCTGCAAATTGAAAAAGCTAAAAACAACGATAATACCGTTTGGTTAGACAAACAGGGCTTAAGCGATGAAATGCAATCCTGGGTATACCCCTTACATTTTATTGATTTTGAAACAGCAATGTTACCTATACCCTTTAAAAAAGGTGCTCATCCATATCAAGGCATAGCTTTTCAATTCTCCCACCATATCATGGATGAGAAAGGCAATGTGGCGCACGTTGGTGAATACCTCAATACTGTTCCAGGTATCGACCCTTCAATTGATTTTATTCGCGCACTAAAGTCTGAACTTGAAAAAGACTCTGGAACTATTTTTCGCTATAGCAATCATGAAAACACATATTTGAATATGATATTGGGGCAATTGCTCGAGTTGCCAGAGCCTCCAGAAGATCTTGATGATCTGGTGATGTTTATTAAGTCGATTACAAAATCTCCGTCAGATAGCCGTAACAAATGGATTGGTAAGCGGTGTATGGTTGATTTATGTGAGCTCGTTAAGCGATTTTATTATGATCCATTAACCAATGGATCAAATTCAATCAAGAAAGTGCTTCCTGCTATTTTGAATCGCTCAAAATACCTTCAACAAAAATATAGTCAACCGATTTATGGCTGCAAACAAGGCATAATAAGCAAAAATTTTAATCAAAAGTGCTGGATTGTGTTTGAGGATGAGGGCATAAAAGATCCTTACTCTCTTTTGGCCCCCATCAATAAGGAATTACCTGAAGAAGAAGTTAACTTATTGTTTGATGATGAATACTTAAAAGAAGGCGGAGCTGCAACCATCGCTTATGCCAAACTACAGTTCACTCATATGAGTAACTTTGAACGAGAAGAACTCAAAAGAGCTTTATTACAATATTGCGAGCTGGATACATTAGCTATGGTTATGATTGTAGAAGCTTGGCAAGACATGGTGAAATAAAGCTAATGTGACAACCAGAGCCTTCAGTGTAAGCTTAATTATTTATTATCAGCCCTTTCTGATATATGTTTAATAAATGTCACTTCGAATGCCTTGCACGGACGATATTGCTGTAACCTATTAGCAAAGGTGAAAACATCGTTTATCTCATAGTGCTGAAATATATCAAGACCACGATCCATGGAGATTTTCCAACCATGATTAGTAACGATATGACGAGCATGGATAGAGCCAGCATCCGCGAACTCCCAGGTGAACATCACGCCAACTGAACTGGCAGATTCTTGTATCTTCTCAAAATGTTCTTTTTGTTGTTCCCCTTTGAAATCATCTTCGGTTGTAACTAAATGAACAGAAATTTCCTCATCCTGGGCTTTAAGCTTGACCAATGTTTCTAAAAATTCCATGAAATTTTTAATCTGATAAAATAGACGAATGTAAGGGTCTGTAACGGTAATGGCCGATGCTCCCTTTATGTAGGCTCCTAGCAGAGAATCAAAAGATATACCTTTTTGGTTTTCCTTAATGATAAGATGCTGTTCTAGGGGGGCTTTTAGGGCAGATGGCGAAGGTTTTGAAGGAACTGGTGGTTGTTCAATATATGGACTTTCCTCAGTAACATCCTCATCAATAGTTTTATTGTAGTAACTAGGATATTCTTCCTCTTCGAGTGTACTAACGAACTTCTTATTTCCTTCCATGTCAGCATAGTAAAAGCTAACATTACCGTATGTCGTGTCGATTCTCATCAGCTGATCTTTAACGCGTTTTCGGCCTTCAATTGCAAATTTTAAAATTTCCTCAATCTCTTCCTTAGTAGCTTCACCGTGAGGAAAAAGTATTTTCATCAAACCAGAAAATGTTTTATGAATTCCATCTCGATCCCTTGTTGAAATATCGGGGGAAAGAGAGAAATATTCTTTATAACGATCAGAGTAGTCGTGATTACGTAATGAGCGCAAAATCTCAGCCAAATAATCGACTACAAAACCATAATCACTAGAAAAAATTTCACCTCGAATAATATCAATTTCCCAGCCGGGGATATAAAAATGTATTCGATCAAGAAATGCAGAGTCATAGAACTTATCTGGTAACTCACAAAACAAATCTGAGTGTTTTAACATATAAGGAACTGTATGCTGGGTATTACCTACAAAGACCATCGATGCCTCAGCGCCTAAAGTTTCTACACCTCGAGAGAAAGACTTATTGGCCATGTAGTTCTTCATGATATCAACTAAGGCTTTGTCCACCCGTTTCTGCTTTCCTGCAAACTCATCAAAAGCAACACAATCCCAGTAGCCGACTAAGCCAATTTTTCCAGTAGAATTATTGACAAACAATTTAGGAACGGTGACTTCACCACCAGAAATTAGAATCCCGTGAGGAGAAAACTCTGAGTAAATATGAGATTTACCAGTACCCTTTGGACCAAGCTCAATCAGGTTGTAGTTGCGCTCACAAAATGGAATAAGGCGAATCAATTGGGTCAGCTTACTGCGCTTTCCAAACATTTCAGGATTAAAGCCGATACTTTGAATTAGCAGATCTATCCACTCATCAGTTGAGAACTGCTTGCGAGCATCAGTATATAAATCAAAATCAAAATGAGACAGTTGAATAGGTTTCAGAGTAGATAAGATCCAAGGACTAGCGTTCTTGTCCTCAGTGAATAAGTACTCAATGTCTGCAATACACCACACGCCACTGACCAATAACTTTGGATGCGCCTTGACAGTGCCTGAGTCGACAAGCACCTTCTTAATACCAAGGTTGGAAAACTGCGCTTCATAAGCATCAGTCTTATCGTTAAGAGACACACTGATTTTATCGATAACCTTGTAACGCCCTTTTTCTTTAATATTGGAACGAACCAAGCCAGACTCATTACGATGCACATAATGTTTTCTTAGAATTTCCTTAACCGTCTCAATACCAGTTTGGATAGTTGGCTCATCACTGGTAGCACAATATTGTCCCAGAAGATATTCCAACACATAGGATGGGACAATAGCATTACCTTTCACCGCTTTAACAAGATCTTTGCGAACAACGAGTCCTGGGAAATGGAAATTACTTTTATGGTCAAGTTCATTCATCGGTTGTCTATCCTCTAAAAGTCAAAGTCACTGGTAAATGATCGTCGCATCACATATCGGAGCGACTTGTATTCTTTGTAATGTGAAGTTCCAGCATGTTTTTCCTCTAATCGAAGAATGACTTCCTGACCGTTTACTTCATCAGCCATACGGGTCAAGACAAAGCGTACTTGAAGCTCGCGCTCTCGAGGATTATCCGAACTCAGGTCAAAAGTCAGGTCGTGACTATCAGAGATTAATTCGCCGGCTTCAGTATAAATACCAGCCCTTAGCACACGAGGTTGGACTTTATCTGTAACAGGTCCAGCTTGATACATCGTCACCGCCAGCTGCCCGGATGTGATTACCGAGCTGGACCCGCGCAGGATATCTACCTCTATAGCAGTTACATCGCTCTGGCGTTTTTTGTGAATTTTAAGAACAGGAATGACCACCTCCTGCAATGATGCTCCTCCATGTACAAAACGACTGCCGGAACCTTTTAATCTAAGACGGTTAATCGATTTGGGAATTTGAACCTCTACCTCACCTGAAAGGCTTAGTTGTTTGGGCGCGAACTTGCGTAAACTGGAAGATTCAATCAGCCCCTTACCAAGCAGAAAACGCCGATCTCGATACAGAATTTTATCTCCTGCCGCATCAATACCTGAAAAATCGCTTTCATCAATAGTGCGATTTTGATAAATAAAGCCATGGTCTGCTGTCACAAGCAAATTGGTGGCATTGGCACCAGTAAGTTTCTTAATCAAACGAATTAATTCCTGCAAAGTTTCTTCCACTGCTTCGAAAACACGCTCTTCAGTTTCCCGTTTGTCACCTGTAGCATCAATCCGGTTATGATAAACATAAATTACATCATGATCACGAACTAAAGCTCGACAATCATCTTTTTTCATGGCCATCAACTCATCGGCTTTGCAGGCCGTAGCGCGTATATTTGGAACAAGTCCCAGGATCTTTTTGCGGTTGATAGTTCCTTGTGAGCTTAATCCATCAACTAACACGGCTCCGCTTTCATTGTCTGCAATCTCTAGCTTCTTGTGCGGAAGTAGTGCCGCCATACCGAGCTGAGTGTAGCTCGGGAGCATCGATAGGGCCGGTTTTATTTCAGCGCTATAACGGTCTTCCTGGCGAATGAGGGACAACAATTCATCGCCAATTTCATAACGCATGGCATCCGAGATAAGTACACAAACCTTAGTATCTTTGCGCAAGAATGGACGTACCCACTGCTCGAAAAATTCTGATTGATTCTTCACTGGATCGGCTTCCCACCTAGATGCCGCATCAACAAAGGTCTGGAAGCAATTACCCAGTTTAAATAGATAATTATTACTGTAAAAGTTCTCAATCTGCTCAGTCAGAGTAGCCATCAAAGAAGATTGGCCCGATATGCGTACATGATAAGTAAATTTACGATAAAGCTGATCGAGTTGATACCAGCAATCACTGTATCTTTGCACACCCTCGGCAAGACTATTCATCGTTAGATTAGCTTCACCCAAAGCATGGATAAACCTAGAAGCATAATCAATAGCTTCATAAAGATGTTGGTATTGTCCGTACCAATGGCTTTGTCTTCGTTGACGAACCCAAAGTGATACATCACCGCTAGAAACAGTTCGTGATGCAACTGCTCGGACTAGATCGCTTATGACTTTCAAATCGATCAGACGGAAATAATCTAAGTCTATTAACTCCCTAAAGTCCTGGTTGGTTAAGTTATGTTCAATACCAAGTACGTCAGCACATTCTTCTGATAATGCCTCAAAACCAGCTTCAAATTGGCGGCTATCCTTCCATCTTTTAAGAAAAACTAAAGCATCGCCAGTCAGTTTCACCTGCCCGTCTGTACCCATGGCGTAGCATGATTTGAAAAGTTCAATGACAAAATCACGGATACCCGGCTCGTTCGAAGTATAACCATAACAACGAGTCATCTGCTCCCAAAGAAAGTTTTCTAGACCGCATCTGCCAACCAATTTAATCTTCTCGTCATGCCTCTCTGCCAGCTCTTGTAATAAAGTTTCTGCCACAGCATCGATACGCGGTTCACTATCTGTGCATACTGCCAGCATTTTCAGACGAATCTGTCCAGCCGTATCATCGGCCTTCAGTAATTTTTTGAGCGCATCCTTTCGTTTTTCTGCCTGGAAGAATTCCACATGGGGCTGAATAACTTCAGTGAACTCAAACCCAAGCCCCAACTCGGATAGCCAGATAGCCACTTGATCCGTACGGAATTCACATTGAGCCAATTGTACGTCAAGCAGCCAGTTATTGAGATCATCAGGCTGAGGTCCTTCATAGTAGAGTAGAAATTTTTGTGTCGGCTGTTCACGCAGAATTTTGTATTTGATACCATACTGGTTATTATTAAGTTCCAATTTTTCAATACCGGATAGCTGAATAGCCTCAAAGTTCTCGCGCAACTCTTTTTTGGTGTCATACCAAAAAACGATCCGATGGCGCTCAAATAATTTACTTAATGTCAGAGCAATACGGTTACTCATCCGTTAACCCCTTAATTTTCTTCAAAGCCGCACCAAACTTTGGATAGTTAACCTTCACGCCGTCATCAAGATCTATTTCTAACTGTTCAGCAGCAAGTGGATAAAGAATGTCGCGCTCATATTCTTCCAATTCTTTCAGGATCTTGTTAGTCTTATCAATCTCCTTAAATGCCTTTGTCTTCTCGTTTTTTGAGGTGCTGGCACTTATACTTACTGCTTCTAAATATTTTTTATGTGCAATAAGTTTGGTGCGGTATTCGCGTAAATAGTCATTCAACACCACACTGACTGTATCTGGACGGTAACGGTGCATGTAAATTAATACATTAAAACTTCCATTGGGGCTTGAAAATAGCCAGTAGATAGGGCGTTTCTTATACCGCTTCACATGGTCGGTATAGAATTCATTTAAAAAATAGTCTCTAATGCTATAGTTTTGTTTCTCTTTGATGTTTAGGCTCTGTTCTATAAACCTCAGGTTTTCCCCATATTGTTCCTCACCAAAGGCTACTTGCAGGAATTTATGGAAGCGTTCAGTAATATCATCGGAAAACCAGTTACTATCGAGAATGGGGATAACGTTGTCTTCATCAGCTGGAAAGATTGGAGAAGGGACTCGCTTTAGATAGTCCTCGATGGTTTCTCCCTGGTTAGCTAGGATCAAACCTGGTTTTTCTAAAGCATAGCGGCCTAGCATGCAGCCCACAGCATAAGAAACCAATTCTCGCATGGTATCGGCAAGCAATAGTGCTTCAAGCTCCTCTTCGCTCTTGTCGTTACCGTAGCGGTAATGCGGATTACAGGTTAGGGTGATTTCATTTAGCGGCACTTTTGGCGAAACTGCATTCTGAAGACCATAAGCTTCTATGAAGTTGCTGTTATTCTCTTCTTCCAATTTTTGCATATCAAGTGTCATTTCCCACCAGTGGGAGCGAATTTTTTGATATATAGTTTTCAGTGATATTTGATGATAGCCCCGATTTAGTATTGGTATGCCAGTGAAATTCCAGGATATTTCATAGGAATCCCAATCTGATTTCGATATTAAAATAATCTTATTCACTAATCTCTTAATATTATTAGGTATAATTTCTGGCAACGGTACATTTCGAAGGTTAGCTGGTTGTATATTTAACGTGGGATTAGTAATGCTTTGAATTAAATAGTTTATTTTGCTGCAGAATAGTCCAAGAATAAGTTCCTTTCTATCTGCCTGAAAAGAGCAGACACCAGATGCATCATCAAAGAGAAAACCGTCGGGTGAATATCTAAAGCAGGGCTTCCCTGAGGTGATTTTGCTCCACACTATTGCTTCTTTGAAGATACTTTCTAAAACAAAATTGTGTGCCCACAATCTATCACCGTTTGGATGTAGCGTTGTCTGTAACTTATAACCATCATTTTCCCAATCAATAATATGCTCAAAGTTTCCATACCAATTTCGAAAATCACCGCCTTTATTGTAGGGGAACCATTTTTTTTGTGAATATTTTGCTTCTTCACGAGAATTATACCCAAAACCTATTTTCTCTTTAGAAACCTCACTCCATTTTCGAATGTAAAAATTAGTATTTCCTGTAACTAAGGCTTGATTTGGATTAGCAATATCCCCAACGATTTTAGTACTCTTTATAAAGATATCTCTAATATTATTGCTTATCCAGTAATTAATTGGACTAGCTGGAATCTTTTTAAAATCAGTACCGGAGGCACGATAAAACCAGCCACAATCGGGGTTATTAATAGCTTCAATGGTCTTTGGTCCTTGATTAGCAGAGCCTTTAAAATCAGATAACCTAACGTATCCACCTTTGTATTTAAGATTGTGCGAATTTTCAACTGTGAAGGCACATATTGGTACAGTGGCGCCATCGAATCCCGAATATTCTAATTGAACCAATGAAGATATAGTTTTTTGATTAATTAAAAAAGAACGTAACTTTTCATAGGATGAAATAAACATCCAAGTAAATGGCGTCATAAAACCAAGTTGACCTTTGGTTAACGTAAGTTCTGTATTACGGACAATGAAAGCAGAGAACAAATCTGATTTCACATCTGCATAGTTATCTTTTAGCCATGCAGACAATCTCCCATTCATCCCTTTACCACCCATATAAGGTGGGTTGGCGATTACAACATGGTATTTAGGGCTAAGATAATCCGCCTGTCGAAGAGCTTGCAATATCTTTTTATGGGTTGACTCATAAATCCAGTCGCTACTTAAATCCTTAGCCTTTAAATTCTGCAATATGTTCTTTATGTCAGTAATATCAGGACGTATCAAGGAGCCGAAGTTGTCTGATTCTTTAAACTGGTTCAATGTGGTCAGAAGTGGTGTTGTGAAGAGTTCTTGACCTGCAAAGTTCATATAGTCATGAAGCTCTCCTTCTTCAAAATGCAAATTCTCCAACACGCAGATGTTTGGCTTAATTCCTTTGTTAAAGAACCGCCTTTGTTTGGCACGAGCTTTCATGGTAAGGGCGAAGGCAGCCAACTCACCGGCACGTTCGTCGATTTCGATGCCAAATAGGTTATGGGTAAGAATTTTTTCCGGGATTTCAGTGGGTTCATAGCCTTCTTCTTCGTAGATGGTATAAAGCAGATCAAAGGCATAAGTGAGCATATGACCAGAACCACAGGCTGGGTCACAAATTTTAATATCTTCAGGTTTATCAATTTTTAGGAAGTCTGTTTCTTGTTGCTCTGATTTAATATAGTAATCCATGCGTTCAACCAGCTTTGAATCAGGGCGGTTGAGAAGCCAAAGACGACCGAGTGAGTTTTCAACTAAATAGCGCACAATCCAGTGCGGTGTAAAAAGCTGAGTGGCAGCAGGGATGTTTTCAGGTGTTACTTTTTTATTCTTCTTCAGCCCATCAAACACTTCATCCTTTTTCTCGGAAATATAGAATTGGTAGAGCCAGCCAATTACCTCAACATCATTGCAATCATTTGATGTCATTGCTTCGCGCGTATAATTGAGAATAGAGTTACTTGAGAGTAGGTCATCAGGCATCAGTAATTCGGTATAGTCGTCTATGCGCTGAAACAAAAACGGCATGGCATGGTGAAAGAAGTTACAGACCGCCACGACTAACAAGCGGTAAGCTTCACCCTGTGGGTCACGGCTAGGGGAGCTACCTTGGAGCAGTGCAAAAATATTCTTTCTTATCGTGTCTGGTACCATTTCTTCGTCGATATGGCCCATCTTGGCTTCAGCCAAAATTTCAGGCTGGGACTGGTCTTTGGAAGGTGAAACCACTCCAATACGAGTGTAACGGTTTACATCCATAAAACGCAAGGCGCAGAATCGGTTAAACCAGGTGTAAGCCACGCGTTCGATGACCTGATCCTTACCATAACAATCAATAGCTTCTTCAAGCTTCTTAATAGCCTCTGGACTTTCTCGGCGGGCTGCACTGTCTTTTGTTAGTACAAACTTGAGCTTTGCAGAAACCTGTTCTCTGAGGATTCGTCGAGCAAGCTGAGCAAATTTTTTGAGCTTAGCCGTTTCCATTTAGTTACCTTTTTCTTCAGGTATCTGTTGACTGAGTGAGTCAAATTGACTTTGAAGTATTTGAATCATGTCTGATTTCATTGTTATTTCTCCAGGTGATCAATTTCCTGGCGCCAGGAAATTGATCTGTTTCTCAAATTTGAATACGCTTGCCCTTACGTATCTCTTTTAGCAGTGACTCACGCATAGATTCTAGGTAACTATCTACATCGCTCTCGTTAGCCAGCCAGGCTTTATCAAATGAGATTTTCATTTCTCGGCAGGATACATACTCAATTTGTGGCTCCTGCTTGGCCGTTGGTGAAGGGATCTCACCTTTGACCGTGATAGTAGAGGTGCAGGGTTCAGGCCCTAGTTTCAGTGCTGGTGTCGTCGGTTGTGCCCAGGTTGCCATCTGGCAAAGTAAATTTCGGTAGTCGCTTTCTTCAAATCGGCGCAGCTCATCTCGGATGACAGCAATTAAATCCTGACACTCAAAATTCGCACTAAATGTATTGAACGCTCGGGTGAGTTGCTCCTGTTGCTCTTTATTCAGCATACCGAATTCCTCCATGCCACAGAGACGATCTTTGAGGGAAAGAATCTTCTCTTTGCCTTTGGTAATCTCTTCCACAAGCTGAGCATTGACTTTCTTCTGCAATGTTTCGAGCAGCAATTTCACTTGTTGCATCTGATTACCTTTGAAACATTTAGGATCCTCAAGACTGATGGTTATTTGTTCGGCTTCATCACCTTTGATATAGGTAAAATTTGGCTTCTGAATTTGAACAAACTTACAGGCGTTATCGAAGATATCTTTTTGTGGGCCACTCATAAATTTGCGAACCGGATCGATAATGCTTTCTTTCATATCAAAAAGAATGTCTTCTTGAGGGATAAGTTCAGTTAGATACCAAGTATACGACTTACCATTAAGTTCTTTGAGCTTTTCGATTACTGGTATCAGCGATTGTAAGAATGGATACTTGGATGTCTCACCAGCACTTGTTTTGAGCTCTTGCATGAGACTATGAAAAGCAATACCCGTTTCCCTACCTAGAATCTTAGCCTCATTAGCTGGTGGTGGGGCATCAAAAAAATCTTGAAAAAATTCTTTTAGTGCACGCACCTGAGATGCTGTAAATTCAATCTGGGGCTCCAATACCACATTGCCATGTCCATGAGTATTACGCAATGCACGTTCCAATTCATCATCTTCAAGAAGGTTGCCAGCAACTCTTAGCTCAATTTTGCCACGAGCACACAGTTTAGCTAATGTACAAAGAACAGCGGCAAACGGCCAACCATAGGGCTTATGCTCAAATTTCTCCAGCAAACTTTTTAGTGTTGTACGTACACCACCTCGATTATTGCTATGGATGAAAGCCAATAGTTCTTGCTCCGACTCAACCAATGACGTTACATCATTGCCCAAAAGAATCTGCTGGGATTTATTAAGACACGTTATAATATCATTTTCAGTATAATTAATACCTCGCAGCATATTTAGATTCGGATAGGCGCGAGTGATGAGTTCATGAAATCCACGCTGTACTCGGACTTGTGCATCTTCAGAACTAATCTCAACTTCTTCACCTGCAATAAAAAATCTGGCCTTGGAAATAAGACCGTGAACATGCAGTTTAAGCTCGACATATCGTTCCTGATTTTGGAATCCTTTATCATTCAAAATCCGCTTTACTGCCTCCTGTTGGGTCATTGACATATTCTGCCGGATGTATTTTTCAGTCTGCTTATACATCAATAAATCACGCATCAATCTATCATCCGCTGGTAAGACAACAAATAATTCATCGTTCTTATACATTGAGTTAGTAAGCAGCATCTGTTCATTTTCAGCGTGTTCATGAAATGGACTAATGATATGAATAGCTAGCTCTTGCTCACGGCCATATAACCGATCATCCATTTTCCTGGAAAAAATATAATCTTGTCCATTTTTGTCAAACCGTATTTTTCTATGCTTGATAATATGATCGAATACAATAGTCTCAAGTTCTGAGGCAATATCAGTTGACTCCACCTCTGTGTTTTTAATTTCTTTTTCAACATCTTTTTCTTCATCCGTAAGATATTCATATAAGTCACCATTACGTTGCAAATAAGTTTGTTGTTCCAGAAGATTAAGCGTTTCTTCAACTCTTTTGCTCAGTGCGTGGAGATCCTGATTAAATCTTTCAAGCATCAGAACACATAAATTTCGAGCAGTTGCCTTAAACTCCTTGACGTATTTGATTAAAAAAAGAGCTTTTAACAATTGAATTGCGAAGTCATTATCAAGGTTGTTCTCAGCATGAATAATCGCTCTTTGAATATTTGACTTTAAAGCAGTTCGAATCCCTTCAAACATCAAATCAAAAGTTGCAAGCTGACCTATTTCCTTATCCCCAATTTTAACTGCTACTTGCTGAAACACACCCAACATGGAGCGCTCTCCAACAGAACTGTGTTTGCCCTCAAAAGCATCATGAGATGATAGATTTTGAATGGCTGATTGGAAAAGGCTAAATTGATAAGGAATGAAGGGATAACTATGAATGAAATGATCACGATCTTGGAAGTTACGATAAGATTGAGCACCATCTACAAAATCAAATAGCGTTTTAAAATTATTCGACTGCAAACGATATATATCTGAGAGTAGATTAATGCCTTTCGCTGTTTTCATGAGCAGACGTTTTTGTATAACCTCAGCTACATCTGCACTGGTCAGTTTCATACGATTATTAAACCGGGCCTGAATTTTTGTGAAATCGTTACCTTGCTGTTTGCTCATTTCACCAACGACGGTTCCCATGTCTTCCTGTGCTGTGACGATCACCCAGGCGCGTCCCCGACATTTGGTAGCCAAACTCTCAGCAATAGTCTGGAGATTTGTCATCAACTTGACATTATCTGCAATATACTGCCCGACTTCATCGACAAAAAAGTTTAGACGGAAGTTGGGTGATTGCCGCTCTATATATGCATGTACTTGCTCCGCAAAATCTTCGATCGAGACTCGATAGTCGCTGCGGTACTTATCGAGAATCCCCATGGCTGAAGACTCATCACCATTCGTTGCCTTAGCATACGCTATGGCTATGTTTTTTGACTCCAATAGCGCTTGTTCACGACCCTTTTGCCATGGTTTTCCTGCTATGGATACATAGGCTGATTTGAACTTCTCGTAGCAACCACGACTGTCAAGATCTCTCTCAAACTGAGCAATATGTCCTTGTTTACCATAATAGCCACACATATCATCAAAAACTTTTACGAAAACTGCGAGTAAAGCATCAATCTCAGTTTTGCTGATGACATCCGCCTTTTGGTCAATATTAAAGAGAATGCTTTTTGAAGGAATGGCTACAGCTCGTTTAAGATCACCACGTAATATTTCATTGTCCGCACATTTGGGCAAGAATAGTTCCAGAGCAGAAGCCCCATCTATTGTTCTATTTTCGACTAAAATTGCCAGCATCTTCAATAAATGAGACTTACCTGAACCAAAGAAACCTGAAATCCAAACACCATTAGCACCTTCATAGTTGTTGTAGGCATCCAAAAAAGATTCCAATCTTTTCTCAACTTCATTAGTCAACACATACTCTTCAATTTCGAGACGAAGACTTGCAGCATCATCAGCTTTTATGACTCCCTCAATCGGACGATCTAATGGTTTGTTAAAAATGGTCTTAAGAGTCATCAAACTTTCCTCTTTTATGCTTCGCAGTGAAAAATATTGAATGCCCGATAATATTTATCGTCATGTAGCCTCCCAAAAAGATCGAGCGATGCTCCGGATTCCAATGAATGAGTATAATCTCCGGGGAAAAACATCACAGTCGGCTTTTCTTTAGCCGTGCTCTGTAAATTATTTAAAACATTGTGTGAACGAATGTACGGAAAAACTTCACCAATTCCAGTAAGAAAAAGTACTTCAAAGTCTTCATTTAACAGTTTAGTCGCTATAGCTGGCACAAGATGCGCTTCAGGATCGAGTACGCCTTGCAACAGCTCTTTTAGTTGATCTTTTGAGACAAATTCCTCCATTTCGAGGATCTGATCCCAAATAGCTCGATCTTTAAGAATTTCGATCGATAAATCGTAAAGATTTATTTCCAAAATACGAATACCGAGCAACTCAAGGCGCTTTACCAATTGATGCATATGGCGTTTTATTTCAACAGATTCTTCTGGCTTAAAAGGACATATGAAGAATGGAACTTCATTACCAAGTCCCTGCTTATCAAGAAATCGCTGACTTGATAAGACGGATAAGAGATGCTGAAATCTATCTTGTATAGGCATTTTGGCTATATCGTCTGACATTTTTCCTTCTCTTTTAAATCGGATTCAAATAAAGGGAAATACAATACTTCGCGAGGATTCCCCTTATGCAGAAGATCCAATAGTCTGGGACTCAATATAGCGCCATTAATTATATTTTTTGTCGTTAAGAGCTCTGCTTCTCGAAGAATCTTGAACAGAATTTGTCTTAATTTGTATTTTGTCGACGGAGCGATTTCATCAAGCTCAGAATGCCATTCTGATTTTCGGTTCAAGAATGAGTTAAAATCTTCGTGTGTCAGATCAGTTTTTAATGTAATAAAACGCTCTCGAAGTACCTCGACGGCAAAATGAGCAATAAATTTATACCGACGGCATATTGCTAGCCACAAAAGATAGGCTTGCTCTTGATGGTGACCCCCAACGAACATCTCCAGTTCTGCTCGGTTTAGAACTTGAAGCCTGGATATAATCTCCTTAGAAATTCGCTTGAGCGTGCTTAGTGTTCTAGTTTGCAACATGTTTTCTAGCATGACTATTTCTCGAACAGCATCCCAATCTCCAAGTTCAAGATATAACTCGGCCAGCTTCACCGATTCACGATGAAGAAGACTACCCCCTATAAATGACATGTTATATCTTTCGGTACTCATTTTTTCTTATGTTTCCTTGCAGTAATGATCCGCTGCACCACCAGCCTTCACCCACTTATCCACTTCATTTTTCTTAAGCTTCCAAAGGCGACCCATACGATGCGCGGGCATTTCATGTTTATCAATCCACTTGTACACGGTGTCACTGCTAACACCGAGGTATTTACATATTTCACTTATTGATAACCAGCGGTCTTCCATCTCTTCCATTTTTCAAACTCCTCGTGGGCGATGGTGTAAAACGATGTAATTGCCTAAATCGAAGTATGGGAGAAAAATTGGTATGTCTCTCCCCATTTAAATATCTTTAAAGTATACAAACAGATTAACTGATGTCAACCGATCTTTGCCGATTTAAGCCGATTATTTGCGAAGCAAACTATTATTTCTATTAGAGTATATAACTAAAATTTGTAGAGAGAATGGATAATGGGTTTTATTGGAGGTCATTGAAATAAAGAGTCGATAGAAAAAATAATCATTAATATGAATGAATCTTCTGGACTACTCTACCAAGAATTTCTATTTCAAGACCATCATCCAGTTTAATATTTGGCCAATTGTCATTCGACGTTATCAGCTCAAATTCGGATGAGGTATAAGACAATTTCTTATACTGACAAATAATTACCTCCTTTTGCCCCTCAACTTTAACCGCAACGTAATCTCCAGGCTTAGGTAAAATTAAAGGATCAATAACCAGTAAGTCATTAACTCGAATTTCAGGTATCATACTTTCATCTGTCATTTTAAGAGCAAATGCTTCATCACTTAATTCCGGTAGTAATGCAGCACTTACAGAAATTAATGCAGCATCGATACATGTACCTTGTTCACGAAATTCATTGACATGTAACCTTGCTTGACAAGCCTGATGATGATCCAAAAGCGGAATTAAGTGACTGGTTTTTTTTATGCTTTTTACGAGTGTTTCATCCGACAAACACATCAAATAAGCAGGCGAAACATCCAACGCACGCGCAAGTGATTTAATCTCTTCCGGCCCGGGTGTACGCACACCCTGCTCCCAATTCGTCAGGCGCGTTTGTTTCAATCCCCCAGCAAGCTCACCGAGAGCTTTTAACGTCAAGCCTTTAGCCTTCCGTGCTTCAAGAATACGCTTGCCAATTTCCTTTTTGATATTCAGCTCAGTCAAATTTACCCCAAAAAATGTAGTTTACCCATTGATATATCACGTAACGTGATATATAGTGAATCTTATTATTCACATTTTGTGATATTTAAGTTTCATTTTTATAAATATATCACACTATGAAAGTAAAAACGAGATTTAACAGGGATAGGCATGATGATGGATTTTGTCATAAATGGTAATGAGCTGGCGGCAATGAGTGGCTTACCTCATATCCAGCAGTTGACTTATCTTAGAGGAATACGACCGTATATGGATCTTAAAACTGGAATAACGGGTATCAAGCGGCGAATTAGTCATCAGTCGATATCTGAACAGCTTTATATTGAGCCCAATCGGGGAATTAAAAGCCAAAGTTTCTCTCGTGATCAGGTACGTCGTGCCATTTATGGTTTGGCACGTGCTGGCTTAATTGAAATTCAATCTGACGGTATGCAGCTTATTTTAAAATGTTCTTTAGCTTCATTGGATTATTCTGTCCAAAATAAAGCCGCCATAAACCCGCCATGGAAAGCCGCCACAAAGCCGCTCGAGAAAATCCTTGTAAATACTGGGTTTTCTGAGGATGTGGAAGTAAAAGCCGACATAGCTGAAACCCCAAAAGCCGCCATACCTCTAAAAGAAGATAATTATATTTATTTATTACGCCAATTCGATCACTTCTGGCGTTTATACCCCGAGAAAAAATCTCGCGAGCGTGCTTTTGAAATTTTCCAACAAATCAATCCCGATGAGCGTTTACTGCAAACCATGCTGCAAGCATTAGACAGCCAAATTAAAGCCCGTCATGCAAAAGAAGCCCATGACGAATGGGTTCCTGCATGGAAATTTCCAGCGAACTGGTTATCGCAAAGATGTTGGGAAGATGAAGTCAAAATCGAATTAACGCAGGAGAAAAGGAATGAGAAGCGTCGCACAAATACTAACAACGAAGCCATTGACCCCTTCTGGAATCCAGAAGCAGGAAGCAGTGAAGACGAACAGCAGCAATCCAACGTCATCAGCCTGCGGAGCTACCGACAGCTCTAAAAAGCGGATTGAGAATCTGTTTACCCGCTTTGCTGTGTTTTACGGGCATTTATGGCGCAGCCAGTTTAAGAGTGAAGGATTTTTAGAGTTTGCAAAAAAAGAGTGGCTGGAGGGTTTAGAGCCGTTCAGTGATGCGGTTTTGAATGAGGCGATTTTAACCTGTCGCGATCATACCGAAATGCCGCCAAGTTTGCCGCAGATGATTGGTCTTTGTCGTTCTATCAAGAAACGCCGTTCGTTTTATGTAGCAAAAGATGCTTACCAGCCAGTAAGCGAAGCTGTGGTTGAACTACATATCAGGCAATGCAAAGCCTATTTAATTTAACAAAACAAGGAGAAAAACCATGTTGGTTTTAACAAGAAAAGTTGGTGAGTCGGTAGTTATCGGTGAAGACGTGTACTGCACAGTGGTGGGTTATCGTCAAGGTGAAGTGCGTCTGGCCTTTGATGCCCCACAATCGCTTCCTGTTCACCGCGATGAAATTCAAAGACGCATCTACAGAGAGCGTCAACAGGATGCCTGGTTTTATGAAGCCGCCCCTAACAAAGTAAGCATCGTGGATCGACTCATCTCCAAATTTAAACACAGCAGCCAGCCTGCAGCACATCATCAATAACGAGGAAGTGAGTCATGACTAAGCGCTCCATGAATCAAAAGCCAGGTTCAACGGCCATAGCATTAGCTCTGATAGTGCTATCCCCCTTTGTCTCGGCAAGTCCTGCTTCCAAAGAATATGTGGATAAACAAATTAAAGAGGCGGTTGAACAGGTTCAGATTCAAATCCACCAAGAAAACACCCGAATTGAGGCGCAAATCACCGAACTGAAGCATCGTATTGGTGAGTTGTATCAAGGCGGCGTGGTGTTTTGGTTGGATGAGTCGCAGCAGCATGGCTTGGTTGCCGCCCGCGTGATCCCAACAACGGGTGCAGGCATTCCCTGGAGAAATGGTGAAAGTGGCGACAAAACCACCAATGCCAGAGCGAATGGCCTTTTTGCAGGTCTTTCAAACACGCATCTTATCATTTCTGAACAAACGATTGACGATCAGGAAGGCCAATTTGCTGCACTGATTGCCCATCAATTCGCGGTTCAGGAAGATGGCGAGACCCCTTGTAATCAAACTCAAGCTTGTTATGGCAACTGGTATTTGCCGTCATTGGCCGAGTTACAACTGATACGACAAAACCTCTACCTTCATGGGTTAGGACAATGGATTGCAGGTCGTTATTGGAGTTCTAGTGAAGACAGTGTTTCTAGTGCTTATGTGTTCGACTTTGGCAGTGGTGCCCAGTCTAGTACAGATAAGGCTATGGAGGCTCATGTTCTTCCCATCCATGCATTTTAACCGATAAGGAATCAAACCATGACATTAAAAAAATTACTTGGACTTGCTTTATTGCTCCCAGCTGCATCCTCATTTGCAGCCGATGATACTGAAATGTGGGCGAAAATTCAGTATGCCTACACTCTAATTGGTGAAGCCAATATTAATATCCAGAAACTCTTTGACGAAATCGGACATTTAAAAGCCAATCAAAACCTGCACCAGCTTGGTGAAGCATATCATGGTGGCATTATTTTCTGGGTGGATGAATCTAAACAACACGGCTTGATCGCCAGCAAAATTGACGTGACTGAAGAAGGTATTCAATGGCGCAATGGGGCTTCAGGCAACAAAATAACCAATGCACGAGGTGATGGTATCGGTTCTGGTGAGACCAATACGCGCCTCATCATTGCAAGCCAGACCATTGATAATCAAAAAGGCCGATTTGCTGCCCTCCTGGCCTCTCAATTTCAAGTTCAAGCCGATGGCATCACGCCCTGTAAAACGCCCATCGTCAATCAAGGTGTTTGTTATGGCGGCTGGTATTTACCCTCGGCTTTTGAGTTGCAATTGATGCACACCAATTTGCGCGCAGGCAATCGTGCATCCTTTGCCCCCGACTTTTATTGGACCTCAACCGAAGCAAGTGCTTCGAACGCATGGCTGATTAATTTTTCAAGCGGTGAATTAGTTGCTAGCGATAAGGCAAACACGATGGGTCGTGTCAGGGCAATATCCCGTTTTTAATCAACAAGGATGCACGATGAAAATTCACTATCTGTTTTTGGGGCTAGCGCTTTTTAGCCCTCTGGCTCAGGCAAGTAATTGCTTTGATTGCAAAGGACTCCGCTTCGGTATTTCCGGCAGCACTGGAGCCACTCAGTATCAACATGCTTATGCCCATGATGGGCAAAGCGTCCTGGGGCGGTTGAGTTTGGATGCGCAATACGATGTTTCTGAACTGCTGAGCGTGGGTCTTGAAATCGGGGCGCAAAACGGAAACACCATGCGACTGGACACACCCAAACCCATGCTTGATGTATTAGGCGGTGAGCCGGTGGGTATTGTGATTAAGCCTCTGATTGATGCGTTGCTCACCCTTAAGGTAACTCCTTTTGATAACCCCGGTTTGTTTGGCTTTGTTAAAGGAGGATTTGCCTACAGGCAATTACAAGTCGACAGGAATGAAGTCAACGATTTAGCAAAAACAAACCCTGAACTTCAGGCCGGGCTTGGATATGGCATGAGTGATAACAGCGCCTTCTTTTTGGGCTATCAGCATGTGTTTGGCAGTCATCCCAATTATCAGGTCAATCCATTTACTGAAACCGGGTACATCGAGGGGATCCCTTCTCAGGACTCCATACTCGTTGGGTTATCCATCGTATTTTAATCTCAAGAACAAGGACCATGATGACAGGACATGACGATGAAAGTGTTACGGTAAAAGATAGAGCCAAAGAGAAACTACGGCGTGATTTAGGGCCTTTAATCGAAAGTGCGTTAAACGATCCAAAAACAGTTGAAATCATGCTTAATGCCGATGGCAAACTCTGGCAAGAGCGCCTTGGCGAAACCATGCATTGCATAGGAAGCATCATTGAGGCACGCGCAGAATCCATCATTAAAACGGTGGCTGGATTTCATGGAAAAGAGGTCACTCGATTTAATCCAATACTTGAAGGCGAACTGCCACTGGATGGATCTCGCTTTGCAGGGCAATTACCCCCCGTGGTATCCAAGCCCACTTTTGCCATTCGTAAAAAAGCCATCTCGGTATTTAGCCTGGATGACTATGTGCAATCAGAGGTAATGACTACAGCACAATGTGCGGTGATTAAAAATGCAGTGAAAACGCATCGAAACATTCTGGTTGTTGGCGGCACGGGGTCGGGTAAAACCACATTGGTTAACGCCATTATCAATGAAATGGTGAATCACTCACCCACTGAGCGCGTCTTTATTATCGAAGACACGGGAGAAATTCAATGTGCTGCTGAAAACTGTGTTCAATACCACACAACACTTGATGTCAACATGACGCAACTGTTGAAAACCACCCTTCGAATGCGCCCTGACCGAATCCTGGTCGGTGAGGTCAGAGGTGGAGAAGCGCTGGATTTACTTGATGCCTGGAATACCGGTCATGAAGGCGGTGCCGCCACACTGCATGCCAATAACTGCCTGGCGGGGCTTCAGCGTTTGAAATCTCTGATTAGCCGCAATCCTGCTGCACCGGCTGAGATTGAGCCACTCATTGGTGAGGCAGTTCACTGTGTGGTGCATATCGCAAGAACCCCACAAGGGCGGCGCGTTGAAGACATCATATCCATAAAAGGCTTTGAAAACGGACATTACATTATTGAAACACTCATTTAAGGAGAACCCCATGAATCAAGCAACACTGTTTAATTATAAAAACCTTTTGATGACAGGCACTGTCATTTTATTACTACTACTCATCACGCATCCCGCATGCGCATCGAGTGCCGGTGGTGGACTTCCTTTTGATTCGTGGCTTACCAAAATCCAAAAATCCATTACCGGCCCCTTTGCTTTTTCTGCTGCCATCATCGGTCTTGTTGCCGCAGGAGCCACGCTTATTTTTGGTGGCGACATGAATGGCTTTATGCGTACCTTGGTGTTTTTTGTGTTGGTACTCTCATTCTTAGTCGCCGCACAAAATACCATGACGGCAATTACAGGCAAAGGAGCTGAAATTTCCAGACCATCGGTAGTGGAGTTTGCGCCATGAGCCTTCGAACGATTCCAATACGACAATGCGGTAACCGCCCCAGTCTTTTTATGGGAGGGGATCGCGAACTGGTGATGTTTTCAGGATTGTTGTCCGCCATTTTAATCTTTGCGGCTCAAGATTGGCTGGCTGCCATTTCTGGCGCTGCCCTTTGGTTTTTATCATTAAAAGGACTTCGCCTGATGGCCAAGTCCGATCCTTATATGAGAGCGGTTTATCTAAGACAAAGAGGCTATCAAGACTATTACCCAGCGCGTTCAACCCCCTTTCGCAATAATAAACGGGGGTATTTATGATTGCATGCATTAGCTTTTTAATCAGCATCACAGGGCTTTTGCTTTTAGGAACGCTATTTAGTGTCACTCGATTGAAAAGCCGCGAGCACCATGTCAGAAAGCATCGCAGCCAAACGGCTGGTCTGGTGGATTTATTGAACTATGCGGCAGTAGTCGATGATGGCGTGATTGTCGGCAAAAATGGCTCGTTCATGTCTGCCTGGATGTATCAGGGGGAAGACATTGCCAACACAACCGATGAAGCGCGCGAAACGATGGCTTTTCGTATCAATCAAGCCTTATCTGCCATGGGTAATGGCTGGATGATTCATGTCGATGCGATAAGACGTGCAGCTCCTAGTTATAGTGAACGCAGCGCCTCATACTTTCCCGATTCAGTATCAAAGGCAGTCGATGAAGAAAGACGGCAGTTATTTGAAAATATAGGCACGTTGTTCGAGGGATATTTTGTTATTACGCTCACCTGGTATCCACCGGTATTGGCACAAAAACGCTTTGTTGAATTGCTGTTTGATGATTCCGGTGAGTCACTGAGTCAAAAAGCACAAACACATCAATTGATTGAGACGTTTAAGCAAGCCTGCAGAAACTTTGAGTCACGCATGAGTGCTGCAGTACACCTTGAACGACTAGGTTCTGAAGTGATCATCCATGACGACCAAAAAATCACCCAGGACCATTTCTTAAGACACATACAATACTGCGTCACAGGGCTGAATCACCCGGTGAACCTGCCCAAGAATCCAATGTATCTGGATGCACTGATTGGTGGACAGGAATTAACGTCGGGCATTACTCCTAAAATCGGTCGTAAGTTCATTCAATGCGTTGCCATAGAAGGATTTCCCATGGAGTCGTATCCTGGCATTTTAACGCTTCTAACGCAATTACCCGTTGAATACCGTTGGAACTCTCGCTTTATCTTCCTGGATGCCCATGAAGCCGTGGCGCATTTCACCAAGTTTCGTAAAAAATGGAAGCAAAAAATCAGGGGCTTTTTTGATCAGATGTTTCAGACCAACTCAGGGGTTATCGATGAAGATGCGCTAAATATGGTTCAGGATGCGCAAGCCGCAATTGCTGAAACCAACTCGGGCATGGTGGGTCAAGGCTATTACACCTCTGTAGTGGTATTAATGGATGAAGATAGAGCGCAAGTTGAAAAAGCCGCTCTCTTTATTGAAAAAAATATCAATGCCTTGGGCTTTAGTGCACGCACTGAAACCATCAATACCATGGATGCGTTTATGGGAAGCCTACCCGGTCATGGCGTTGAAAACATTAGACGGCCTTTGATAAACACCATGAATTTGGCGGATTTACTCCCCACATCCAGTATTTGGACAGGCGAAAATAAAGCGCCTTGTCCGCTGTTTCCACTCAATGCACCACCCTTGATGCACTGCCTCACCAGCGGCAACGCGCCATTTCGTTTGAATCTTCACGTGAGAGATTTAGGTCATGGCATTATGTTTGGACCCACACGCTCCGGTAAATCAACCCATCTAGGTTTATTGGCATTGTCCTGGCGTCGTTATAAAGATGCTCGTATTTATGCTTTTGATAAGGGCATGTCCATGTATCCTACCTGTAAGGCAACCGGTGGCGAGCATTTTACCATTGCAGATAAAAACTCCCGCCTGGCGTTCGCACCCTTACAGTTTTTAGAAACAAAAGCCGATAGAGCCTGGGCTATGGAGTGGATTGATACCATTCTGGCCTTGAATGGTTTAAATACAACACCCGCGCAACGCAATGAAATCGGCCATGCCATCATCAGCATGCATCAAAGTGGCTCTAAAACCTTATCCGAATTTGTCATGACCATACAGGATGAACCTATACGAGAAACCTTAAAGCAATACACTATTGATGGTTTGATGGGGCATTTGTTAGATGCCGAATCCGATGGGCTGGGTTTGTCGTCCTTCATGACCTTTGAAATAGAGCATCTTATGGGTTTGGGCGAGAAATTTGCCTTGCCAGTGTTGCTCTATCTCTTTAGACGTATTGAAACCTCATTAGATGGCCGACCCACGCTAATCCTACTTGATGAAGCCTGGTTGATGCTGGCGCATCCAGTGTTCAAAAACAAAATTGCAGAATGGCTTGATTCCATAGCCAAGAAAAACTGCGTGGTATTTATGGCAACCCAGCATTTATCCCATGCAGCCAATTCTGGCATCTTAGACATTATTGTTGAATCAACCGCCACCAAAATCTTTTTACCGAATCTGTATGCCAGAGATCCTGAAACACGCCTGATTTATGAGCGTATGGGCTTAAACCCACGCCAGATTGACATCATAGCAACAGCCCAACCCAAACGTGATTATTACTATGTCAGTGAAAAAGGTCAGCGATTGTATCAGTTAGCCTTGGGGCCTTATGCCCTGGCAGTCGTTGGCACAACCGATCCCGACTCTATCGCTCGCATGCAGCAACTGGAACAAAAGCATGGGGATGTGTGGGTCAATCAATGGCTTTTAGAAAAAGGGATTTCCACAGAACTCTATGGAGAAGCAGCATGAAACAAGCATTAACAAACAACCCTTATCTCAACGCCAGACGCGCATGGAATGTTCATACCGCAGGGCTTATGAAATCACTGCAGGTTTGGCAACTGGTAGGCTTATCTAGCCTTCTGATTGCCTTGGCGGCCGTAGGTGGACTCATAGCTATTGGTAGCCAATCGAAATTCATCCCGTTGGTGTTTCAGCAAGATGCCAATGGGAATACGCTCTCCATCACACGCGCCGATAAAGTGGGTGATGCAACTTTGGATGATTATCGCGCGGCAGCTGCCCATTTTATTGAAAACATTCGCATGGTAAGTCTTGATGCGGAGCTGCAAAAGAAAGCGGTTTTTCAAGTGTACGCTTACCTCAATGCCAACGATGCCGCCTTAACGAAAGTTCAGGAATTCTATAGCGACAAGCAACAATCCAATCCATTTGAGCGAGCCACTCATGAAATTGTGAGTATTGATATCCGTTCGGTGCTTCAAGAGTCGGATGAAACCTGGCAAGTCGACTGGATTGAAACCGTGAGAAATCGTGATGGTACGCTCAAAGAAAAACCACGCATGATGAAAGCGATGATTACCCTATATCAGGACAATGAAGTCCATGATGCCGCCAGTGAGTCCATGTTGAAAAATCCTCACCTGATTTATGTGCGTGACTTTAACTGGTCCTACGAATTAAAGCATGGAGAACAGCAATGAAACGAATCATCAGCACCTTGTGTTTACTCACCCCGCTGGCTGGGTTTGCATTGGATAATACCGAGATTGCCAACCGATATTTTTCAGAAACCGATCCTAAGCTCTCAACTCAGGAAAAGCAGGCACTAGATATTGCAGAGCGTACCCAAAAGGGCGAAAAAACGAGTAAGCCTTTTGCCTCTGCCGATGGTTCGGTCAGTTTTATTTATGGCTCAGGACAAATCAGAGTGGTGTGTGCACCCTTACAGGTTTGTGATATTGCCCTGCAACCCGGTGAACAGTTTAACGACATGAATGTCGGTGATCCGCGTTTTGTCGTAGAACCCTCCATCACAGGTTCCGGCAGCTCACAACAAATCCATCTGCTCATCAAACCTAAAGATGTAGGGCTTGATTCATCAATGGTTGTCACGACTGACCGAAGGACGTATCACTTCAGACTAAAGTCAGATCGCACCGAGTTTATGCCCTACATTTCATTCACATACCCCGATGAAGCAAAAGCCAAGTGGCAACTCATTCAACACATGCAAGCTGAAAGACGCAAAATGGATACCTTGCCAGAAACCCATGAGTATCTGGGCGATCTTAACTTTAACTATAAAGTTCAAGGCAACTCCCGATTGAAGCCGGTTCGAGTCTATAACAACGGTGTTAAAACCATCATCGAGATGCCCAAAGCCATGGCTCAAAATGATGCTCCTGCGCTTTTGGTTTTAAGAAGCAAAGGTCTTTTTGGAAAGTCTGAATCGGTCATGGTGAATTATCGCGTTCAAGGCTGTCGCTACATCGTAGACGGTGTATTTGATAAAGCGATACTTATTATCGGAAGCGGTGCTTATCAAGAAAAAATTACCATCACAAGGTGCTCCAGATGAAAAACATAACTGTTCTATTTATAGCATTGTTGTTATCCAGTTGTGCAAGCATGAACTATGGGAATTTTACGCCAGTATCACAAGTTCAGGGTGCGGTTTTGGCACAAGACTCAGCCAATCAATTAAGCCGCGTCTTTCCTCCGGCACAACACACCTTATGCATGGGGCAAAAAGTGCGCGATGGCTTTGGCATTCAATTGGTTCAGAACCTACGAAAAAAAGGTTATGGCGTGATGGAGCGACAATGCCCCAAACAAAACGCTCATTTGCTCTATGTGCTTGATACGCTTGAACCCCAAAGACTGTATCGCGTGAGTCTTTTTGTAGGCATGCAGACGTTAAGCCGCATGTATGCAAAAAACCAGGAATCCTTCTTCCCTGTCAGTGCATGGACCCATAAGGAGTAAGAACCATGAATCCCAATAAAGAGTATTTATCACCCGACCAATCACCACAAAAGCTGCAACCTATGGGCGTGAAGCGCGTGAATCAGATGCCACTTATCATTGCAATTAGTGTATTAACGCTGTTTGTGTTGCTTATCGCATGGGTTGCAACGAAACGCGCTAATGCGCAAAACCAGCCATCAGAGCCGGTAAAAATAAAATCGCTTCGAAAAAACACCATGAGCCTTGCCAGTGAGGTGGTAGGAAACCATAAAATGGCCATCATCCCACCACCTGATGCACCATCAAGTCGCAATGAAATGGCGCCATTATCGATGCCAGAACCTCAGCAATTCCGCAAGGAAGATGCGCCGACACAAGAAGTATCGGATGCTGAAATCGAGCGTATTCGCCAAGAAAAAACGCAAGATTTTGAAGAAGCGGTTAAGGCTAAAACTTCGGTTATGGTTGATAACTCACGATTGACCAACCACCAGCAAATGACCTCAAATAGTGATCCCGCAACGGTGTTTAAAGCGCAGCTTGCCTTATTACAAGAACGACAAACAAAATCCATGCCGCAACCTTTAGGTGGGGAAGAAAATGAGTCGCGCTGGCATTTAAATTCAACCCTTCAAAGCCCCAACAGTCGCTATGAATTAAGAGCGGGCAGTGTAATTCCCGGGGTGATGATTAGTGGCATTTCTTCCGAGTTGCCCGGACAAATCATCGCTCAGGTATCACAAAATGTGTATGACACCGCGACCGGTAAGTATTTGTTAATTCCACAGGGAACCAAAATCCTGGGGATTTATTCCAGTGATGTGGGCTTTGGCCAAAACTCGGTGCTGGTAGCGTGGCAACGACTGATATTTCCAGACAGTAAAGCACTGGATATCGGCTCCATGCCCGGAGCTGATAGTGCCGGATTTTCTGGATTTCGCGATGAGGTGAATCATCATTACGGGCGTATTTATGGCTCAGCGCTGTTAATGTCAGGGATTATTGCTGGCATCACCTACAGTCAAAATACTAATCAGGCCAACCAGTACGGGTATGCACAACCCACAGCAGGCAGTGTGATGAGTCAGGCGTTGGGGCAGCAGCTTGGCGAAGTGACCTCGCAGCTCGTTTCAAAAAACCTGAACGTATCGCCAACTGTTAATGTACGTCCAGGATACCTCTTCAATATCATAGTGGTGAAAGACCTAACCTTTAAACAACCTTATCAACAGTTTGTCTATTAAGAAAGGAGCACGATATGAAACTGAAAGCCTTATTAATTTATTGTTGCACTCTGCCAGTCTTGGCAAATGGTGCACCCGTATTTGACGTTGCGAACTGGATTCAAAATGGAAAAATGATTGCAACACAACTTAGTGAGTATAGAACTCAAGTCGACCAATACAAAAACCAGCTCGATCAATACCAAAACATGCTCGAAAACACCAAATCACTGACCTCCTATGAATGGGACAATGCCAACTCGGTGATTAATAATCTGCTGGAATCAACCAACACCATTGATTATTACAAACAGGAGGCAGGCAGTCTTCAGGACTATCTGGATCGATTTCAAAGTCAGGAATACTACCAAAACAATGCCTGCTTTAATGAACAAAGTGAATGCAATCCTGAGGAAATCCGAAAAATCAAACAAAACCGACTCCGCGCGTCAGTTGCCGAAAAACGCGCCAATGATGCCTTGATTAAAGGGATTGATAAGCAGCAACACAGTCTAAAAGAGGATTCGGCCAAACTTCGCGTGTTGCAATCTCAGGCACAAAACGCCACAGGACAAAAGCAGGCACTCCAGGCCGGCTCTCAATTGGCCAGTCAACAATCCCACCAATTGCTTCAAATCAGAGGTCTGCTCTTAGCCCAGCAAAACGCGCAGGCCGTTAAAGATGCGGCAAATGCCAATAAAGAGGCCATACAAACAGCGGGTGATGAACATTTCAGATCGGGTGTGTATCACAAGAGTTCAGGAAAAAAATGGTAATTTTTAATAACAAGGAGAAAACATGAAACATTTAACACTATGGATGATGGTATGTGTTGCGCTGCTGTCTGGATGCAATAACTCTGAAGCCAAAAAGGCTCAGCATCTTGCCTCATTAACCTGTGAAAGCTCCAGAGAACATCGCACTACAGAGGAACTGCAGGCCATTGGGGATGCCTGTTTTCGGGGTGGCAGCTATACAAAAAGCTCAGGGAAAAAATGGTAATCCTATGAATAAACGAATAACCCCTTATTTGATTACCCTGTTCTGGCTTGGATTTTCTGCTTGCTGTCATGCCAAAGGGCATGACATCGACAGTCGCGATTTGTTGGATAACATTTTGTATCGCTTTTCCAGCACGTCTGCGCTTTGGAGTCAAACCATGCTTGGATACGCCCGATACCTCTTTTGGTCTTTGGCCTTGGTGAGCATGGTGTGGACGTATGGATTAATGGCTTTACGCAAGGCAGATCTGCAGGAGTTTTTAGCTGAAACGGTGCGGTTTTTTGTTGTGGTCGGCTTTTTCTACTGGCTTTTGGAGAATGGTCCGGCCATTGCAAAATCCATCATCGATTCTATGCGACAACTGGCGGCACGCGCCTCAGGCATTGATGACCACGTATCGCCCTCGGATATTGTCGATGTGGGATTTGATATTGTATCTCGCGCCATCAACAGCTCATCCATCTGGTCGCCTGCAGCAACCACAGTAGGACTCATCGTTGCAGGGGTTATTCTCATCGTGCTGGCTTTAGTCAGTATTAACATGCTCATTATCTTAATCACCGCATGGGTTTTAACTTATGGCGGCATCATTTTATTAGGTTTTGGTGGTGGACGCTGGACTCAGGATATTGCGATTAACTACTACAAAACCGTCTTGGGGATAGCACTGCAAGCGTTTGCCATGATTTTAATCATCGGCATCGGCAAATCCTTTGTGGATCAATATTATGCGGCTCTTTCTGAGAGCATGACGCTTAAAGAAATGTTTGTCATGTTGGTGGTTGCAGTCCTTTTGCTGGTTCTCATTAATAAAATCCCTCCCGTACTCGCAGGCATCGTATCAGGCGGTGGTTCAGGTGGCGGTGGAGGTATTGGCCTTGGTGCCGCCATGGGTGCGGCAGGAATCGCCGGAGCTGCGATAGCAAGTGCGGCAGGCGCTGCAATGACTCAAGGAGCTGGTGGCTTATCGGCACTGAACGCAGCCTTTAAGGCCGCGAGTCAAAGCCTCGGTTCCGGCACTACAGACTCCATGTCAGGTCAGGATAAAAGCTCCAAAACCGGTGGGTTAGCAGAAGCTATGGGCAGTGCTGCCAAATTTGCGGGTTCCTTTGGTTCCCATTTAGCCTCAGGCGCAATGGATGTGGCTCGTGAAAAAGCAAATGCGATTAAAGAAGCCGTTTCTGAAAAAATTGCTGACACCACGGGTGGTAAAATTGCGGATGCCATCCAAAGCAGAATGGATGCCTCGGCCACAGAATCGCAAGAGACTGACTCAGAACAGATTGTTTCCATGGGTGCGCCAGAAGGCGTTTTTAGCGCAGGACAGGAGGCATTTGATGAAGTCAGTCAGTTTGTAAACCAGAAAGCCGCCGGAGCGTATGAATGAATCATAGCAAACCTGATAAAGCCATAGGCCCTCAAGTCAGACAAAAAAAATCTGGCAGATTCAATACATCATTAGTCGTGCTGGTCATCGGGGCTTTTTTAATGAGCATGCAAATCGGCACACAGTTCCTGGCTTACCAGTTTCATTATGCCGAAGGCTTAGGCAGCTCTCTTTCGCATGTTTATATGCCCTGGCACCTGTTCATTTGGGCTGTAAAATACCAATCGTTTTACCCCGATACGTTTCATGCGGCCTTTGGTGTCATGGTGATGAGCGGCTCATTGCTTTTAATGATGATCGTAATGACCTCCAGATATTTTAAAAAGAATGAGATCAGTGATTACCTGCATGGCTCTGCTCGTTGGGCGAATTGGGAGGACTTAAAGCAAGCAAGCCTCATTGGTCACGATGAAGGTGTTTATGTTGGGGCTTATGAAGATGACAAAGGTACCATTCATTACCTGCATCATAATGGACCAGAGCATGTTTTAACCTATGCCCCAACACGTTCGGGGAAAGGTGTTGGTCTTGTGATTCCGACACTTCTATCATGGAAACATTCCTGCGTGATCACCGATTTGAAAGGCGAGCTTTGGGCCATGACCGCTGGCTGGAGACAAAAGCATGCGCATAACAAAGTCATTCGCTTTGAGCCTGCAACACTAAAAGGCAGTGCGCGCTGGAACCCGCTTGATGAAATCAGGGTTGGTACAGAATCTGAAGTGGGAGACGTACAAAACCTGGCAACCCTTGTGGTTGATCCTGATGGCAAAGGGCTGGAAACGCATTGGCAAAAAACCTCACAAGCCCTCTTGGTTGGGTTTATTCTCCATGCCATTTACAAACTAAAACAACAAGGAGAGCCGGCGACATTTCCTAACATTGACCGCATGCTGGTCGATCCCAACATTAATATTGCAGACCTACTGATTGAAATGACGCAATACCCTCATGTTGATGGTAAAACCCACCCGGTCATTTCTGCCTCGGCTCGAGACATGATAGATCGACCCGAAGAAGAGGCAGGCTCTGTCTTATCCACCTTAAAATCTTATCTGGCGTTATACCGTGACCCAGTGGTCGCACATAACGTGTCGGCTTCTGATTTTTGCATTCGCGATTTGATGAACCATGACAGTCCTGTAAGCCTTTATATCGTGACCCAACCAAATGATAAAGCCAGACTGCAACCTCTGGTACGCGTGATGATCAACATGATAGTGCGATTATTGGCTGACAAAATGGAGTTTGAGCGTGTATCGGATGATAAGGGTCAGTCCTATGTTCAAACTAAAAAAACCTATAAACATCGCCTGTTGTGCATGATTGATGAATTTCCAAGCCTTGGAAAACTCGACATTCTGCAAGAGTCATTAGCCTTTGTTGCAGGATATGGCCTAAAGTTTTACTTAATTTGCCAGGACATCAATCAGCTAAAAAGTCGTGAACGAGGCTATGGTCCTGATGAAACCATCACCTCTAATTGCCATATCCAAAATGCCTATCCACCCAATCGCGTGGAGACTGCTGAGCACCTTTCCAAGCTCACTGGCCAAACAACGATTGTTAAGGAACACATCACCACCAGTGGCAGACGGTTTTCAACCTTCTTAAATCAGATATCAAGAACCGTGCAGGAAATATCAAGACCCCTTCTGACGATAGATGAATGCCTGCGTATGCCAGGCCCTAAAAAGGATGCTAATGGCTTGATTGTTGAAGCCGGCGACATGGTAATTTATGCCGCTGGCTTTCCTGCCATTTACGGAAAGCAACCGCTTTACTTTAAAGATCCTGTATTTATTGCAAGAGCATCGGTCGAAGCTCCCACACACTCCGATAGATTACGCGCTCAATTGAGTGATGATGAGCTTATTAAACTATGAAAAAAATAGCGATGGTACTCATAGCACTGATAACGAGCGGGATGCTATTTCATGCGTTGGGATTCAGAATAAACCTGACAGAATCGATTCCTGTGGGTTTATACCGCATAACTTCAACAGACCACTTCAAAAATGCTTATGTGATTTTTTGCCCGGATGACCGAACTGCGTTTCGATTAGCTAAAAGCAGAGGCTATATTGATCACGGTCTGCCTTGTGGAGGCTATGGTTATTTAATGAAAAAATTGGTCGCGGTCTCTGGGGATGTGATTTCTGTGACACCCCAAGGAGTATTTGTAAATCAAGAACGGCTTCCTTACTCCAAACCAAAACTTAAAGACGGCATGAACCGCGCCTTGCCTCAATGGCGTGTAACGCATTACCCACTTCAACATGATGAAGTGATGACAATGACCAACCAAAGTGAATGGTCATTTGATGGTCGGTATTACGGCTTTGTTCACACAAGGCAAATCAAAGGAATGATCACACCCATATGGGTATTTAACAAACAGGAGTACACCACATGAACGATAACATTGATCTCATGGACATCATTGGAGACAAATTCGAAGATCTGGAGGTTCCGGGCTTTATTACCGAAGTTAGTCCAATAGAAGCCGATATGATGGGCGCATTTTTCGAAGATGCACTGAATGAAGCCGATGCGATGGAGGCGATGTATGACTAAAATGCCTTACCATCAAGTGGTCGCCAATCAAATCATTGAAAGCCTGAAAGCAGGAACCGCCCCGTGGTTAAAACCATGGGAGCCAGGCACAGGTGATGGTCAGATGCCTTATAATCCCGTGACTGGCAAACGCTATCGCGGCATTAATGCCTTGTATTTGATGCTTCATCCAAGCAATGACAACCGCTGGCTTACCTACAAGCAAGCTCAAGACATCAATGCGCAAGTGCGTAAAGGGGAAAAAGGCACCAGCATTCAATATTGGAAGTTTCAAGAAGAACGCATCAAAAAGGATGATAGTGGTCATCCTGTGCTGGATGCAGAAGGAAATCCGATAAAGGTGCAGGTCAATCTGGAACGTCCCAAAGTATTTTACGCAACGGTTTTTCATGCCTCACAGATTGATAACATGCCCGAGATCGTCAGGAAGGAACTCGACTGGTCTTTAATTGACAGGGCTGAAGCCTTGTTACATCAATCGGGTGCTACCATCATTCATTCCGAGGCAGACCGAGCCTTTTACCGATTATCGACCGACAGCATCCATCTGCCGCCAAAAGAACAATTTAAATCCGCAGCACATTATTACGCAACTGCATTGCATGAGCTGGGGCATTGGAGTGGTCACCCGTCACGGCTTCAGCGCGATTTAGGTCATCCTTTTGGCTCAGATGCCTATGCACGTGAGGAACTCCGGGCAGAAATTGCCAGCATGATCTTAGGTGCAGAGCTAGGCATTGGTCACGACCCATCCCAACATACCGCTTATATCAAATCATGGATTCGGGGATTGGAAGATGATCCGCTTGAAATTTTCAGAGCCTGTGCGGATGCAGAAAAAATTGTGAGTCATCTGTTCGCGCTTGAACAAACGCAAGATCTGCAAAAAATAGCTTCTATTGAAATCAGGGATGATCAATTCGAAGAGGAGATCCACATGAATGCTGAACCGATCACCACTGAAAAACGATGGCTAAATATCCCCTACAAAGACAAGGAAACAGCCAAAGCCAGGATTGGTAAACTCCCCGATGGAACACCTGGAATTGCCTGGGATAAAATTCAAAAATGCTGGTATGCAAATCCAGGTGTTCCCATGGAAAAAATCAAACCCTGGCTTCCAGAGCAACAGGCAGTTACTCAAGAAAAAGCGCCTGCTCCCATTGATGAATTTAAAGAAGCCTTGCTAAGCCTTGGTGCTATCCTTGCAGGCGAGCATCCCATCATGGATGGTAATCCGCATCGCATCGCTATGGATGGGGATAAACAAGGAGAAAAAGCTGGATTTTATGTAGCGCACTTAGATGGCGTTCCAGCTGGGTACATTAAAAACAATCGTACTGGTGCTGAACTTCACTGGAAAAGCAAAGGCTATATTCTAACTGCCGAGCAAAAATCAGCGCTTAAGACGCAAGCGCTTGAACATCAGCAAGCCCGTCAGCGTGAATTGGAAGCCAAACAACATCATACCGCGCTAAGACTCCAGCAAAAGCTATCCCAAATGAGTGAAGTGAGAGAACCCACACCCTACATGAACGCCAAAGGCATTCAGGTACACTCAGGTGCATACACCGATAATGAAAACAAACGCACCTGCATTCCTGCCATGGATGTTAACGGCACTATTTGGTCCATTCAATACATCGCCGAGGATGGCACCAAACGCTTTGCAAAAGATTCTAAAAAAGAAGGCTGTTTTCATGTCTTGGGTGGGCTGGAACAATTGTCCAAAGCACCGGTTATTATCATCGCTGAAGGCTACGCCACTGCAGCAACGATAAAAGAAGCCACGGAGCTGCCAGCTGTTGTTTCAGCCTTTGATGCAGGAAACCTTAAGGCAGTCGCCAAGGCATTACATGAAAAATACCCCAAAACCCCCATCATCATCGCTGCAGACGATGACAAGCATCTTGAGATCACCCAAAGAGTCAATCCGGGCAAAGAGAAAGCAATGGAAGCAGCCAAGGCGGTTAACGGCATCATGATTCTGCCAACCTTTGCGCCCAATGAGCAGTCGGAACATCCTAAGAGATTTAGCGATTTTAATGATCTGGCGAATCAGAGTTGTTTGGGGATTGAGGGTGTGAAACGACAGATAAAACCCAAGGTTGTTAGCATTAGTAAACAAAATCGTCAATTACGCCAATCCCAAAGAAGCAATGTCGTCCCTTTCTCTTATGGTCAATAGATCTATAAGGTTTCAGGCTGTCAGATTGGCCAAAACCAATTCTGACTAAGTTTTGAAGCCTTACATTAACTGTTTAGTGAAAGCACCAACAGCCTTGACTTGAATCAAAGAAATCTATATCAGTTGCTATGGATTTAAGCATATCCTTCACATGTTTTTTGAATTTTTGTTCATCACCATCTTGGTAAACAGACACCGCTATGCTTTCAATAGGTTTTTTTGTAGTGTCATCTTGCTGATTTTTTCTTTCTTTTTGGATATTTTGAAGCCTTTCTAAAATATGATAATCTTCTTGAGATATACCCCAACCATAAAATACCAATTTTTGTCCAACTTCTTCAAATCCTTTTTCATATATTTTTCTTAAATAATTGCTTTCATAAATCCGATTCTTTTTTTCGTTATAATCGCCCTCTGAGATAAATACTGGTTCAAGATTTTCATTTTCCCACGTTTTAATTATCGCATCTAAGTGCATTTGATCAGCTGAAACTATTTTTAAATCAATCTCATTTAGATGCTTTTGCTTTACCCTGGCTAAAGTTAAATTTCCATGGGGATAAAATATTAAAATTGCCTTTTTTTGACCAAGAGTTGGTGTCTTTAAAAAATCCCAATCCGAATTAAATAAGTTAAAATTTGTATCAGTCAACTTTTCCCAGAAACAATCTTTAAAGATATTTCCGCCCCGATTGCCCATTGCAATCACCCAATAAAGAATAAGGTCATAATTTAGCGAATATACGATGGTAAAATTCTTTAAAAAATTCGATGCATTTTGTAATTTTTCAACGAATACCTCATCATCTTTATCATATTGAATATGTGCAGCTTTAACCGTGTTAATTAGCGCATTTCTGCACAAAAAATAATTTTCATCAACTATGTTCGTGTTTCCTTCAAGTAAATTTAGCACTTCTTTTGCCTGCCAAAGCCTATATAAAACGACCTCAAAATTTTTCGTTCCAAACTTGTCGAATAAACTACCTAGTTTTTGATTAATATAATTATTCTCACTCGCCACTTCATATAATCTGGTGTAGCTAAATATCTCATTGAATGCAATGCTCGCCCCATTTCCTAAAATAAGTGAGGCCCCTTCATACTTTTGGCTTATATCTTTCCATTGCTTTAGCATAATATTTCCATTTATCTATTTGTTAAATAACTAACAACATCAATTGGATAAATATAGATCATATATTATGGTTTTTGAATTTTCCCTTCCGGCTTCACACCAGAAGATTGCCGTCGCACATGGTTATCAGGTTTGAGTCCTTGCCGCTCCAACTGAGCATGTGCATGATCCGGCAATAGCACTTCACTTCTTCTGGTGAACTGAACCACATCGAGTTGGGACACGTCTCGCAGGCTGTTTTGATTTTCGGCCGGCGAGCGGTTTCTAATGCAGCAAGGGTTGGGCTTTGCTGCTGATGGTTTTCTGCTTCTTCGGCCTGCTGTTCTAACAGCTTCATTGCGTCCAGAAGCTCCTGCTCCATTACCATATCGGTGTCGTCTTGTAACTTCATCATTATTCTCCTGTTTTAGTTTTATGCGCTGGGATTCCATATCGGGATCAGCAAATGTGATTGGGATGTCATTTTTAATCACAAGCTGAAGGATGATTTTTTTAAATAGTGCTGTACCATGGATGCGAAGGCAGTCACCATACTGTTGTCGCGACATCTCCAGTGCTTTTTTTAGAGCTTCAATCGATCCCCCTTTTGAGATCGTGATCTCATGGCCATTATTTCGAATGATTGCCCTGTTGATTTTGAAAATTGCGGTGCCTTCTTTGGTGATAGAGTCGATATCATTCATCTGCCCATGAAAAAAATCCCCCATTTCGCCAGAAAACGTATATTTAGCCGGATTTTTGCGATTTCGAAAACGTAGTGCTGTTAATGCCTCTGTATCGCCAGCCTCAGCTTTATACCTGAGCCAATCAGCCCAGGTTCGATTTTGACGATCATTCATCTGCTGTTGCCGTTGTTTGGCATAGTTATTTCGAATCTGCTCTATCTCATTGAGAAGCGTTTGACTAATTTTGGAGTAAAGGTATTTTTTCTGAATGCCAGGCATTTTCATGAGTTTCAATGCGGAACGTTTGAGTCTAGCGCGTTTTTTTGCCTGTTCAATGGCTCTTGTCTTAGCTGAACGCAGCGTTTTGAGCTTACCTGAAAGGATGGTTTTATTATTCAGCCGTTCCTCACGATAGTAGGCGTAAAGCGCCATACTCGACATCGTTTTATGAAGCGGTTCATAACGGTAGGTATTTTGTGACATGGTATCGTCATGCAATGGTGCTGCCACAAACGCACCCAGCCTGGAAACAAGAGGTTGTTTTGAAAAGTTCCGCGAAATAGAGCTGGCCTTGACTATCAGCCCCTTCTTGTCACAAAAAACAAATCCATTGCCTCTTTGTTTTATGCTCAATCCATGTGCAGCCAATATTTGGTGCAACTCCGCCCAACTTTTTGCAGCTTCAATCGGCTCCCTGCAATGACGCTTCATCCAATTGATGAGGCTTTCAATGCCGGAATGCTGCTCCATATCATCTGCGAGGTTCTCAGAGTGCCCTTTTCGCGAATGATGATTGGTCACCTTCAATCCAAACTCTACCTCCAGCTGGGTTGCCACTTCGGCAAAGGTTTTATATGCCCGGTATGGCTCAATCATATTTAGGGTTTCAGGGTGGATTTTATTAATAGCGACATGGATGTGAAGATTGTCCGTATCATGATGAACAGTACTGATTCTTTGATGCTCCCTAAACCCAATGGCTGAGATGATCCGATCTTCTATCAGGTTCAAAAGATTATTTGAAACGACTTCCCCTTGAGCAAAAGAGATTAAGACGTGATAGGTTTTATCGGCTTTGGCGCGTTGATTTTGAGCCTGAGTAGCCAATACCTCTTGAACTGCCCACGAAAGCTCACTGCTATTACAATTCGATATACGAATTTTTCCCACCCGCTCCTGTTTATCCTGCGGATCGGTTATGTATCGAACAAGCCCGGAGAAACTACTAAGACGTGCTTTTTTCATCGGAATGTGGCGAATGATCATAGCTTTTTCACCACTTGATACATGGAGTCTTGCAACCCCCTGATCTTACGTAACAGGGCGATTATCGTGGCATGGTCAAAATGCGCAACCCGCTTGTCCTGCGTCAACCAAAGTTTTAGCAAACCACCCAGTCGACCCAGATCCGCATTGATTTTAGCAAGTTGGATGATGTGCTCTTTATCTATCACACTTTGCAAAGGATACCCAAGACTGATGCGCCTTAGATACTCAGCAACAGACAAGCCTGCCTGAATCGCATTGGCTTTAATTTGAGTTTCTTCATTGGGGAGCACAGGCACACGCAGGTGACGCCCGTTTTTTCTGGTAATGGCTTTTGGTGTTTCGTCCATAAGGATGCTGACCTCTTAATTAAGTGGTTGCAATCCTTTGGGTTTCTGATGATGAGCTTAAATCTCTGGGTTTCCGTTGAGCACCGTAGGTGCGAATAAGGCTCGTGAAATTTGGTAGCCAGCTTGCTGGTTAGCTAACTTCACCTATCTTGCCCAGTGTTTTAAGTTCACTTAATAGGATAGTAACAGGTAATTTTCCGTAATTACAAGGTTATTTTTCGTAACACCCAAATAATTACGAATAATTACCATAAATTACGATTAATTACACATAGCACCATATCAGGGAGATTTAAATTGCGCCAAAAGGAAGAAAAAGAACATAAACTATTGCAGTGCCGCACAATATTTCATACCATCGAAGAGAACAACAACAAATGAATGGTATGACATGGGAAACTCCCTCAGCGCACGAATCGCAGCCAAGCAAGTGACCAGAAAAAGCTCTGATAAGTCGGTAAACAAAGCCGCTTTTCTTGCACTAAAGCAAGATATCGAGGGTGCTTTATCTGACGGCTGGTCCATAAAGCTGGTCTGGGAAACGTTGCTTGAGGAAGGCAAAATCTCATTTTCATATAAAACATTTTGTGGCTATGTCGCACGCTTGATTGTGGCAGAGAAAAAGCCCGCGTTGCAGGAAAACACCAAGGATGATGAAAAGGCTAAAAGTAAGGCGAAAACCGAAATTCGGGGTTTTACTTTTAATCCAAAACCCAACCTGGAGGAACTCTTGTAATGGCAAAAATTCATATCACACTGCAAGGCAAAGGCGGTGTCGGCAAATCATTTATTTCAGCAACCACAGCCCAATACAAACACTACAAAAGCCAAACGCCACTGTGTATTGATACTGACCCCATCAACTCCACTTTTCATGGCTTTAAAGCATTAAACGTGGCTCACATCCAAGTCATGAGTGGCGATGAAATCAATCCAAGACTCTTCGATGCCCTCATCGAAAAAATAGCAACCACCACCCATGATGTGATCATCGACAACGGTGCCAGTTCATTTGTACCCCTGTCGCATTACCTTATCAGCAATGAGGTTCCAGCTTTACTAAAGGAATTAGGTCATGAAATGGTGATCCACACTGTCATCACAGGTGGACAAGCCTTTTTTGACACCATTAATGGTTTTGCGCAGCTGATAGAACAGTTTGGAGATGAAGCTCAATTTATCATCTGGCTCAATCCCTATTGGGGGGCAGTAACACATGAGGGCAAGGCTTTTGAGCAGCTAAAAGCCTATCGAGATAACAAAGACAACATATCAGCCTTAATTCAAATTCCGGATCTCAAAAAAGAAACTTACGGCAGGGATTTAACTGAGATGCTGCAACAAAAACTGACTTTTGATGAAGTGCTGGCTATGCCAGAAAAAAGCATCATGACCCGTCAGCGCCTGAAAATCATCCGTGATCAGCTGTTTGAACAATTAGACAACGCCCGGGTGATCTAATGTCAGAAAGACTTGATAAGGCGATCCAGGAGATCGCTATAAAACACGGCGTGGTTCTCGGTAAAGATGATCCCATCCTCATCCTGCAAACTATGAACGATAGATTGCTCGAAGAAACCCGTCAGGCACAGGCGGAAATGTTAGTGCAATTTAGGGAGGAAATGGAACGCATTTCCTCTCGGTGGAAGGATGATGCGAAGGAAAAAGCTGAAAACGTTCTCAATGCAGCATTGAACTCCAGTAAAGAGGTGCTGTCTAGATTAATACAGGAATCAACAAACGAATCGATAAAGATCATGAAAAAAATGATTTTAGATTCAGTTGATGAAGTTCATAAACATACTCAACGAGCTAAGAAATTTAGCCGCATAGCTTTGTTCTCGTCAACGGCAATGATGGCAGGGTCTTGTTTATTTATGTTGCTCTTTATTCTTCAATTTTAGCTAAAGACAATAGCTATTAAGCATAAGTCCTTATAACGCATACAATAGTCTCGCCACTGGTGAGACTATTGGTCGAGTGCGAAAATTGAGTACCTTATCCGTAGGCTTAACATCATCCGTGATGTACCTCAATTACTCGCCTCGTAATTAAAATAATATCAAATTTAAAAAGATAATCATTAAGCAAAAAACCTAATCTTACTTGAGAAATTTCTTGTGATTGATTTGATTTTTTATCATTCAAACTTTGCATATAGCAACTGATACTAAATTATCTTCGATAAAACTCATTTGAAATCATGGATTTTTAGTACGTTATATTTTAATATGATATCAATATATCACGTCGATTTGGACACCTTTTAAAAAACCATGCATGACACTTTTATGAATACAATTGGCGATCGGATTACTTTCTGTCGTTCCGCATTAAAATTAACTAGAAAAGACTTATCAGAGCAATGGAAAATGGCTTCTGTGCCAACTATTGCAAGATGGGAACTGGACGCTGTCAAAATACCATTAAAAAAATTATCTTCTCTAATTGATTTTTTTTCTAACAATGGTTTAATTGTTACGCAAGGATGGATTTTAAACCAATCTGAAGCTCCTCCCATTTTGATAAACAATAATGCGTTTGATGAATTGGACTTTGATAGCCTTGCACAAGAAAATTTATTAAACGTGAATATGCAGGAAAAGAACTTCACGTTTGGACAGGTAAAAAATACATTGATTGCACCATTTATTAAATATGGTGATTATGTTGGTGGGAATAATTGCGAATTTTCATCATTGACTTCAGTTGTTGGCGATGTGATTTTTTTAAAACGAATCAGCGGCATAGTTGTTGGTATTTTAGATAAGTATGAAGATGAAATCATCTTAAAAAACTTTACAAACCACCATGAGTCATTTGATAAAAGCGTAATTGAGTCAGTGGGAAGAGTAAAATGGATAGTAAGAAGACCATAGCAATCGATAGAAAGTTTTCATTGCTGAGTAATGATCTCATGGATTTTGGTGCAACGTACTCATCAGTGCTGATTTTTTCAGAAAATAATAAGGTACTGTTTTCAAAATCAAGCAATCCTGAGTGGAGTGAGGAATTTACTTCAACTGGACTTTATAAGCACTGCCATTTGTTGAGCGAAGCAAATGCTCAAATGCAATCTAATCAATCATCGTTTACCTTGGTTTGGGATTTATACAAGCCTACCACCGATAAAGCCAACGAGTTAAATGAAATAAGACAATATAAAGACATTACTCATGGAGTAGGGTTTTGTACAACAAACCCAGATGGCTCAAGGATTATTTTGAGTGTCGCCGGAAAGTATTCTGATTTCAATTTTGGCCTTTCCATACTTAGAAACAGAGCCGCAGTTTTTAAATCATTGCGCCAGTTTATCTCGAAATAATCGTGGTAACCGAATTTTTGTTAATTGCAATATAAAGAGATATGAGACTGCAAACAAAAGAATTGTTAATGCAAATGCTGTTAATTCTTTTACAGCAAAATGGGCTGATGAATATAAAGCAATTATAGGCATAGTCAGTTTAATTAAATTCATTATAGCGGACGAAGTTGCCTTGCAGATCCCAAACTCTAGTGCTTTAAAGGTTGCTGCTGGGTAGATCACGCCATTTGCTAAATTTAATAAAGAACACAAAATAAAAAATCCAAAAGTAGTCATCTGTATGTTCAATTTTGCCGCTAAAAGAGAGGCTGAGCATGCAGCAATTATTATTAAAAGCCCAAACGAAATGATCACATGCTCTGGTAATTTTTTGGCTAACTTCAGATACAGTACCCCACCTAAGAGTATAAAAATCATGTTACTTAAACTACAGATACCAAATTCTGTGGGTGACATAGAAAACAATTCATTAGTGATAATTGGCGCATACAGTGCGTAGCTGTATGAAATAATTGTTGTTATGGAAAGCACTAAAGAAAAGACTATAACTTTAGGTTGTAATTCAATATTTACTAAGGATTTTAGTTTTCCAGCGAATTGAGGCTGCAAGGGATTGTTATTCATGTAAAAGCAAAGAAGGAACATAGCCGTGTTATAAAGAAACACGAAGTACATTACAAAATCTAGTGACGTAAACTTAACAAGATATCCCGACAACAATATCGCAAAATAAATTGATGCAGTAAAAACAACAGCGATTATTGATAAGTATGGCTTGCTCTCATGATCTGATAGCTTTTCCTTAATCATGGTAAATCCACACACCAATCCTGAAGCAAGTCCTAGAGCAATCAATACTCGTCCCAATAAAAACAAATTAAATGATTCTGTTTTCATGGCAACAATGATGACTATTGCACCCAGGATAGAAGTGGCCATACCGAGCTTTATGCTGAGTAACCTGCCAATTCTATTTGAGGCATAAGCCCATACCACTTGGCCAGATAAATAACCCGCCAAGTAAAAAGTCATGACATAGCTAAGTTGATTCTTTGACAATGAGAAAAATTGTTTAATTAACGCTAGCTCTGGGCTAATAAAAGAGGCCATTACAGAAGCTGATGATATCAGCGCCGCTAGAATAATTTTTTCAATTCTTGTCATGAAATAAGTTGTTCAATCTCAGGGGGAATAAATAGCTTTGATTCAGCATCAGGATTGCTGTTAACGCATGTTGCGTTAAATATAGCTTTCATAATGACTGCACCATCACTGACTCTTTTTATATCTTGCTTGTGCGCCCAGTGGAACGGAAGCTCACCTTCAGTAATCTTGCTTGTCACGATAAATGAGTCATTCGCAGTTAATGAGTTTTTGAATTTCATCGTACATGAGGTCACGATCAATTTTAATCCTCGTTTAGCAAATTCAGTGTGGTTGATATTCAATAGCTCACCATGCTTGTGTCTAGCATGTGAAAGATAAATCATATAATTTGCATTATTTACAATGCCTTGAGCGTCAAGTTCATTATCACGAACTTCCATCTCTATTGAGAAACTATCTATACTCATAAATACCCCTTTACAATGATATCAACATATCATATTATTCTGAATTAATGATATACACATATCATTAATATGATTTCAATGTATCATTTTATGGCTTATATTAATTATTGTAAAGGACTTATAGAATGAAAGACTCAACCATAAAGTTACAAATTTATAGAGGAATTATACGGTACATCCTGGATTCCACACACTACACACTAAAAAATATAGCAGATCTTTCCGAAACACCCCTCGACAACATTCGAGCCATATACTGCCATGATTCCGCACCATGCAATTTCAAATCAGAGGTGCAATTGCTGAAGCTGTATCAAATTGTTCTTGAGCTCAACACGAATCCCAAAAATCGTTCTTTAGCGGGATAGCCCTCATTAATAAAGAAGGAATTTTTATTATGAACCAGTTTATGTTTAAAACAGTGAATAACGAGAAGTCTTACGACCAAGCCAATACTAATACCAGAACAGAACTTGATGCAAAGGAGATCACCATGATGGAAGGAATACAACAGCGAATTTCACAAAAAGTATTATTCATACCAGACCTTGAAAAAATGATCGGCAGAAATAGAGTAACATTACGTCGTTGGTGGCTTACAGATAAGTTCCCTCGCCCTGTCAAACTCAATGGCACAACGCTGGCTTGGCATAGCGATGAAATAGAACAATGGATTGAGCAAACCATTTTAAATGGTGAGAGGGATGCCTCTTAACATTACCAATACATTAGACGAGCAGGCTTCAGGCCTGCTTTTTTTTGTCTTTTAATTGCTTAACGCACCCCATAAAAAAGTCACCTAAAGTTTCCAATTTGGACCTCATTGCGGTCCAAATTGAACTGGGCGCATTATCGTATTTTAATACAAGTTGGAAATCAGACCCGGGATTGGTATATCTCAGAATTTTTAAAAAGTGTACCTAGAAGTGTACCTAAAATTTATTAGCGTGGAAAAAGTGTTTTGATTTGATTGTGTAACTGCTTGATTTTAAAGGGGAATTGATGGTCGGGACGGAAGGATTTGAACCTTCGACCACTAGCACCCCATGCTAGTACGCTACCAGGCTGCGCTACGCCCCGATGGAAGCGAATAATAACTTGTCTTGTATTAAATAACAAGGCCAAGCTTTCTCTATTCTATAATTAGTTTCTTATCTTAATTATTCTGCCAGGTTAACTGGGTATAGATTCTCTGCCAAAACAACGAAGTGAATTAATGCGGATGCATGGAAATGACATCCGCCAATTTTGTCATGATAAAGTTAATGGGTTTGAGTTTCAGGTAAGGGAGCCAGGAAATGTCTCACGAATTCATATTCCTTTGTCTGCAGATTACTGCCGCTGCAAACAGGACTGGCCCATTTGTCAGCACAAGGTTTATCTCGAGCAATTGACCACATGGCTAATCCTCCGAGATGTTTCTGCTGGGCAAATTGACGTAAGGCATCTACGTTTTTCAAGGTAAATTGTTCCGTGTTGATGTCATTAACGCCAATCATCGGGGTTACTATAATTTGTTTCCATAAGGCAGCTTCGGACTTATCAGGATAAAGTGCTTGTAACGTATCATGTAAAGCAGTAGCAGCCTGAATTGCATAAGCCCCCATGTCACCATTATAGGCAGGGCCATAATCCATAGCCATAATATTCACCTGGTAATTTAAACCAGTATCTTTTGCCGCCTTTAGAACTTCTTTACCTTGGAAGGTCAATCCTTCAGGCAAAACAGGCAGGGTGAAACTTAATTGAATGTCGGGATTTTTTTGTTGAAAATCTTGTAATGCCTGCATTAGTTTAGACACATCTGCAGTTCCATTTTCAATATCAAAATCCAACGCCTTTGCTTGATAAGATTTTATAACCTGCTCAAATATCGTCATCAACTGGTTCTTATTGCAGTTTAAAGAAATATCATTGCCACTGGCCCCACCAAAGGAAACAGTAATATCCACACCATTTTGCACGAGCATGTCAGTTAAGTGTTTTCCCCATTGATTTTCTAAACTATAAGTGGCTTGAGCTCCCCAGGCAGGCTGGCAATTTCCACTATCGGTTATAAATGCCAAATGATAAGCCTTAATTCCCTGCTCAGTTGCAATACTGGCAACATTCATCGGCTCCATATTTTGGGTTTGTGGATCCCAGTAAGTATTGATAGTGATATCCGCATAGGGGCTAAATTGGGGTATTTGCGATGCAGCAAAAGCATTCGTTATTAATAAAACGCCACCTAAAATAGAAAAAATCATCTTCATATAGGTCTATTAAAGTCAAAAGAAAGTCAATAATAACACTATTTAGCCATAAATTAAACAAAAAGACCTTAAAAAAATAACTCCTCCTTTTCATAATGACTATTTATACCTGATTCCTCAATGGAACGGTTGCCGGAGAATAATAAATTCAATGATTTTTCAAAACCAATTAACCCTCCCTTAAGATTTAAATTGTACAATTTATTATCTATTTAAAATGGAGAAGATATGTTTAAGTATTTTTCTAACAACAACGGGCATTATTTTAAATTTGGAACCGATGAAACAGGCATTCTTTCATTTTTTATGCTTGAAAAAGAACATTGGAAAAAAATGCCTATTGTTTCAGGCAAAAAATTGGAAGCCCATTGTGAATATCAGCTTGCAGCACCTGATAATCAGAGTTTTAGTCTGATATGTGCAAATTTCAAAGATAGTAAAAACTACCTGCTATTAAAAATAGAAACTCATAGTAAAGGCTACGCTTGCGGAACAAATTTTCTCAACCTCTCCGAAATAGAATCTGAAGAACTCCTGCTGAAACTTGCAGATTACCCTGATCTAGGGCAGGAAAACCAGATCCCTGCTTCAAGCGAGTTGAAAGGAAAAGAAAAAATGTCCTCTCTTGAAACGTCAGGCGAAAAAACATCCAATGACTCAACAGACTTAGACCCAATTGATTTGGTTTTGTCGTCCTCTGAAGATAGTGAAGAAGCGGAGGAAATAACCAAGCCTTCTCCTGACTCAATAGAAGCATCTAACAATGCTCGTCGTTACAATCTGTCCTGGTGGCAAAAGTTTCACCTTCTGAAACATAAAGAAGCATTAGAGGGACGGAAGACTTCCTATCGAATTCCCTTCTTTCCTAAGGGATATCCTCGCGAAGATAAGATTCGGGAAATTGATAATCTACTTCAAGACAAGGAAGCCAACAGGGCAATTGTTGAGCAAGGAAAAACTGGTTCTATATTGAAGAAGATGAGTTAACCTTATTTTAAACAAATATCGGCGCCATTTTGGCGCCGCTGACTGCTAACCAAATTTCAACCTGCAGAAAAGACGGCTGAAGCCCTGATTAACAAAACTTTAACCAAAAGCATTAATGCCAGTAATGTGACGCCCAAGCACCAAAGTATGCACATTATCAGTCCCTTCATAAGTGAATACAGACTCTAAATTAAGCATATGGCGAATAACATGATATTCAAGACTTATGCCATTGCCCCCCAGGAGGTTGCGGCAAGCTCTTGCAATTTTTAACGCTTCCCGGCAGGCGTTCCCCTTTGCCAGTGAAATCATAACCGGTGTTTCACGCTGCTCATCCTTCAAACGGCCAATCTGCAAATTAAGGCATTGTGCTTTAATAACCTCAGTATACATATCAGCCAGATCTTTTTGGATCAGCTGAAAAGAGGCCAGCGGTTTTGCAAACTGTTTACGCTCCAATAAATAGTCACGCGTAATATCAAAACAAGCCATCGCCGCCCCCATTGCCCCCCAGGCAATGCCATAGCGAGCCTGGCTTAGGCAACTTAAAGCAGCACCTAGCCCCTTATCACTTAAAGGCAAGAGATTCTCATCAGGAACAAACACATCGTCAAAAACCAACTCACCGGTAATTGAAGCACGTAACGACATTTTATGCTTAATTTCCAAGCGCTTGAAACCCTTGAATTCTTTTTCGACAATGAAACCACGAATACCTGAATCGGTTTTAGCCCAAACAATGGCAATATCGGCAATTGGCGCATTGGTAATCCACATTTTGGCACCGTTCAAACACCAGCCGCCATTGACTTTTTTGGCATAAGTTCTCATGCTGCCCGGATCGGAGCCCGAGTCAGGCTCTGTCAAACCAAAACAGCCAATAACATCCCCTGCCGCCATTGCAGGCAAAAAGCGCTTCTTTTGTTCTTCACTTCCATAACGGAAAATAGGGTACATGCATAATGAACTCTGTACTGAAACAAAGCTGCGCAAACCGCTGTCGCCACGTTCTAATTCCTGACAAACTAAGCCATAAGCCACGTAAGAAGCTTCAGCCCCTCCGTATTCGGCAGGCAAGGTTAGACCTAACAACCCCAAATCAGCCGATTTTTTAATCAGTTGTTGGGGAAATTCTGCATGCTCGAAAGCATCTTCCATCAAAGGTATCACATCCTGGCTGACAAAACGTGAAACACTATCGCGAATCATGCGCTCATCATCATGTAGCTGCTCATCAAGAAATAACAAATCGTCCACGTTCCTTCTCCCTTTTCACTGAATGTAATGCCAGCACCGCCGCAATAATTGACTCGCGGCTAGGTAACAAATATTGCCAGGCAGCGCCTAATGGAATAAAGCAATCTTCTCCAGTAATTCGTTTTATTTTTAAACGGCTTGAAGCCTGCTCCACCAACAAGGTGATTAATCCCTCACTAAGTGATGCGCTTTGCCTCCCTTCATCAACAATTAACACCCGCTTGGCTTTGGCAACTTCGCGCAACAGGGCTTCCGCAGGCAAGGGACTTAACCAGCGCAGATCAACTACCTTCACGCTGATATTATGTTGTTCTTTTAATAACTTGGCTGCCTGCCTGGATAGATAATAACCATTTGCATAACTCAGGATAACTGTATCACCTTCACCATAAACTCCGACCTCGCCCATGTCGATAGTTTTTTCTATCGCAGGGTATTCAAATAACCAGCCATTATCTCCTGTCTCATGCAAATCTTTGGTCATATACAAAGCAATCGGCTCTAAAAACACCACTACCCGCCCGTCTTGATGAGCCAATTTCATGCAGGTGCGCAGCATCATCGCCGCATCCGGTCCATTAGACGGACATGCGACAATAACCCCCGGTAAATCGCGTAATATGGCAATGGAATTATCATTATGAAAATGACCGCCAAAGCCCTTCTGATACGCCAGAGAGGCAATACGAATAACCATGGGATTCTGGTATTGCCCATTGGAAAAGAAGGATAAAGTAGAGGCTTCACCCCGTAACTGATCTTCCGCATTATGCAGATAAGCCAGAAACTGAATCTCCGGCACAGGGATAAACCCGTTATGCGCCAAGCCAATAGCGGTTCCCAGAATTGTAGTTTCATCCAACAGCGAATCAAACACTCGCCGCTGGCCAAATCGTGCCTGCAAATCCGCTGTCACCCGGTAAACGCCTCCCTTTTTGCCCACATCCTCACCAAATACCAGCATATTGGGGTATTGCATCATTAAATCCGTTAAAGCGAAATTAATGTTCTGGCATAAATTACGCTTCATGGCTAATTGGTTATAAGCACTGGCAAAAATCTTCCGACGCCGGCTTTCATCAGGTGGCAAATACACGCGCTTGTTACGCGTTTTTGGCAGTAATGCTGACATTACTTCCTGGGCGCTATTCATTTTCGGCAACCGAATGGCCTCCATTGCCTTCGCTTCAATCAGCGTTCGGTTGTCTTCATACAAACTGAGCATTGCCTTGGTGCTCATCCAGCCTTCACGGTATAAAATGCCAGCCGTATAAAGCAGAGGATCATTCCCTTCCCGATGCTCTATTTCAGCCTGACTGGAGTATTGGGATTCAATATCAGAGCCAGCATGGCCTAACAGACGCTCACATTTCACATGCAAAAATACCGGTTGTTTTTTAATTCTTGCCAACTGCTCTGCCTGCATTGCTTTCTGATAAACATCAGCGATATTTAAACCGTCACAAGCAATATAATTCAATCCTGGACGTTGGCTTATTGACGCTTCTATCCAATCAGCAGGCGTGGGGACTGAAATGCCAATCCCGTTATCTTCACAAATCAGCACTAATGGCAGGGGATAAGACTGGGTTGCAATCCAGGAGCAGGCGTTGAGTGTAGTTTGGGCTGATGCATGATTCGTTGAAGCATCTCCAAAGGAGCAGAGAATAAGCGCATCATCAGGTAATTTACTGCTGATTGACAGTTCCCTGGCTCGAGTAATGGATAACGCAGCACCCAATGCCTTAGGCAGGTGTGAAGCAATAGTAGAAGTCTGTGGCGGAATATTTAAGGAGACACTGCCAAAGACCTTATGCCGGCCACCAGCGATGGGGTCATCAGCTGCAGCCACTAAAGAAAGTAAAATATCGCGAACCCCATCAGAACTCGACAATTGTTTTGCACGCTGTAAATAAAAAGCGCCGCTGCGATAATGTAAAAAAGCCATATCGCTTAATCGAAACACTTTCCCCAGGACTGCATTACCCTCATGACCGCTGCTACCTATAGTATAATAGGACAAGCCTTTCTCTTTCAGCTGACGAGAAATAAGATCCAATAAACGCGATTTAATTTGGGAATCGAATAATTCAATAGCAGTTTTCTTGTTTACCCCTGCCTCCAGGGGAGTGGAGGAACTTCTAATAGAAGGAAAATCTGCCTGCTTTACGCGGCGGATAAATTGTTCATCGACTACACTCGCTCTATCTAGCATCTTAGCACCCTGTCTTATATCCTGAATATCCTTTTGGTAGCATCAAGCAATTAACATCTCAGCCGATACAATGGGCATCAGTATAGTGAAATGCCTTTATAAATGACAAGAAAATTCAGTTAAAGGAACGAAGATGGCGGTTGATATTTCATATAATCCCATTGTTAGGTTAAATCCTACACAGGAATTGAAAATTACTAAAGCCGATACGGAGCTTTATGTAGGTCAAATTTTAAAAACGGTTGTTGTAAAGGCGCTAAGCGAAAGTCAGGTACTGATTAATATCAATGGCCAGAATATTAATGCCAAAACCTCGCATCATTTAACCCCTGGCGAGTTACTGCAAGCCAAGGTAATCCAAACAAAAGGAGAAGTTGTCCTGCAAATATTAGGGGAAAAACCATCCTCGTTAAATCCGATACAAACGGCTTTGGCGCAGGCAATTCCCAGGCAGGCTCCAGCCACTTATTTATTTGCAACACTAAGTGCTTTTGAAAATATGCCCAATATACCCGCAGCAATTCAACAGCAAATTCAACAATTATTAGGCAGTATTTCACCACTCAACCAGCTTCCGCAGCAATTAGCCCAGGCTCTCGTTCATAGCGGATTCTTTCTGGAAAATGTGTTGCTCCAATGGCGTCATAATAAAACCAACGACATTGCAGAGCAGGATTTTAAAGCGCAGTGCCTACGCCTTTTGGCGCTGTTATGTGAAGAAGGAAGCATTTCCTCCGTTTCATCTAATAACCCAATGAAAGCATCTTATCAGGATGAAACATTGCCTTTACCTGGCGCAATTCCCCAACCTTTACCACGTTTCCCTTCCTGCCCCCTCAACAATCAGTCATTGGATGATATGCTTATGCTTTTGCAGGAGCAAACGGGACAAACGTTAGAAAGGATCAAAACCGGCCAGTTAATGCATCTTTTGAACTCCCCAGATCAGCCCTATAGCCTCATGATCGATTTACCAGTCAAGACCCAGGAAGGTCCAGAAATCATCCCCTTATTAATACAGGAAGAACGTCAATTAGACACATCTGCCTCAGCCTGGTCTATCAGTTTTGCTGTTAATCTTTCAAATTTAGGCGACATTCAAGCAAAAATTAAACTGCAGAAGACAATAATTGATATAAACCTGAATTCTGATAACCCGGCAACACTGGAATTACTGGCACTCTGCCAGCCAATTTTTGCTGATTTACTCAAAGGTTCAGGATTGACCCTTGGCCTATGGGGACTGCATCTGGGGCTTCAGGATGGCGATATTGACACCAGCAACCTCCATTTACTGGACATACGCATATGAAAAAGAAAAAAAAACAAGCCATTGCCTTGCATTATGACGGCAAATCAGCACCGAAAGTCACGGCGAAAGGGGAAGGATTGATTGCCGAACAAATCATCCGTGTCGCCAAACAACAGGGTATTCCCTTGCAGCAGAACGAACAATTGACCACCCTGCTTTCAGAAGTTAAATTAAATCAGGAAATCCCCCCCAAACTTTATATCGCTGTGGCTCAATTGCTCACATTCCTTTATCACATTAATGGGAAAACACCCAAGGATTACCATGAATAACCCTGATTGGCAAAAACTGTTCAAATATTCTACAATTTAGCTATCGGAACAGACTTGAGGTTATTATGAAACGGATAGCATTATTACCTATGTCAATCGTTTTGAGTGCTTGCGGTTTCACCAATACTGAAGTTGTTGAATACAGGCAAGTTTCCGTAGCCCCGGTAGTCACTACCCGGGTCGTTTCTACACCAGTAGTAACCAAACGTTGTTGTCCAACTGCTGTTGTCAGAACACCCAAATGTTGTGCATCTACTGTAGTAACCAGGCCCAGCTGTTGTCGCTCTACTGTGGTGACAACTCCCGTTGTTACCAGTGCTGTCTATGATTCGGTAAGTATCATCGACACTGAACCTGCGGATGTAACAACTACAACGATTGAATATTACTAATAGGCATCTTAATAACCTTGATGCGTTTAATTCCATTAAGGTTATTATGCAAGCACTTCTTTTAGGAAATTAGTCATCGCTTGCAAAGCACGACGTTCTGCCTTGGCGTTATAAACAGTTCCCAGTTGGGTATCGTGAGCATGTGGATTAGCAAACGCATGCTGGGTATGCCCATACATATGGACTTGCCAATCAACATCAGCCTCTGTCATTTCACGACAAAAATCATTAACCTGTTCAGGCTTGACCATTGGGTCATCATAGCCATGTAAAACTAAGATCCTGGCGCAAATTTTCTCATTGGAAAGATCTTTGGGTTTCTCCAATAGGCCATGAAAACTGACTACTCCTCTTAATTCAGCCCCGCTACGTGCCAAATCCAGGGCACAAAGGCCGCCAAAGCAAAAACCAATAACTGCAATGCGGTTATTATCCACTTCTGGCATGCCTATTATTGCATCATAAGCGGCACGTATACGCTCGCGCAATAAAACACGATCATTCACCAAAGGCTGCATAAGCCCCATTTTTTCATGGGTACTGGCTCCCAGACGCCCATGCCCATACATGTCTAATGCAAAGCCGACGTAGCCCATTTTTGCCAGCATTTCTGCCTTTTCACAGGCAAATTCATTACGTCCTGACCAATCATGAACTACCAATACTGCCGGCCGCGACTGATCAATTTCATCATCATAAGCCAGAAATCCATACAGTTCCTGCTCCCCATGGTGATAAATATAGTTTGACGTATGCATAAATTAATCCTTTTTCCATAATTGTTTCTAAGTCTAAATTGATCTTCGTAAATGTCCAGTATCCCTGAATTAAAATCATTTCATTTCAAATATAGCCAAATCGGGTATTTCTGAACTAATATTAACTTATGGTAGCAAAAATAGGGACTAGATATGCTTGCAAATGCATTGACAGAATTTAGAGACCTGCTCCATGCGCAATTATGTTACCAGTTATTTATTACTCCTTTGCACCTTCCCATTGAAAAGGAATACCGGGAGTTCGCGCGCAAAGCCTGCGAAATTTTCACAGAAAAACGCACAGAGGTCATTCACTGCCCTATTCCGCGACACCATGTCATCCATCGTTTTGCACCAGCGATTAAATCACACGGCCGAAAGATACTTATCACTCATGGCTGGATGTCAAGAGCCGCTTACATGATAAGGCTTATAAATACACTACAGCAGCAAGGGTTTGATGTCTATGCCTTAGATTTCCCGGCACATGGTGAAGCAAAGGGGATGCAATTGCCCTGGACTGATGCGGTATCACTGCTGAAACATGTATTAAACCATTTAGGGCCATTTTATTCTGTAATTGGCCACTCATTTGGCGGCTCCATGCTTTTAAACACTTTAAACCTTTCGAGTCAATTTCCAGAGTGGCATGTAGAAAGAGAACCTGAGCGGGTAGTACTTATCGCCTCTCCCACGCGCATGCGAACACCTGTTGGCAAATTGGCCAGACGCTTTAAGCTAAGCAGCAGGGGCTTTTTATTGTTGCGTGAGCTTTTTCGTCAGCATGCCATGACTGATTTGAAAAATCTTGATTTTCATCACTATATTATGCGTGCAAAAACCCCTGTTTTATGTATTCATGGAACCGAAGATGAATCCATTGAACCGAATGAATCAACAACTTTCTGTGAAAAATATCCTTATGGGTACTTAGCCTTGCTGCCTGGTGCTGATCATGTCAGCGTGCTGGTTGATGAGAGGGTAGAGAAAACTGTTTCGCAATTTTTATTTTGATATGGCTCATTCTACTGACTTGTTAATCAAGCGTTTGTCGGTAACGCTTAAAACCAATCGACATGATAACAAGGGTAAACAAAACGATGGGGACCACTTCACGCCAAACTTCCATAAAACCATTCCCTTTCAACAAAATACCTCGCACTATAATCAGAAAATGGGTCAAAGGCAGCAGCTCACCTATCCACTGCGCCCATTCAGGCATCCCGCGAAAGGGAAACATAAAACCCGATAATAAGATAGACGGCAAAAAGAAAAACATTGCCCCCTGCACTGCCTGCAGTTGATTGGATGCAAGCGTTGAAAAAGTTAATCCCATTGACAGGTTTGCAGCAATAAACGGTAAGCAAAGAACAAGTAACAGCAGAATACTTCCCTGCATGGGTACACCAAACAGGGTCTTTGCTGTTAACAAAATCAACAACACCTGCATATAACCGACAATAATATAGGGAATAATTTTTCCTAACATGACCTCAATAGGCCGAAGCGGAGTGGCCAGTAAATTTTCCATTGTTCCCCGCTCAAATTCCCTTGTAATAACCAACGCGGTAATGATCACCATTGTCATAGTCAATACAACACCCAGTAAAGCGGGTACAATGTTATAGGCAGTAATCGCCAGGGGATTATATTTCGCATGCACCAGAGGAATATAAGGAGGTGATGATGCGGCCAAATGATTGAGCGGTCCGACTAATTCTTCCTTCAGTACCAAAGAAGCGAGCTCTGCAAATACATTAACTGCCCGACTGGTTGCTGCCGGATCAGTGGCATCAGCTTCAAGCAATAGGGTAGGTTTTAAACCTCTCACCAGGTCATTAGAAAAATCAGGTGGAAAATTGACTACAAATTGTACTACACCTCTATTTAATAAATCATCTGCCTCTGCCTCACTTGATGCGGGCTTTATAAATTTAAAATAGGTCGATTTTTCCATGCCAGCAAGGATCCGTCTAGCTAAATCGCTATGGTCCGGATTCACAATCGCGGTTGGTAAATCTCGCGGGTTTGTATTGATCGCATAGCCAAATAATATTAATTGAATCAAGGGAATACCAATAATCATTGCAAACGTTGCTTTATCTCGCCCCATTTGAATAAATTCTTTGACGATGACAGCTAGCAGGCGGGGGATTGATAAAATCTTCAATCGACTTCTCCGTGAGACTTCACAAGACTTATAAACGCGTCTTCCAAGGTAGATTCTATTGCCTTCCAGACGATGGGATGTTCTTTGGCCAGCGCTTCCAATTCTGATTCTATCAATAACTGCTCATAACCACAGATATGAATTTTATTGCCAAATAACGCAGCCTGAGTTATTCCCTTTATCTGTTTAGTCTTCTGCAGCAACGAAGTAGTGACCTTGCCATCAATCTGCCATGTGCTGAGTCCTGTTTTCTCAATCACCTCTTTAACCGTCCCGGTTATCAGTAAATCACCATAAGCCAGATATGCCAGGCAAGTGCAGCGCTCCGCTTCATCCATATAATGAGTTGAAACCAATGTAGTAATTCCCTGTTCACTTAATGCATGGATCCGATCCCAGAATTCACGACGAGCGATTGGGTCTACACCTGCAGTGGGTTCATCCAGAAGTAATAAATCAGGTTCATGAAGCAGGCAAGCAGCAAGGGCAACGCGTTGTTTCCAGCCTCCAGACAATTGTCCTGTAAGTTGTTTGCGTCGATGAACCAATCCAAGATCTTGCAAGGCTTTTTCCACTCTTGCTTTTTTATTATCCATGTTATAAACACGGGCAATGAAATTTAAGTTTTCCTCAATACTCAAATCAGTATAGAAACTAAATTTCTGCGTCATATAACCAACATGTTGTTTTATTTTTTCAGACTCCGTCAAAATATCATAGCCTAAACAGGTTCCCTGGCCTGCATCAGGTGTGAGCAGTCCGCATAACATCCGGATAGTGGTGGTTTTCCCGCTGCCATTAGGTCCTAAAAATCCGAAAACATCGCCTTTATTAACGCGTAAGGCAATATCGTTGACGACTATCTTTTCATCAAACGATTTACGCAGATTACTGACATTAATAACAGGCTCTTCTTGATTCATGGCAATATTACCGTTACGGGTTGACCTGGTTTAAACGCTTCAGGCTGCATAATCCTTGCCTTGATCCGGAAAACAAGCTTATCACTATTTTCTCGACTATAAACTAACGGGGGTACATACTCTGCCTCAGGGGAGATATAAGTGATTATTGCGTTACTTGTTTCAGAGCAACCATAACAAATAAACCGGATTGTTTGCCCTTTCTTTAATAGCGGCAAACTTTCTGCAGGAACATAAAATTCGATACGAGTATTTTCAGGAGACAGGATGGATAATACCGCCTGTTGACTTCCTACGAATTCACCAACCTGATAGTAGGTATCAAAAACATAACCGTCATCAGATGAGTACATTTTTTTTTGCTCCAACTGCCAACGAGCTTCATTCAGCTTGGCAAGTAATGAAGTAACTTGAGCTTGTTGCGCTTTAATTTGCTCATCGCGACTGCCAAGCCTTGCCAGCTCAAGGTTAGATTGATATTGAGCCTTAAGCTGTTGCTGTTCTTTATGCTGAGCGATGGCTTCATCCAGGCTGTCTTTATCCGTAGCCCCTTTTTTAAAAAGTTCCTGCATTCGGTGAACTCTGATTTCTGTAAGCTTTAACCTGGCATCAGTTTGTTCAATTTGCGCCTTGATAGCCGCAATTTCAGGGTTTCGACGTGGTTGTTCCAGGTCATTGAGAATTTTTTGCGCCTGCAATAAATCGGCTTGGTTTTGCTTTACAATTAACGCCTGAGGATTTTCATCCAGCTGAAAAAGTAGTTGCCCTTTCTTTACCTTGTCCCCTCGGTCAACAAACAATTTTTCAAGAATTCCTGAATTAGGTGAAGCCAGATAGACCGTCTCGCCTTCCACATAACCTTGGTAGCTGCGTTTTTCAGTTTGCTGACAGCTTATTGCCATTACTGCCAGCAGAATAATGAACGGATATCTAGCTTTCATAGAATCTCTGATATTTTTTAATTAGTATAATGGAAGCTAATGGGTATTTCAGCTCTTCTAAAAGTGCAGGCTATTTTTTATCTATGATTGCAAAAATTCCATGTCGTGGCCTTATGAGACAATTTAAGCAAAATTATAGTAACTAACTCCATGCCAGACTTTTATGTAAATTCGGAAAATAAAGTTATTCACAAAGTCCCCGGTGGCAAATTATATCAAAGCGACTCGACAACAGCCGGACTCAAATCACTGGGGAAGACGCTTTCCTATCTCGATAATAAAGGAAACCTCGTCCAACTACCTGAGTCAAGAACAGCAGAAATCCAATCGGCACAAAAAGAAGGTGTGTGCGCATTTGTAGCAGCTAAATATCAATTCTATGGCAAATTTTTTCCAGGTCCGGAACGCTACAATGAAATATTAATTTCCGATTACCGCAAAACAACCACAACACTAACAAAAGAGAAAGCAGAGGAAGATGAGCTTATCGATAAATTTAATCAATACTTCAATCCTGATATACATAAATCCGAGAAGCATTTTGCCAAATCCATTTTGGATAACTCCAGTAACTTCTCCATAACCCATCGTAACCTTCTTACTGAATTCATAGCTAGTAAAGAAGATGACCTGACTTATTTTGCCATCAATCGTCAATCAGAAGCACTTTTAAATGCAGCCCAAAAAGCAGCTAAAACATTTGATTTCGACATAGCAAAAGCCGTAGCTGAAGAGCTCATAGCAAATGGGGTGGCTATTAACGATTTGGCATTGGAAGATAAAGCATCCTTCTATGATAATGCCCTCCATGCTCATATTTGGCATCTCCAAGGTTACTCCGCCACAGACTGGCACCCAAGGTACGGACTAAAATCCCTACTGGAGGCTCTGCGAGAAACACACTTTATCGCTACTGTTACTTCCAATATAGAGGTCAATTCGGAAAAAGCGCCATTTGTAGAATATTCAGGGAAGGATGAAAAAGGTTATCTGATTTTTGACAATGTTGCTGTTGCTGCTGAAGAAGATATTGATACGCATGTGATAAGGATTATTGGAGCAGAGTTAAATGATGATGACGGCAATATCTACTTTATCGACCCCAATAACGCGAGTTATCCAGAGCTCCCCAGGATGATTCATCGAATACCTTACACGCTTTTTGATCAAATTTTGCGGAAAAATTATGACCATGTAACATCCTCCAAAACCTGGCTTTATCGCGCCGATACGCATTTGAATAATAAAGAAGCCAGCATGGCATTGGAAGAAGCTAATCGCTCACAAACCAGAAAACGCTATTTAGAAGATGAAGAGGCTACACCCCAAGACTCCGCTTTTTTTGATAGAAGAAAAAAATCGACCAATGCAGAATCCATCGAGCCATCATCCACTGTGTTTAAACCTTCTAACTGAGATAACTAACACTGACCAATTAACGGGATTACCAGAACTGTCTCATATTCTGGTAATCTGATCTTTAATATGAAATAGTATACAATCCACACCCTATCCTGCCTTATAGGGAAATAACCTTACATAACAAATCCAGATGAGGATATATGAAATTTGATTTGATTGTTTTAGGTGGCGGCAGTGGTGGCATCGCCAGCGCCGTACGGGCCGCTCGACATGGAGCCAGTGTTGCGGTAGTTGAGGAACAACATCTGGGAGGAACCTGTGTTAATCTCGGCTGCGTTCCTAAAAAAGTAATGTTTAATGTTTCCATGATAGCTGAGGCATTAAGAAAATCACCTGACTACGGCTTTCACCCAAGTGAAATGAAGCTGGACTGGCAAATGCTAGTCGCCAAACGAAATGCCTATATTGAAAAGTTACGTGAAGTATATGCCAAGCGTTTTAATGAATATAAAATGACCTACCTCCATGGTAAAGGGGTCTTTGTGGATGCCAATACCGTTGATGTTTGCGGAAAACAATATCAGGCGGATCATATCATCATTGCCACAGGCGGCGAGCCATTACTTCCCCATGATCTCCTCGGTATTGAACATGCTATTGATTCTGACGGATTTTTTTCACTTTCTGCAAGACCTGATAAAGTAGCCGTTATTGGTAGCGGCTATATAGGTGTTGAGTTAGCAGGCTTGCTACACAGCCTGGGGGCAGAAACCCATTTACTTATACGAGGCGACCGCCCACTCACACGATTTGATTCCACATTAGGGGAAACATTGCTGGAAATCATGCAACAACAAGGAATTAAAACCCATCTTAACCACCAGGCACATAGTATTGTATTACAAGAAAATAATCTCAAAACAATCAAATGCCATAGTGGCTCAGTCATTGAGGACTTAGATTCCGTCATTGCAGCCGTAGGTAGAATACCACGTACCTTTGATCTTAATCTTGATGCTATAGGCGTTGTCAAAGATCAACGAGGGCTTATTGAAGTCGATCAGTACCAGAATAGTTCTATCCCAGGTATCTATGCTCTGGGTGATGTAACGGATGCCCCCGCGTTAACTCCAGTAGCCATTGCAGCTGGACGTAAGCTTTCTGATCGTCTTTTTGGCGGCCAGAAAGAGGCTCACCTGAATTATGAGAATATTTGTTCCGTTGTCTTCAGTCATCCACCGATTGGTTCTGTTGGCTTAAGCGAAGAAGAAGCTATTGCCAAATTTGGCAACGAGCAAATTAAGATTTATAAGACAAAATTCAATCCCATGTCTGATGCACTCAGTGAAGAAAAAACACCCACCGTTATGAAGCTGGTAACTACTGGTAAAGATGAGAAGATTGTCGGCCTTCACATGATAGGTTATGGGGTTGATGAAATGTTACAAGGCTTTGGTGTCGCGATTAAGATGGGCGCTTGTAAACGTGACTTCGACAATACTGTTGCAATCCACCCTACCAGCTCTGAAGAACTGGTCACAATGGTTTAAAATATAAATGGATAGTATTCGAGCTTATAGAAACAAATTTCCTATCCTTGGAGAACGAGTTTACATTGATCCTCAAGCAACTGTCATTGGTGATGTAACACTTGGAAATGATGTTTCCATATGGCCTATGGCAGTAATTCGTGGTGATGTTAATTTCATAAGGATCGATGATTTATGTAACATTCAGGATGGTGCAGTCTTACACGTTACTCATGATGGCCCCTATACGCCAGGAGGAGTGCCATTAATACTTGGCAAAGGAATTACTGTCGGCCATAAAGCGGTTTTGCATGCTTGCCTCATAGAGGATTACTGCTTAATTGGAATGAATGCATTAATTCTTGATAATGTCCATATTGAGAATCATGTGATGGTCGCTGCAGGAAGCCTTGTTCCTCCGGGAAAACATCTGCAAAGCGGCTATTTATACCTTGGAAATCCAGCTCGTGCAATACGCCCGCTAACCGAGGAAGAATGGACTAATCTAGAGTACTCAGCCAATCATTATGTAAAACTTAAAGATGACTACTTATCCGACCTTTAATCACTCTCTGGCAGTTCATCAAATTGTTTCAAATCTGCTACTTTATCTTCCCAGGATGAGCGACTGGCGTAATAAATATGAGCCGTTGGTTCTAGAAATGCATCGTCATCAACGGTCCCTGCCGGTAAAACCACATAAGCGTCTTTCTCCTGCCTAGGGAGTGGACAGCCGCAGGTATTGCAGAATGCACGTTGTTTTCTTGTCCCCTCTAACTTGAAATGGGTAATGTTACTTTGACCTTTTTCCCATAATAATTGAGCATTATTAAAGAAAACAGTGGCTCCATGAATTGTACCGGTTTCTTTTCTACACCGGCTACAATGGCATAAATACATCGCTGTTGGCTTTTCCCCGGTAATGACATAGCGACAAGAACCGCATAAACATTCACCTTTATATTGATTCATTGCAGAACCTCTTTAAGCTCAAAACTATAAACGCCAGGAAAAGGATAGCAATAATCACTGCAATTGAGAATCATTATTATTCTCTGCACAGTACGATATGCTGTTGAGGAGTCTTGATGGATACCCATAGCGAGTAATATACAAGCAGATTTCAAGCTATAAGTCTTGATAAAAAGTTTAATGTCTGAGTCTCGGGCTTCATTTCGTTTCACCCAGGCTACTTGCTGCTATTTTTTGCTTTCAAAATCACAGGCACTTCAAATCATAATTTTGACAGGAATAGCAGGTATAAAAAAAGCGGCAATAAGCCGCTTAAGAAAAAAAGCCCTGGCGATGACCTACTTTCACATGGGGAGACCCCACACTATCATCGGCGCGGGTCTGTTTCACTTCTGAGTTCGAGATGGATTCAGGTGGTTCCAGACCGCTATGGTCGCC
>NZ_CAAAJC010000011.1 GCF_900640175.1 Legionella sp. W10-070 | reverse complement strand
GCCAGCATCCTATAGGTTAATTTAATATTAAAAAACCACTGCAAATTAGGATACTTTTTTAATAATTTAAAATCAAAAAAATTCATTCACTTTTATTCTTAAAACTTACCAAACCATCTAGCGACACCAACCATCTTGTTTCTGGATATTCGCTTCTATCTTCGACAAGTTGGGATCCTGGATGATAAATTTGGGGAGATACCAGAAATTTGTAGGGAATAAATATTGGCCAACTATACCCAAATTATTTTTTGCCTGAAAAAAGATAAAAACAGAATAAATTTTAAAATTTATTCCTTATTTCTATTTAATAACTCATCAAACCGCTCATCTAACAGACTTTCAATATTATCAAGTTGCGACATAAATTCATCAATCTTATATTCTATGCCTCGAAGCAGTATAAGAATCTCTTCTAATTTATTTTCAATATCCATTTTATATCTCCTTATCTATAAATTTATTATAGATAAGGAGATATACCCATCGCTAATGAATTTTCAGTTTCACATGACAGGGAAGCGTCATTCCCTCTGTCTGGAATGAGGGGTAATCAAATCTGCATAGGAGAATCTATCAAGCAGGCATTTGTTTCTATAAAAATCACTCAGCTAACTTTTCAATGTTCTTAAACAAGTGTGCGCATTGAAGTTTAACCAATAAATATTAAGGTAATATCAATTGCGCCACATCTTGCTTAAATTATAAAAAGAAGACTTATTCCCTAATGCCTCTTCCTTCACCTCTATTGACTTATAATCAGACATATTAGACTTCAGGTGATCCAAACCTTAAACTTGTCGCAAATGAGGAAACAGAATGACATCTCTTATTGATGGAGAATTAGTAAATAACATCACTAACCTGTCTACTCCTATTCCCTCACCTGCTGTGGGCGGCATACCATATTCCAACGCTTCAATATAATCACTATCAAAATGCATGGCCTCCAAATCACCAGCATCCTTCTCAGCCACCTGCCTTTGAAAACGTTCGGCCTGATCCTGGGCATCATTAAGCTCAGAAAAACCATTGGCAATTTCTCGGCCAGCGATAAAAAATTCAAATCGATCAGTAACCTCTGGATTTGTATCATTACGTCTTGCCAAAGGAGAAACCTCTGTGGGGTATGCTGTTATGAAGGTCGGTTGAATTAATAAATGCTCAACTGTTTCTTCAAATATAAGCATCTGCAATTTGCCTAATCCGTCCATTGACTTATAAGCTATTTTTAAGCTATCAAGTAAAGTCCGACAACCATCAATTGTCTCAAGCGCCCCGGAATTCATATCAGGATGATAATGCAGCACAGCATCCTTAACACTCATACGAGCAAAAGGTTTTGAAAAATCAATTAATTGCCCCTGGTACTCAACTTGTCGTGTCCCCAACACCTTATCGCATAAATAATGCAATAACTGTTCAGTAACATCCATTAAATTTTCATAATCCGCATAGGCCTGATAGAACTCAACCATTGTAAATTCCGGATTATGGCGAGTGGAAATGCCTTCGTTTCGGAAGTTACGGTTAATTTCATAAACCCGCTCAAACCCTCCAACGACCAGACGCTTCAGATAAAGCTCAGGCGCGATTCGCAGAAACATTTCCATATCCAGGGTATTATGGTGAGTGACAAAAGGACGAGCCAATGCGCCACCTGGTATCGGATGCATCATGGGGGTTTCTACTTCCAGAAACTGATGGTCATCCATAAACTGCCGAATGGCGGTAATTAACCTTGAACGTAGCAAAAAAGTATGGCGGCTTTCCTCATTGGCAATCAAATCGACATAACGTTTGCGATAACGCATTTCCTGATCAGCCAAACCATGAAATTTATCTGGCAAGGGGCGCAAGGATTTAGTCAATAACTCCAGGTGTTCTGCATTGACAGTTAACTCCCCCGTATTGGTTTTAAATAACTCGCCACGGACACCAACAATATCACCCAAGTCCCAATGTTTAAATTGTTCATAGAGTTCGGGCAATTCGTTCTGACGTGCATAGATTTGTATGCGGCCAGAAACATCCTGGATATGGAAAAAGCTGGCCTTCCCCATAATGCGGCGTAAAACAATACGGCCTGCCACAGCAACTTTTATATGCTGTTCGGCCAGATTTTCTTTGGCAATCTGTGCGTACTCATCGAGCAAGTCCATCGCTAAATTATGACGACGAAACTGATTGGGAAAATTGAATCCTTCGTTACGTAAATCAGCGAGTTTTTGCTTGCGAATCTGATAAACTTCACTTTCATCCAGATGATGTTCTTCTGTCATACTTCCCCTACTCCTGCCTTTAAACTGGCCTCGATAAATTGGTCTAAATCCCCATCTAGAACCGCCTGTGTATTGCTGGTTTCAACGCCTGTACGCAAGTCTTTAATTCGCGACTGGTCCAGTACATAGGAACGAATCTGCGATCCCCAGCCGATATCTGATTTGTTGGCTTCTAAAGCCTGCTGGGCAGCATTTTTCTTCTGTATTTCCATTTCATACAATTTGGCACGTAATTGCTTCATCGCATGATCTTTGTTTTTATGCTGGCTTCTATCAGTCTGACACTGCACAACAATGCCACTCGGCATATGAGTAATTCGTACCGCTGAGTCGGTACGGTTAACATGCTGCCCGCCTGCGCCAGAAGCACGATAGGTATCTATGCGCAAATCAGCCGGATTAATTTCAATCTCTATGTCATCGTCTACTTCCGGTGAAACAAAAACAGCCGCAAACGAAGTATGGCGGCGATTTCCTGAATCAAAAGGAGATTTCCGCACTAAACGATGGACACCTGTTTCAGTACGTAGCCAACCGTAAGCATATTCGCCAGTAAAATGAATGGTAGCACTCTTAATACCGGCAACCTCACCCGCTGAACATTCTACTAGCTCGGTAGTAAAGCCATGTTGCTCCCCCCAACGCAAGTACATCCTCAGTAACATTTCAGCCCAGTCTTGTGCCTCAGTGCCGCCTGAGCCTGCCTGAATATCCAAGTAGGCATTTGCATTGTCCATCTTCCCGGCGAACATCCGCCGGAATTCCAGACCAGCAACCCGTTGTTCTATTGCATTTACCTCTTGTGCTACATCGGAAATAGCACTATCGTCATTCTCAGAACGAGCGAGTTCAAAAAGTTCAGACAATTCAGCAATAGATTGGCTTATTTGCTCTAATTGATTAACAACCGCTTCCAATTGAGCGCGTTCTCGCCCTAGTGCCTGCGCCTGCTCGGGGTGATTCCAAACTTCAGAAGACTCCAACTCACGAATAACTTCTTCCAACCGCTCACGCTTCTGATCGAAGTTAAAGATACCCCCTAAGCGCTGCGGTACGCTTATCCAAATCAGCTAAAGCAAGATTGATTTGATTTACTTCCAACATGAGGTTCCCGTTGCGTTTTTTACTAAGCGCATTATTGTACAGCGAAAGCGAATTGCTGACTAGATATAGCGAAATGCCGGGCTGCGGTTGGTAATCAATGGTAGTCCGCGGGGGCATGTGTTTATTATCAAGCTCCGATCCCGGATTTCGCTGGCGCTTCATCCGGGCTACAAATTTCTTAGCCGCATCATCAACTAAGGTAGCCGACAAAGGAAGCTGCTTTGTTGTTCTCCCAATACTTTAAGGGAGAAAGTGCCGGATCCATCATCGCTTCAACCGGTAAATAAAAGGTTTGTTCCAATAAAAACTGGCCGCTTAACGCCGCATGGGAGACTTGATCAGTAAACACTATCCATGTACTTTGCGGTTTGAATTCAACACGCTGCTTATCAACGGACTGTTGATATTCATCGTCCAGTTTCATTTTATCATGCAAATTAAGCTGATAATGATCATAGGGTGAACGAAGTGATTTTGTTGCCCTCATCCAATATAGAAATTTGGCGACAGTACGGTTATAAGCCGGAATAGAAGTTGCAAAACGCTCCATCACTTTGTCAAACGACTCACCCAAATGCCAGACCCGGGGCTTGTCATCAGGATTTATGTTACAAAAAATACGCAGTATTCGCTGGCCATTCACTGGCGTTGAGGGGAAAGAATCAACATGCAACCGGGTATCATCCTTACGCTTTGAACTGCTACGCCCCTTTATTTCCGCTGGGCGGTAACTGGTTCTTCCCCAAAGCAAGGAATCCTGATACTCAGGAAAAACCGTAGCTGCCAGGTGTTTGGCAAACTCAGCATAGCGTTGCATCAGGGCTTTCAACATATTCGCTGAGGTAGTTTGCCCCTCAGACTGAATACCCCCCAACCGGCCGGTACGATAATCAAAACTGAGATTTTTATGCTTGCTATCCAGCAGATTATCCGAAAACAATCGGTCTTTCTCATCAGGCTGCAGCGTAAATGAATAAGAAGGAAGATAAATTACTTTACCCGATTCCAATGAAACCAGTGCTTTTTGCTGATCAACCTCATTTAAAGAATCAAGTTTTTCTGCATCCAGAGTATGAATCATTCATTATCTCACGAACATTATGACAGGGCCTATTCTAGCAAATAGTTAACTGGCATTCATCCAGAAAAACCTGCTCTCATTATTCGTTTAATAATTAATCAATGGCATAATCGTTGAATCAATAGTGATGTGCTTTAAATTAACCCAGTTACCCCTCTCACAGGATGTTAATTATATGACATGAAGTAATTTTTGTATTAAGTTAGTCATATTAGCAAGAATAAATGCTTGACGTGTGGCTTCAGGATTATGTTACAGCTAGTTACGCCTCTGAGAATGCGACATATAGAAGGATTATAAATATCATGCAAAAAGAAGTAACTGAATCTCTGGCAAACACAATATCACCATCTGAACCTTTATTTGCCGATAACGAAATCTCTTTCCACAGTAACGGGGTACTTACCTTAGGTGTCGAAATTGAGCTGCAATTAATCAATCCTGAAAACTACAATTTATCCTCTTGTGCAGAAGAAGTGTTAAAGATTATGGCTCATAGCAACAAAGTAAAACCAGAGTTCTACTTAAGCACCATCGAGCTTAATACTGGGAAATGCGACAACGTGCAAGAAGCAGAAATAGACTTGCAAGAAACCCTGGCCAGTCTACAGTATGAAACACAAAAATTAGATCTATTGTTTGCTGCCACAGGTTCTCATCCATTTTCAAAATATGCGGACTGGATTATCTCCCCCACAGACCGCTATCTGGAGTTAATTGATCGCAACCAATGGCTCACACGCCGTATGGGAGTGTATGGACTGCATGTTCATTTGGGAATGGCAAGCGGGGAGGATTGCATTCGTTTTAACAATTTCTTTATGTATTTTTTACCCCACCTTTTAGCCTTATCTTCCAGTTCTCCTTTCTGGCAAGGAATTGACACAGGCCTTGCCTCATGCCGGCCGACCACGTATGAAGCATTACCAACGGCAGGCCAACCCTATCATGTTAGCAAATGGCAGGATTTCGAGCATTTGTATTATACGTTAAGGGCTTGCGGCTCTATCAAGTCAATTAAAGATCTATGGTGGGATCTTAGACCGAGCCCTGGATTTGGCACCCTGGAAATTCGTGTTTGTGATGGTGCAGCGACCCTGGCTGAAACATTTGCTATAGTTGCCTTCATCCATACACTGGCCCATTGGTTTACAGATAACGGCAGCTGGCTTGAATCCGTTACCTGTCCTCCTTATTGGCTTTCACGAGAAAACAAATGGCGGGCAATTCGTTATGGCCTGGATGCCGAATTAGTAATTAATACTGACGGAAAGTTAAAATTAATGCGCGATGACCTTGATGAGTGGATTGAAAAGCTGCAACCTTATGTTAGACAACTCGACTACTTCCATTATTTTGCAGCCCTCGAGACTATTCTTCAATCCGGAACCAGTTCCGAGCGGCAAAGGAAAGTTTTTGAAGAAACCCGTTCATTGAAAGAAGTAGTGAAATATAATATCAAGGAATTCTCCCTCTCATCTAGAAAGTCTGTATGTAATTTTAAATAATAGAACAGAATTTATTCGTCTGACAGCCCTCTTTCTCTTTATCGATTTGTAGTAAAAGTTCCTCTCTTATCTCCATGAAAGAAAATGTATTCCAATAAGCACGAAAAGGGATAACTTCCTTTGCGTCTGCAATCAGGCAGTGAATTTTATTGCCGGTGGAACTAAACGTAATTTCTTTGACATTCTTACCCGAAAAATTGACTTCAAAGACAGGAATAACAGGAGGGTTATACCATCCTCCTTTTTCCACACTCAATTTTAGATCCTTATGCCTAAGAGAACACACATAATTGTAAGCGTCAGCATATTTTTTAAAGAGTCTTACCTCTTTTTCATCACTTTTATACGACTTGTGGATTAGCTCAGGAAATCCTCGCGGAAATGGAAAAGATGGGATATGAGAATTAACTTTCCTTTGCCAAAATGGTTCAGATGGTAGATTAAACGGCTTGCCGACATAAAAAAAAGTTGAAGGTTCGATTTTCTCTGAGGTGAGTATAAACTCTTCTATTGCCTTTCTGAGAGGCTTGTTTGTCCCTTTTAAATTCTGCAATTGGCTTCTGGAAAGAAAGCCAAATAGCTTAAATAAACTATCTTTGTCCAGTTTTTCAAAGCCCATCTCTTTTTCCTCCTAAAAAAATCGCTTAAAGCTGTCATGTTCCTTACTATTTCAGCAATGGGATTAAGTTAGAATAGTCATCAGTCCATAAAATAGTTTTACCTTCAGCCACAAAATGCCATCCTTCCTCACGCATTAATGTCAAAGCCAGTGGTTGATTGGCCGTCAGTAATACCCACTCAGAAGCCAACTGCCCTTTCTTGTTATCAGCAGAATGGAACTTATGCAAGACAATTAAATCAAGTTGACGGCCGGCTGCGGTTAAAACCGGTAACAGCCTTAAATGACGATTACTGATGTGCACCAGGATGACACCATCCGGAGTGATTTTCTGTTGATATAATTGGAACGCTTCCAATGTTAGCAGGTGCATGGGTATAGCATCAGAAGAAAATGCATCAACTATCAATAATTCTGCCCCTGCATCAGCGCCATCATGCAACACCATGCGCCCATCACCTTCAATCAGGGAGACTTGCGCCGGGCAATCCCGCAGGTAACTGAATAATCCGCTTTTACTCGCAATCCAGATAACTTGCTCATCAATATCAATCATCTTCACCTGATCACCTTTTTGATATTGGCAAGCCATCATTCCTGTACCTAATCCCAGAATAATGGAGCGCAACGGCTGATGAAGACGTTGCAACTGCTGCACCACGGCCAGTACAGGCGCATAATAAGCCATTGCCCCATCCAGAGAAGCTTCTGGTTGCTGCAGTTGAAAACCATGAACCGTATTCTGGCTCATTAAAACATTCGTTCCTGCCAAAGAAAAAACTTGCTTCACCCCGTAAAAATTACGTTGCTGGAGAATAACCTGGGTTCCTTTAAACCAGGGAGAAAACAGGTAAAAAAATAAAATACTCACACCAACAAATAAACCAATACTATTTCGTGCCCAAAGAAGAGCCAGACACAGCGCCAGAACCTCGGCAATTTTGTATTTTTTTATCAGGATTAACCCACCTTGATTGGGTAAATAATAATTGACCAGCAACACTGCCAGTACCAGCAAAGGCATCATCCTCAAGCCTTTTTGTTTAAATAAAGGAATACACAGTGTTGCCAACGCCAGTACCAGGGGATACTCATAGACAGCATTAAAAAGCCTTGGGGCAATAAGTCCATTGAATAAACCGGCCAGCATTCCTCCAAAAGCCAGGGAGAGATAAAAAATAGTGAGTTGTCCGGAAGGAGGTCGCGTATTGACTAAATGCCCATGACACAATAAGGCTAATACAAAAAAATTTAGCAGGTGGAAAATGATTAGCTGCCAAGCTTGTATGGAATTTGAGTTAAAAATAAAACCAAGAATTGGAAAAATAATAAAAAATAAAGCATTTCGCTCAATCCATTCATGAGAAATCAACGGCCGTTTGGCAAAAGTAATCACAAATGAAAGCAAATAAAGCGCTAAAGGAATAACCCAGAATAAAGGCGTCGCGGCAATATCAGTAGATATAAACGAAGTAACACTTAACATTAAGCTGCAAGGAATAAAACTATAACCAATCCACTTTAAAATCACTAACCAGTCCAATTGCGTTGTCTTGATTGTGGTTTTCTGTAAATGCCGGTAGGAAAAGGCAAAAAAGACAACCGCCAGTAAGATAACATAAACTCCAAAAATAAAATTCCAGTAATAAAACTGCTTACTTAAGCCAATATAACGTTCGATTAACCAGGGATAAGCGGCTAAGGCCAATAAACTGCCAAGATTACTTGCCACGTACAAAAAATAAGGATCATGGGCCTGCTTACCCTTCGTGTGGCTATAAGCAAATTGCAGTAGCGGTGCTGAAGCTCCAACTATCAACAAAGGTAATCCCAAATGCCGTAGCAAATAACCCAGGATTACCAACTCAGGCGTTCCTTCCCCTATAAATGCAGGAGAAAAACCAAGCGGTAAAACAAACAGGCTCAGCAGGACAAAAAAACTATGCGACAGCCGCCAAGTCAATGAATCAGGAATACGACTGAGTAACCAGGCATAACCATAGGCAACCAATAATAAGGATTGAAAAAAAAGCATGCATACAGTCCATACTGCTGGTGTTCCTCCAAAAACAGGCAACAATGCCTTTGCCACCATTGGCTGAATAGCAAAGAGCAAAAATGCGCTAAGGAAAAGGCTGGTAGAAAAAAGAAGTTCTATCACGAATTAACCAATCCTGAAATTCCTTGGATAAGTCCTGACTATGTAGCTGACAGGGAGATATTTAATTGAAGCCTAGGTTCTGTGAGCAAAAATTTTCACAGCTGCAAATGCGTCTAATTGGCACCATGATATCTTTGAATTCGTTAGATAGAGCCAGCTATTCGCCTCATTCAAAGACACCATGGTACTCAATCACCCACATTTTCGCTTTGCGAAAAAATTGGTTCACAGAACCTGGTACAACGTTTCACTGATTCTGTCTTACACTGCCATTCCCGCGCAGGCGGGAATCCAAGCCCAATTTAGCTCCTCACTTCACCTGAGAGATAGATTCCCGCCTGCGCGGGAATGACAAACTGGACAGATTCAGTGAAACGTTGTACTAGAGTCTGTTGACATTTCAACTTAAACTGCTCACTTCGCGTGCTTTATGCGCGGGATCCACGCAAACCACACGCAACCAACTATCCTTTTAAAAAGGTTTGAGCCTAGATTCCGCGCATAAAGCGCGGAATCTAGGCTCTGGTTCTAATTGTCAACAAACTTGGAGATAATATCTCATTTATCTGAGATTTTCATCTCTAAACATCCACCGGGTGCGATTATACCTAAGATACTTCAAAATGCCTGTTTTAGACTTGGGTATAAAACTGCGGGTGATGGTAATTAATAGCCTGGATAAAGCGTCAGCGAAACCGGGATCGAAGCTTGATTATAAACTCATATTCCCTGATTTGGCTGACGCTCCATCCAGGCTATTACAACACCTCATCCACTGGATGCGGGGTTTATGTTCATACCCTAACAAACACCTTGTGATGGATTACAAAGTATGTTTGCGTGAGCAATTGAGAGAACTCTGCTTAACCCCGAGAGGAATTTAGCATCCAACGTGCCTTTTCATGGGCTGTAATTCTATCGCCCAGTAAATTGACGGTACCCTCATCCTTACTTTCCTGAACAAGAGTCATCGCCTGATTTAAATCTTTCACCAATGTATCATGATCATGGGCAAGCTCAGTAACCATCTCATTTGCACTTTTATTGGCATCACCATCTTGAATGCGCTTTAGGCTTTCAAATTCTCTAAACGTCGCTGGCGCATTATGCCCCAGTGCGCGAATACGCTCTGCAACAGTATCTACAGCGTCAGCCAGCTCCAGATATTGCATTTCAAATAACTCATGCAAACCTTTAAATTGAGGCCCCGTCACATGCCAGTGATAATTTTGTGTTTTTAGATACAGTGCATAAGTATCTGCCATAAGGATCGATAATTTTTTCATTACATCAGCCATAATCCATTGCTCCTTTATTCTATTGTTATATTTAACATAGCTGAAAAAAAATAAAATTTAAAATCAATTGTTTAAATTAAACTGATAAATAACTTCTATTGTAAAGTAACCCATGAAATGTAATGATAGTTGATAAATTAACGTATCGTCTAATTTTCTATTTCAATACTTTTGAAACCCTGGATATCAAAGGCTTTTCACGCATACCTGCCAACGCAGTCGCTAACATAAACCGCAAAAAGCCCCTTAACATTTTACCGGCATCTGCCCGCTTACCTTCCCGCCAACCAGCCAGAAAGGTGGGCAATAATAAACCAAGCAAAACATACCGATGATTCTCTATCAGACGCCTGAAATATTGCTTATGCTGCAGCAACCTGGCTTTCTCCATTTGGAGTTTATTTTCCAGCTGATTAATGGAATTCTGTAGTTCCTTGCGTGAGCTCATAACCATCCTTTGGTTGATGTAACAACGCTCTTGTTTTTTCAAAGCTCATGTGCCTTAAACATAAAATCAGTCGCTTAATAATAAAAAATAGCATGAGCAGATTAACCAACAATACCGTGATAATTGCTGCTAACATTCCCGCAAAAAGCATGATTATATAACCTGCCAAAAAAACCGCTGTCAGCCAGGTCGAAAAACATAATGCTATTAGCATCCCCAGATTAATTAGCAAGGGGTATACAGTTAGTCCGGCAAGCCGTGCCTCCAATTTTAATAGTGTAAACAACCCCTTGCTCAAAGCAACTTTGCTGGCAATAAGTCCTTCCAAATGCTCAATAAAATTTATCATGTTCACTTTCTAAAAAGTGAAGATAAAATAAAGCCTATCCCGCCGGCAATAAGAACGGAAGTAAGCGGGTTTTTTTTGACATTTTTTGCCAACTCATCAGAGTACTCTTTAAACGTATCCTGGGCCTCAAGAAGTATTTTTTTTCCCTCCTCCAGAAGCTCGCCAGTACTCTGTTTCATTTGCTGATAATGCTCATCAACAGACTCTTGCTGAGACTGGCGGGAGCGTCTTTTGTTATTTGTAGATACCGGATCTGAAGTGGGGTTTTCTTCCTGGGGTCTAGAGGGCTTTTTATTCATGGTTATTTCCTTATCCTTTTATATTTATTTATCCATAATACTTATCAATTTTAGCAGTAAACTCTGAGGCAGCAAAATCAGGCCAATGTTCTTTATCAAAGCCAGGGGCATTCTCCAAACGCTTTTTATCCATACTAATAATAAAACAGTCTTCTATAGTATCATATTTAAATAGATGCCAAGGCAAGGCAAAATACTTACTGCCAAAACCCAAAATACCACCAAAATCAAGCACCAGATAATTCACTTTGCCAAAAGCCTTGTCAATAACCACTTCATTGATGGTTCCAAGGTTTTCCCCTTCCAGATTTTTAACAACAACGCCGGTTATTTCGCTAGCTTTCACAATACTTCGTTTACTTACCATAATTAATGCTCCCTGGATATTAGTTATGGTTTAAGCCAATTGGCTGTTGCTCTTTATAGTTTAGAACAATTAACTTGCTCTGGTAGTAAATTTTTCCATAAAAAAACCCGCCAATTGGCGGGTTTTTAAAAGGAGGCAGGGAAATTACATCATGCCCATGCCACCCATGCCACCCATACCGCCCATGCCACCCATATCAGAAGCACCTGCTGATTCTTGTTTTGGAAGCTCAGCAATCATGCACTCCGTAGTTAGCATCAGACTTGCAACGGAAGCTGCGTTTTGCAGCGCAGTACGAGTAACTTTGGTTGGGTCGATGATACCCAGCTCAACCATATCGCCATACTCGCCAGTAGCCGCATTGAAACCGAAGTTCTCTTTGTTTTCAGCAACTTTGTTAACAACTACGGAAGACTCATAGCCGGCATTGGCAACGATTTGGCGAAGAGGAGACTCGATAGCACGTCGCAGGATATTAATACCCATGTCTTGATCAGCATTTTCGCCTTTCAAGCCATCTAATGCTTTTTGTGCACGAATCAAGGCAACACCGCCACCAGCAACGATACCTTCTTCAACAGCAGCTCGAGTTGCATGAAGCGCATCTTCAACGCGCGCCTTCTTCTCTTTCATTTCCACTTCAGTAGCAGCACCAACTTTAATTACAGCAACACCGCCAGCTAATTTGGCAACACGCTCCTGCAATTTTTCACGATCGTAATCAGAAGAAGTTTCTTCCATCTGAGCACGGATTTGAGTAATACGTGCACTGATTTCTGATTGTTTCCCTTCTCCGTCAATGATAGTGGTATTTTCTTTGGTTACTACGATACGCTTTGCAGAACCCAAATCTTCTAATGCAGCACCTTCCAGGTTTTTGCCAATTTCTTCAGAAATGACCTGGCCATTAGTCAGAATAGCAATATCCTGTAACATTGCTTTACGACGATCGCCAAAACCAGGCGCTTTAACTGCACATACTTTTACAATACCACGCATATTGTTAACAACCAGAGTTGCCAGGGCTTCACCTTCAACATCTTCAGCAATGATCAATAAAGGACGGCCTGATTTGGCAACACCTTCCAATACAGAAAGCATTTCACGAATATTAGAGATTTTCTTGTCAACCAGAAGAATATAAGGATGCTCAAGCTCTGTACTCATGTTTTGTTGATTGTTGATAAAGTATGGAGAAATATAGCCGCGGTCAAACTGCATACCTTCAACAACAGATAATTCATTCTCAAGGCTATTACCATCTTCAACAGTAATGACGCCTTCTTTACCAACTTTTTCCATCGCTTCAGCAATGATGTCACCAATTGCCTGATCGGAGTTAGCAGAAATTGTTCCAACCTGGGCAATGGACTTGCCATCTTTGCAAGGCTTGGACATTGATTGCAATTGTTTGGTAACCGCAGTAACCCCTTTATCAATACCGCGCTTCAGATCCATTGGGTTCATTCCAGCAGCAACGGCTTTGTTGCCTTCTACGATAATAGCACGTGCCAATACAGTAGCAGTGGTAGTACCATCACCAGCCGTATCAGAAGTTTTTGAAGCAACTTCTTTAACCATCTGCGCACCCATATTCTCGAAACGATCTTGCAGTTCAATTTCTTTGGCAACAGAGACACCGTCTTTTGTTACGGTAGGAGCACCGAATGATTTTTCCAGCACCACGTTACGTCCACTTGGACCCATCGTTTGTTGTACAGCATTCGCCAGAATATTTACTCCATTAATCATTTTTTGACGTGCATCATCACCAGAACGTATTTCTTTAGCCATTATATAATCTCCTTTAAAACTGTTTTGTTATATTACTTCTCAATCACACCCATGATGTCATCTTCGCGCATCACAACCAGTTCTTCACCACCTAACTTGACTTCAGTGCCTGAGTATTTGCCAAACAGGACTACATCCCCTACTTTTACGGCTAACGCACGAACATCACCATTGTCTAATGCTTTACCAACTCCAACAGCAATGACTTCGCCACGCATTGGTTTTTCAGTAGCGCTATCGGGAATCACAATGCCACCTGCGCTGGTGCGCTCTTCTTCCATGCGACGAACAACAACGCGATCGTGTAAAGGACGAATTTTCATACTTGTTTTCTCCTGGTTTTCGTTATCACCTATAATTCAGAGTAAGCTCTGCTTTAGCGAGTTATGCAAGCATCATGGATACTTGTTCAGGCTATTGAGTTTTCACATTCACTCAGACAACCTGGTATAACATCGCTGATGACAGGCATTTGGGGGCAGTTAAATAATTTTCAAGGGGGAAGATTAAAAATTTTTGTTTTCTTGCCCACTGCTGTTGGTTCTTTAAGGTATTTATAGGCAGTGCGAGACTGCGGCTGGTGATGATTAGACCCGACCGCGGATTCCGCTGACGCTTCATCCAGGCTTGTATCTTTAAAAGGAAAACCGCAGCTTTAATCGCCCCATCTATGGTGTCTTAAATTGTGACCTTGCAGGAGATGTACTACAATGGCCTTTGATTTAACATCGAGCAGTTTACGCTTATGAAAAATTGGGTTTTATTGCCAGTATTGTATCTTGTTTCATTAATCAGTCATGCTAATCCTCTGCCGGCAGCAGAGGTCTTTCAGGTTAATGTAACGCCCATCGATCCCAATACATTTACCGTTAACTGGACAATCAAACCAGGTTATTTTCTTTACAGTGATCGGATTAAACTAACCGAGCAACCCAATAGCAACATCCATATTGGCACTCTACGATTCCCTGAACCCCTCACAAGAACAGATAAGCAGGGACATACCTACCCCATTTATCGTAACAAGTTATCATTACCTGTCGCACTCCTGGGGGAATATCCCGGAGAGACGTTACTTGCCTTGCATTTTCAAGGTTGTGCCGATGATGGTTTCTGTTATCCCCCGGAAACCCGGCAGATTAAATTAACCATCAATAATGACCTGGCCTTATCCGAGGCTACCATTGAAACAACGCCAACTCCTCAGGACGCTATAGTTAAACAACAACCCGTTGATGAGGTCGAAGCCGTTTTTGATAACCACCATTGGCTGATTGTAATGTTGAGTTTTTTAGGCTTCGGATTGCTGTTATCCTTCACGCCTTGTGTTTTACCGATGATCCCCGTACTTTCCGGCATTATTGTAGGGCATGGCAGCGGTCTGTCCACCCGAAAAGCCTTTTTTCTCTCATTAAGCTATGTGCTGAGCATGTCCGTAACTTATGCACTGGTTGGTGCAGTGGTTGCCTTACTGGGCAGTAACCTGCAAATCATTATGCAGTCTCCTTGGGCTATCGGTTTATTCAGCCTTGTTTTTATTCTGTTGGCGCTTTCCATGTTTGGTTATTATGAGTTACGCTTTCCTGCTTCCTGGCAAGCAAAATTTGCCAGTGCCAGCCGCAGTCAGGCAAGCGGTCATTACCTGGGGGCTGCTGTCATGGGGAGTTTATCCACGCTTGTTTTATCCCCCTGTGTAACAGCACCTCTTATTGGCGCCTTGGGATACATCGCTCATAGCGGTAATGTGATTATTGGCAGTTCAGCCTTGTTTTTTCTCGGCTTAGGCATGGGGATACCCTTACTGCTCATCGGCACTTCCGCTGGAAAATGGCTCCCTAAAGCGGGTAAATGGATGAACGCTGTAAAGGCTTTTTTTGGAGTCCTTTTACTTGCTGTTGCCATTTATCTCCTGGGCCGCATCCTGCCGGGAATGCTAATCATGTTCCTGTGGGCCGCTTTATTAATTTTTACAGGCGTCTATTGTGGTGCTTTAAGCAGGACAGGTTCTCAAGCGCGGTGGCTACAAGGATGCGGCATCATCCTGCTCGTTTACGGGATACTTATTCTGATTGGAGCCAGCATGGGTAACAGCAATCCCTTACAACCATTGGCAAGCGTCCATTCGACAGCAAATGCTGCAGTAAACTTTCCTGTCCAAACCGTTAAAACGGTTAATGAAGTTGAAGAAGCGATTGCCAATGCCAAAGGCAAACCAGTCATGCTGGATTTCTATGCTGACTGGTGCGCCTCCTGCCAAATTATGGAGGCAACCACATTTAAAGACCCTGAAGTTGAAGAAGCATTAAAACAATTTGTCGTTTTAAAAATCGATATTACTGCCAATAATAATGACGATAAGGCACTGCTTAAGAAATTTAATGTCATCGCTCCGCCTACCTTTTTATTTTTCAATGAACAGGGTCATGAATATCGTCATCTGCGTTTGGTAGGTGAAATATCGGCAAGTCAATTTTTAAAACAATTGCGTCAAGCAACCACCACTTTGGATTGAGTGCAACCTCTTATATAGCCAAGCAACCGCCATCTTTATGCACAGCATGTTATGTTCCGTGCCAAACATCCCTGTAGCCAGCATCAATGGATGGATGTCTTCATACCTTAGCTGAACTAATGATTAACTGCAGTTGCTCTGTACGCTTCTCAATCATATTATCAAATACCGTGGCTGACCGAGTTTTATCATTACTCCAGATGGTAAAACGATGGTGATTTAACTGTTGGTATTCTTTTTTAAATTGTTCTTGTACTTCGTTCACGTCATCGATGGTGTTGCAATTTTCCAGGGCCGATTTTAAGTTCTTAAGAACCTCATTCTTTACTTTGCTATGAGTTAGTTTACGTTCAGATTGATAGCTATTAAAGGCATTAAATAATAGCGAAGATTCCAAGCATGGCTTCATAGGTTCCTGTTCATTGTTACCTTCTAATGTCACGGAATCCTGAGGGGGATATTCATTACTTTGAGCCGGCGGAGGATTTGAATGAGCATCCATATTTGCAATGTAATGATTCCTTGCAGTGTTTGCAAATGCATTCGCAATATACCCGGCTGGAGAGGGTGAGTCCAGTAAAGTGTCATTTATAATGAATTCAAAATCATCAAAATTCTCATTTTTGCCTTTTGCGTAAGCAACGTAATGTTGCATAACCAGCCAAAACTCGAGTGGGTTGACTGGCTAGTAATTAGAAGGTATCGGATAAAAATGGCCTTCAAAAGCATCTGTTTTAGCCGGACTCTCATCATCGCCTGTTACAAATATTCTGTACACAGTGCTCAGCATGCCAGGTAATTGAGGGAATCGTTTATTATCTAACTTTATCTTTGATTTAATTTTATCAAATAGTGCTTGAGCATTATCATCTTCTTTGAATACTCCTGCTGCTATAGCCTCTTTTCGAATATTGCTCCAGTTATCCATTATCAAGCCATCGAAAGCATGGCCATTATTCATTATTCCCTCCTTGTTTTGCGAGGCTTCCCTGGTAAGCTTATCAAGTAATCTATTTAATTTCTGCATTTTATCCTCCGATGCGGGTACTTTGGAATCAAGCACCTCGGTTTGTGTAGGTTCATCTGTTAACAATTCTTTTTCCTTTGAAACGTCAGAAGACTCGTCATGGGTATACAAATCGGGATTAAATGTTTTGATCTCAACTGCACGGGCTTGTTGCACCTGCAGCCTATTAGTAAACATGCCCGTATTAAACAAAGAATCGAAAGCAAGGCACTGAAGAGCTACAAATACGTAACCAAGACCGTCTTTTTCTGCCTGAGCCGCATTTTCCTTGAATCGCTCAACCCCATAGTCTTCAATTGTTTTGCCCGTACAACCAAAGCTCTCTTCGCTTTGAAATTGAGTTAAAGCCCGCCAATGTTGCCTGTACTGAGTTTCAATTTTTTCTAATTTATCTTTCTGTGCTAAACATTCAGTTTCATCAAATTTAAACTTTTCATGAGCAGTTATTGTGCACGCAAGTACTTCAATATTTACTAAATAGTTCGGATTAAAAACAATTCCTGATGCATTCTGATAATAGCTCATAACAAAAGCTACGCGCTTAGAAACTTTATCCACGTTGCCATCAGTAAGATCATGAGCAACATCAATATAAAACCGTGGAGTTTTAATAAGTGGATATCTACTATCAAGAATTACCACTTTTACCTCGGGCGACTTTCTAAGAGCCTTCTTGACAATCTCCGTCATTTCGTCAGGTTTGAAGCTCTCACCAGTTATTCTCTTCAGCTGTGACGATGATTCGTGCCTTAAACCCTCTTCATACCCTATGGCAGTATAATCGCAGCGAATAGCATCACTATCATCGATTAAACGTTTTTTTTCATCGATAAATGCCGGGTCAAAGTTGACAATGCTTACCTTTAATCCCTTGGAAGCTGCTTCAAGACAAAAATTGGGGCATTGCTGTTGCCTGTCTTTCGTGTGCGCACCACCTATTGACAATACAATTAAATCAGACGTTTCTGCCAGTTTAACTATGTGGGACTTTAAATCTCTTTTAGAATAAGTTAAATACATGATGATTAGACCTGATATTATTTGTTCTCATATTAACCTTGTTTTATTAAAGTACTATTAATTTTACGTTAAATTTTTTCGATACTGGAAAACATCTGAATTTAGAAAATATGGAGGTCTTCACCCCAGTTTAATTTAGGATTTTGTTGACATTCATCCAAAAAGCGGTTGCAGCGATATAAACGAAAGTTGACGGGGTTTAATTTATTTTTGCGACACTACCCTCTGAGGCTTCATCTCGTAAATCCTCCAGGGCGTTTTTCGTTTGAGCTTGAGCAGCGGCCTGAAAGAAAGCGAAGCGATTTCCTGTAACATGTTTATGCACGATAGCAGCTAAAGCTATGAACGGCGAAAAAAAAGGGGTTATCATCGCCAGATGATCTAAGCCGATGTTGCCATCAGACTGATTTTCCCGTTGAAGTTTAACCGGCGGTTGACTGAATTCTTTTGCTTTTTGTATGCTTTCGTCAGCGATGTTTTTCAATGTATTTTCATAATCCTTTATTTTCTCCTGATTTTCAGGGAAGGGAGCGCTGAGAATACGGTTTTTCGCCTTCTGGTAATAAGGATTTTGACTCAATATATAGGGATTCATGTAGCGAAATATATCGTTTGGAAGCTTACTGCGTTCTTTATCCAGGTTACCTCCAGCCTCGTTTTCGGTAAACATGAAAACATATTCTGAGCCAGGACTAAAATAGCGATACAGCGGATTGATTTGTGGCGCTTGAGCGACTCTGGAAAGTTGAGCCTTGCGGACTTGTGCAATCGCTTCCGCCATCTCCCTCGATACGACATTGCTTTTTAAATCGTTGGGTAATAATCGGGCAACAGACTGTATCTCGGTATCAGTATCTGCACCGGCAATCATGATGCTATGCAGCTTTTTGCATTCGAAAAATGCCGCCTCGCCAATAAAGTCGAGTCCTTTAGGAATAGTGATAGATTGCAAGGAGTCACAATGGCTAAATGCCCTGAAACCTATGGAACGCAGCCCTTCCGGGATGGTGAGGGTGCGCAAGTGCATGCATTGGTGAAATGCCCAATTACCAATCGAAGTGACGCCTTTCGGGATAGTGATGGATCGCAATTCCATGCACAGGTAAAATGCCTCGTTGCCAATGGAGGTCACCCCTTCTGGTATAGTGATCGATTGCAATTGATTGCAGCTGTAAAATGCCCTGCTACCAATGGAGGTGACTCCTTGCGGTATGTCATAAGAGCCATCTCTTTTAATGTCGCTATTATCAACCTTGAGCAGGGTTTTACCATCTTCACTTAACTTCATCTTGTTTCTTCTCTTATCGTCAGGATTTTAGCAGCTATGCCATACTACCTTAATGATCCAAATTTAATCAATTTGGATTTATTTTAACATTTATTTGTAGATTGTAAAGGCGCCACAAGCGTTTAATACCTGTTGGTGACAGGACAAATTATTTAAATTATTTTCAGTTTATATTTTTAGATAAAATATGATTTTTCCCTGAGCTTTGGGTTAATCAATTAGACAAGCCTGCTGAAGAAGCGCTATAATTCGTCCACTTTTTTTACAGCTTTAATAGAGAATCATGAATCATAGAGTAGGCTTTGTCAGTCTGGGCTGCCCCAAAGCATTGGTCGATTCCGAACGAATCATCACTCAATTACGCGCACAGGGGTATGAACTGGTATCCAGCTATCAGGATGCGGGGGTTGTAGTCGTCAATACCTGCGGTTTTATCGATGCTGCAGTCACTGAATCACTGGATACAATTAAGGAAGCCATGGCAGAAAACGGACGGGTCATTGTGACCGGTTGTCTGGGTGCCAAAGCCGATATTATAAGGGAAGCATGCCCCGATGTCCTCCATATCAGTGGCGCACATGCTTATGAAGAGGTGGTTCGGGCAGTGCACCAGCATTTACCACCTCCGGCAGACCCCTTTTCTCAGTTAGTACCCCCTCAAGGTATTAAACTCACGCCAAGACATTACGCTTACTTGAAAATTTCCGAAGGCTGTAATCAAAAGTGTACTTTCTGCATCATCCCCACCATGAGAGGAAAATTACAAAGCTACCCCCTGACTCAAGTCCTCTCTGAAGCAAAACGTTTAAAGGAAGCAGGCGTACAGGAATTATTGGTTATTTCCCAGGATACCAGCGCCTATGGTGTGGACACTCGCTACCAGCCTGCAGAATGGCAAGGTAAAGCAGTTAACACAAAATTTTATGATTTATGTGAACAATTGGGCGAGCTGGGAATATGGGTACGACTCCACTATGTTTATCCCTATCCTCATGTCGATGATATTATCCCTCTCATGCGGGATGGTTTAATTTTGCCTTACCTTGATATTCCTTTGCAACATGCCAATTCGCGCGTTTTAAAAGCCATGAAACGGCCTGCCTGCAGTGAAAATACATTGGCAAGAATCGCCCTGTGGCGTGATATTTGCCCGGACATTACATTACGCTCTACATTCATTGTTGGTTTTCCCGGTGAAACTGAAGAGGAATTTGAGGAGCTGCTGGAGTTCTTAAGCGTTGCCCGACTAGATCGGGTCGGTTGTTTTCAATACTCTCCAGTGGAAGGTGCCAAAGCCAATGAATTAGCCCATCCTGTTGCAGAAGACGTTAAGGAAGAACGTTATCATCGCTTTATGCAATTACAGGCTGAAATCAGCCGTGACAAACTTAAAACTAAAGTTGGCTCAAAACAAATCGTCTTAATAGACGAAATTAATGACCAGCAAATTATTGCTCGAAGCAAGGCGGATGCGCCGGAAATCGACGGTCTGGTATACTTACCCCCTACAGAAATTGTACAGGTAGGCAGCCTGGCCGAAGTCATGATTACTGATAGTGATGATTATGATTTGTATGCAGAATGTATCTAATTATTTCCTCCATACACTATAAATTTCATTGCTTATTTTCATAACCTCGGTTTGGATGCCCTGAGGGACAGGAAGATCCGGTTGCAGTAAGTTTCGATGCAATAAATGATGGTAGGACTTATAAGCATTTTTAAGTGTTGAGAATTGCTCCTGGCTGATTACCCGGTTAGAAAATAGTTTTTGTAATAAACTCAACGTATGAGTATATCGGGTATAAGCTGAGTCAGACTGTATAAGTACCAGAAATTGCACCAGAAACTCCAGGTCGATTAGTCCACCTGCAGTGTACTTGATCATCTCCCCACTGGCATGCCTGGCTATTTTTTGCCGCATGGCAACTACTTCATCAAAGATAAGCGATTTTTCTCGAGGGGCTGATAATGCCTCTTTTTTTAACTGCTTGAATGCCAGATGAATATGTTTATCTCCTACCAGAAACCTGGCTCTTATTAAAGCCTGGTGCTCCCAGATCCAGGCATGATGGAGCTGATACTCAATAAAAGCATCGATATGGCTTACCAGTAATCCAGCTTCTCCAGAAGGACGTAAACGCGTATCAACAGAGTACAAAATCCCAGCCTGGGAGCGGGTGGTCAGCATATGTAAAATTTTCTGCGTTAACCGGGTAACCAATGCTTCTTCTTCCGATGAGACCTTATGAACAAAAACCAAATCCAAATCCGAATTATAATTCATCTCGCGCCCACCCAGCTTTCCATAGGCGATAATAGCAAATTGTGATTTAATTTTTTTTATTTGAGGGTAGCGCAAGCTGAGTTGATTACTGGCTAAAGTAAGAATTTTAGCAACGATAACTTCTGCTATGTCCGTTAGGAAGCGGCTAATCCGCACTGCAGAATAGCGTCCATACATCTCAGCACGGGCGGCTGACAGCCAATTAACCAACTTAAATTGCCGCAGCAGCTCTTCTTGCTGCTCCTGCTCGGAACAACGATCCAGTTGATTTTTTAAGGTTTGTTCCAATTGCTTACGCGAAGGGATGCGCCAATTTTGCTGTTGCTCCAGTAAAACTTCCAATAGAAAAGGCTGGTTTACCAGCAGGGAAGTAATAAAGGCGCTATTAGCAAACCAATAGAGCAGTTCTTTTAAGACTTGAGGGTTCTCAGTAAGCAATGCCAGATAAGAACTACGGCCAACAATATTTTCCAGTAACTGGATAACCTGAAGCAACACCGTATCGGTTTCTGTTACCTCAGTCAGTTCATTTAACAAGAGGACCATAAAGCGATCCAGTCTTATTCTGGCAGCCTGAGTCAGGCGTCTGCATCGGGGAGCATGCCGAAAGGCATGAATCATTTGATAACAACGCTCTGCTTGTTGGAATCCAAGACTGGCTAATAAATTTACTGCCATTGTTTTTTCAACATGACCTTGCCATAAACTCATTAATTGATTGGCTAACAGACGTCTTTCATCTTCGTAGGGCTGTACCTTGCCTAGTGTTGAGCTAAATAACGCACCAATAATCCGCTGATATTGATGCAGACGAACCTCTAACTGCTTCCAGTCAGAATAGCCCATTGCCAGTGCGATCTGTGCCTTTTTTAGTGCATCGTTCGGTAAGGCATGCGTTTGTTGATCGTTATGACTTTGCAGGACATTCTCTAATTTCCTCAGGAAAAGGTAGGCTTGCTTCAAAGCTGAAGTCCGCGGCAATAACTCCTTCTGTCCCAATATGGTTAATGCTGCAATTGTGTTTTGCTGTTGTAGTTCCGGTAGCCTTCCGCCCCGGATTAACTGAAGATTTTGTACAATAAATTCAACTTCACGGATACCGCCAAAGCCTCTTTTGATATCATCAAGCATCGGATTTAACTGCACTTCCCGTTCAATCATTGCTTTCATGCTGCGTAATGATTCAATCACACTAAAATCCACATAACGTCGATAAACAAAAGGGGTAATTAATCGATGAAACCAATGAGCCGGATTCTCGGTATTTTCGCCAATCAGGCGCGCCTTAACCATAGCATAGCGCTCCCAGTCCCTTCCCTGTTCCTGATAGTAGGTTTCCATAGCAGCCAAGCTTGAGACCAAAGCCCCACTTTCTCCATTGGGCCTTAACCTTAAATCGACCCGAAAAACAAACCCCTCTGCAGTCACGGTTTGTAAGAGTTGGAGAAAACGCTGCACCACCTTGGTGTAGTATTGCTGGTTACTTATCGATTCCTCACCATTGGTATGACCTGTTGATGAATAGGCGAAAATTAAATCGATATCTGAAGAATAATTGAGTTCCCGACCACCCAGTTTGCCCATTGCAAGCACATAAAGCTTGCATATTGCACCGCTCTCATCGCAAGGCTGTCCATAACGCGCACCTAATTCTTGTGAACAAAAGGCAATTGCCCGTAAAATGATGGCATCAGCACAAGCTGACCAGGCAGTCATTGTTTCGATTGTCGTAGTCAGGCCGCTCATTTCACGAAGCAATAAGCTCAAGAGCTGCCTATGGCGGAATTGGCGCAAAGACCTGGAAAAAAGATTAAATGACGATGAATCTAGTTGTTGTAATTGGGCAAAACAGGTATTGAAATCGAGGGCATTCTGCCAATCATCACTGGTTAGTAAGGTTTTTAGCAGCTCTAGCTGACGACAGGCATAATCACTGACAAGTATCAACGTTTTTACCGCATCAACCTGTTTAAATGCAGAAAAATTTTTCAAGTAGAATGCTAATCTGGACTGTAGAAGAGGAGGAGTATCCACCGTTGTATTTATCTAAGGTTAAGGGTTATTAAGCCTAACGAAGCCAAAGAAAAAATACAAATCATTGTTTGTTTTGGTTACCTGAATATAATTACATTCAGGGTAAATGAGTTATTGTTCAGATCGTGATCCCCGAAGGCTCACACCTTTCATTTCAATCTCTTCAGCATCACTATCATCTGCTGGTTTTGGTAGTTCAGTCATCAAACCATCGACCAGATCGCCGCCTTTTGAGCGGCCAAATAAACCGTGATGCTTATAGGCATCCTTACCGGTATAAAAACCTAGCGACAGGATCTTCAGCAGTTTAACCAGCAATCGTTTTTCCTGGCTATCCTGATGTCGTGACAACGTTTCCTGCTGGTTACCTAATTCTTCCTTAAATTCAATCAGCAATTGTATAGGATTTTTTTTCTCTTGATTTATCCCTTTAATCAAAGCGTTCACAGCGATAAGTTTTCTTTCAGGCAGAGAATTGGAGTCTGCAGGTTCAACGCTGTTTGGTAACTGATATTTTTCTATTAAATAATCGTGATATTCCTGCAGAGTCTTTTTAATTTTACTTATTGATACCTGCATTTTTTCAATGTACTGATGATATGAGATATCGGTAGGAATCTTAATTTTTTCTAATCTGTCTTTCCACTCTTCCATATTTTTATTGAAAGGCACTAAGTATTTTCTCAGGCGTTCATCATTAATCAAAGCCTGTGTGCCGTCAAAAGAGAGTTCTTTAGCAGCATTAAATTCTTTCAATATCTTTGCCTGGAGCAATCCAGAGGATAGAGCAACAAACATATATCCCCAAATGCCATCGTTTGCATAGTCTGGACTTAAAGATGAAAAAGCGTAAAAAGGTGCATACTCATTCTCATCATCAGTGATATCCGCCTGGTACATTAAATAACCAAGAGTTGGGATGAGCTGATCACCTCCTAAGGCTCCTGTATTCATTTGCTCAGCTATTCCTGTGATTTCTTGACTGGCTTTCAAATCACCAGCAATAAATCTTTTCCATGCCTCCCTCACATCTGATAATTCTTTTTCCGTTGCCTTTCTTGTCATAAAATTATACACAATGGTTTTTTTACAATCTTAGCACAACCAGACTTAAGGAAAGATTAAGAATTATTGGCAATTCAATTTTTAAAAGGCTAAATTCAGTATATTCTAACCAGATACAGTTGAAGCAAAGGCAGAGTTCGGATTAATGAAAATTTTATACTTTATTTTATGCCTTTTTATTTCTTGCGGTTCTTCCCATGCACAGGGCGAACCATTACGGGTTGCAGTGGATAGCTTTATGCCCCCCTTTGTTATGGAGGGAGCCAATCGACAGCTTTTTGGGTTTGATATTTCCATGATGGAGCATATTTGCCGCACACTCCAGCGCAACTGTATCTTTAACCCCATGCCCTTTAAGGAACTGCTTCGTGCTGTCGAGCTCAAAACAGTTGATGTGGCAGTAAGTGCTATTACCATCACCAGTGAACGTGCTACCCGGGTGAATTTTTCCTTACCCTATTTACTAAGCCAGGCACGATTTATAGCGCCAGACAGACTGGCCAGAGAACCTTTCAGTTTGCAACTATTACACGAGCGCTCGATTGGGGTTGAAGAGGCTACCGTTTTTCCTGCTGTTATTCGTGCATTAGGCATCAGGAATCCAAGGATTAGAGAGTTTTCCGAATCCACGCTTATGATCGATGCATTGCAAGCAGGAAAAATAGATCTGGCTTTAATGGATAACCCCTCTGCCATGTACTGGCAGGCGCAGTCATCAGGGCATCTGCATGCAGTCGGGGAACCCTTTGCTTTTGGCTTCGGCTTTGGAATTGCCGTCCACCTCAATGAGATTGAGCTGTTGCAGGATATTAATAGAGCATTAATACAATATCAAAATAGTGAAGATTATAAGAGGGAATTCCACAAGTACATTGCTCACTTCTAAATTTTTGCATCTATTGCAAATTAGTGAAGCGTTTCACCCTGGACTATACAGCGGCTAATAACCTGTCTGGTTACAAAGTCACCCTGGACTTCCCCATATAAGGATTTAAAATGCTCAGCTAACGCCACAACCCAGGAAGACAAACGAAAATCCATCCTTTTCTCCTCCTCAATGACAACAAGTTCAAAAAGCCCTAAAGAATCGGTATCGAATACGCTGGCATACTCTTCCATAATACGTTGAGCTATATGCATATCTTTATTTTTTGTCGGCCAATCTTTATTCATTTAAAATCCTCCCCTACTCCAGACTACTATGACTCAGATTGGGTCAAATAATTAAATTACAAGCGTTAGCCAAGAAATCATTTAAATTTTAGATCGCGCAGCAGGCTGGACTGATTGGCCTGCACTTGCTGTTAAAAAGCTCATTTGACCATAGTCAAAGTTTACTGCGGATAATCCACTAATGGCTTTACTTCACCCTGTGGCTCCTGCCAAAGTGTAACGAATAACACCATGATTATCGGTCCCACAAATAAACCAAGAAGGCCTAAAGTCTCTACACCACCCAGAATGCCAAAAAGTACCGCTAAAAATGGTAATTTGATTGCACCACCAATTAACACCGGTTTAATAAAGTGATCTGCAACAAACATAACAAAAGTACCCCAGGCAATTACAATTAATGCGCCAATCATTGATCCGGCTGATAGTAATATAAGTGCTACTATGACAAACACTATTGGCACAACGAAAGGAATCATCGCCGCGAAAGCGGTTATGAATCCAGTTAGAGTAGGGGCAGGAAAACCTACCAGAAGGTAACAAATCCCCATTAAAAAACCTACGCCCAAACCAACGACAATAGTCCCATTAACCGTGGCACGCAAAGCAGAAGGTAGCCTGTGCGCATAGCGAAACCAGCGTTGTCCCAAACAAGATTCGCCAACATGATTAATCTGCTGAAATAATTTATCCCCATCACGATAAAAGAAAAATAAGGTCAGTAAGGTGAACCCAAGCTGGAATCCCCTGTGAGCAAGGTTCACACCTACCTGCTTAATATAATAACTGGCTGGCGTTAATGACAAATGCAAATTTGACAGCAAATGACGCACATTGCCTGGATGGCCTATATTCTGATCCCAATAACTAACCAGATCATTGCCAATAATTGGGAATTGCTGAAGAAAGCCAGGTGCCTGTCCTCCCTCACGATTAATTAACTGCAGGTAATTAATAAATAATTGTAGCTCTTTAACTAAAATACTTACCAGCCAACTTAAGGGAAGTATCAATAATAAAGCCAGGATAAAAGTAAATAATAAAGCCGCCAGACTATGCTGATTACCAAAAAAACGGCGCCAACGCAGATAAAGTGGATAAGTCGCAATACCAATGATTGCAGCCCACACAATGGAGGGGATAAATCGATGAATAATAAACAGTGCCAGCGCGACGATGCTGACAGTTAAGCCAATGCTGATTAATTCTTTGTGGCCTTCATTCATCTATGCAAAACCCCAGATTAATAACTGCATGATTAACCATGCTGGTATGGCGGCTAACAGATCATCGAGCATAACGCCTAACCCGCCACGAACATGACGGTCAAGCAGACGGATTGGCTGAGGTTTCCAGATATCAAAAAGACGGAATAATAAAAAACCGACCAGCATCCAGGTTAAACTGACAGGCGCTGCTGCCATGGTTAGCAAATAACCGACAACCTCATCCCATACGATTCCCCGATAGTCATGGACACCCAAATCCCTTGATACCTTATCGCTAACCCACACTCCTAATAAAAAAGCAGCTATAGTCAATAGAAGATATATTCCTATAGGCTGATTAGCAATTAGCAAATAAACCGGTATCGCAGCCAGGGTTCCCCAGGTTCCCGGCGCTATCGGCATTAAACCACTGCCAAAGCCAAATGCGATAAAGTAAACCGGATCTTGCCAAACTTTATTTGCCAACTTAATTGCATTCATGTTACTCAATCCCGATGATGTAAATAAAAAGTCATAGCCAAACTTCAGCAGATGAACCTAAGCTCTGTTGACATTTCAACTTGAGATGCTCACTTCTCGCGCTTTATGCGCGGGATCCACACAAACCACACGAAACTAACCACCCTCTTGACAAAAGCTTGAGAATAGATTCCGCGCATAAAGCGCGGAACGTAGGCTCTGGTTCCAATTGTCAACAGAACCTAGGCTAAAAATGGCTATAACCATGTGGAATAAGCGTGTTTATCTTATCCCCTCTCTTCATTCTTAAACCTGCCTCTTTTTCAATAACACCAATAGCATAACAGCTTGCTTTAATCCTGGATAATGCACTCAACAATAACTGCTCTTCTTCTTGTGGTACGGTAAAACATAATTGATAATCATCACCTCCACGAAGAGCAAAATCAACTGCATGAACACCCTGATATTTTTCTACCAACGGGTGGACAGGAATAGCTGACTCTAATAGACAAGCCCCAACGCCACTGGCAACGCAAATATGGTTCAAGTCAGCGCTTAAGCCATCAGAAATATCAATAGCTGCAGAAGCATGCGTCTGTAGAATCGTTGCCAAATCTACTCGCGGCTGAGGATGTTGCAGCTTTTGCATCAATGCGCGCCTTTCAACCTGATTAATATCAGGACGTTCTAAAGCATTCACCGCAAGTGCTGCAGCCCCCAGTTCACCGCTTACATAAATTTTATCCCCAGGATTAGCACCTGTGCGACGCACCGATTTTCCCTGAGGGACTAAACCATGGATCGTCAGGGTCATGCTCAATGGGCCACGGGTCGTATCGCCGCCAATCAAAGCAATATTATATTGATTCAAAGAATCATCTAATCCCTGAGAAAACCGTGTGAGCCAAGCTGTATTTAACTCGGGTAAAGTCAGGGCGAGACTCAGCCAACAAGGGCTTGCTGCCATTGCTGCCATATCACTTATATTAACCATGACCGCTTTACAGGCTATATCGTAAGCATCCCAGGAGCTAAGAAAGTGTACATCAGCTACCAGGGTATCTGTACTGACTAACAACTGGCAATCCTGCGGGACAGTCAGACAAGCCGCATCATCCCCTATCCCATAAACTACCTCGTTACGGGCAGCTCCTGCGGTTTTGAAAAAAGTATCAATTAAAGAAAACTCATTCATTTTCAAAATTAATTTCTATTTTTCTTACCTGTCTGGCCAGATTATTTAAAACACCATTAACATACCGGTAACCATCTTGAGAGCCAAACTCTTTATTAAGTGAGACAGCCTCATCAAGAACAACACGGTAGGGAAGTTCGGGACAATGAATCAATTCAAACGATCCCAGACGCAATACCGTTAATTCAATGGGATTTAAGCCTTCAATAGATCTGTCCAGAAAAGGTTCAATATTTTCCTCCAGACTTTTAATATGAGCCGGAACCTGATAAAGAAGGTGGCAAAAATAATCAGTATCCACCTTACTCATATCATTGAACAGGCGAAATTGTGTTTCAATTTCATAGAGATCCTGGCCTGACATATGCCACTGATACAGCGCTTGCAACGCTAATTTTCGGGCACGCCTCTTTCCACTAATTGCTTGTTTTTCCACCGATTACCTCATGAATTCTTATTATCTTTCATTTGATCAATAGTTTGTCTGAAATCACTGACATCTTTAAAGCGTTTATACACGGAAGCAAAACGGACATAAGCCACGTGATCCAGTCGGTAGAGTTGCTTCATAACCAGTTCACCTACCTCACGAGAATCAATTTCCCGTTCGCCACGCCGCCGGATTTCCTGCATGATGGCAACTATCGCTTCTTCCAATGCATCAACACTGACTGGCCTTTTTTCCAAAGCACGGAGCATACCTGCCCGTAAGTTGCTAATATTAAACGGTTCCCTGCGGCCATCCCGTTTGATGATTAGCGGCATAATTAATTCGGCTGTTTCAAAGGTTGTAAAACGCTCATGGCAAATGAGGCACTGTCTTCTTCTGCGAACCTGGGCCCCCTCAGCCACCAGACGGGAATCAACAACTTTCGTTTCTTCAGCATGACAAAATGGACAGTGCATAATTATCGATAGACCGGAAATTCATGACATAATTGCAACACATTAGCCTTCACCCGCGAAATGACCGCCTCATCATTGATATTATCAAGAACGTCCGCTATCCACCCACTTAACAGGCGCACTTCATTCTCTTTAAACCCACGCGTTGTAATGGCAGGAGTGCCTAAACGAAGGCCGCTTGTTACAAAAGGAGAACGCGGATCATTAGGTACCGTGTTCTTATTGACGGTAATGTTCGCACGCCCCAAAGCAGCATCACCTTCTTTTCCGGTGATGTTCTTATCAATTAAGTTCACCAATAATAAATGGTTTTCAGTGCCACCTGAAACAATGGGGTATCCATGTTCTGCCAATGTCTCCGCCATGACCTTGGCATTGACCAACACCTGTTTTTGATAGGCTTTAAATTCAGGTTGCAACGCTTCTGCAAAAGCAACTGCCTTGGCTGCAATGACGTGCATCAATGGCCCACCTTGTGTGCCAGGAAATACCGCAGAATTTAATTTTTTCTCAATTTCCTCATTAGCCCGTGCCAAAATCAATCCACCGCGTGGCCCCCTTAATGTCTTGTGGGTTGTGGTAGTCACCACGTCTGCATAAGGAACAGGAGAAGGATAAAGGCCTGCAGCAACCAATCCTGCCACATGCGCCATATCAGCCATTAAATAGGCACCAACCTTGTCTGCAATCGTTCTGAATCGTTGCCAATCGACAACCTGGGAATAGGCCGAAAAGCCAGCAACAATTAATTTCGGGCGGTGTTGCAAGGCTAATTCTTCCAACGCATTGTAATCAATCAGTCCTGTTTCGATGTCAAGTCCGTACTCCATCGATTGGTAAAGCTTGCCTGAAAAATTCACTTTGGAACCATGCGTCAAATGACCTCCATGCGGCAACGCCATCCCAAGAATCAAATCGCCTGGAGAAAGCAAAGCCATCATGGCTGCCGCATTGGCTTGCGAACCTGAATGAGGTTGGACATTGACATAATCTGCAGCAAACAACTGCCTGGCTCGCGCTATAGCCAAAGATTCAGCCACATCAACATATTCACATCCACCGTAATAGCGTTTACCAGGATATCCTTCGGCGTATTTATTGGTAAGAACCGACCCTTGGGCTTCAAGAACGCGAGGACTGGCGTAATTCTCTGAAGCTATCAGTTCAATATGATCTTCCTGACGGATACGCTCTGCCTCCATAGCGCGCCAAAGCTCTTCGTCAAATTTTGCAATAGTGTAGTTCTTATCAAACATTAGCAATCCTTAACCCCAGGTAGTAAACAGTTCACTATAGTAATGCATAACGGTCTCTCATAACCAGTTATGGGTACTAAATTAATATGAACAGGCTTAAACGGATAAGATTATCATACTGTTATCAGCGAGTCATGAGCATCTGAATTAAAGCCATGTTTTCCGTGGTATCAGAATTACCGTTACTCACCCAACACAATACATGTCAATTTGCTTAGGCTGACAGTGCGCGTAGCATAGGTGTTTAACTATCCTTCAACTGAGGCACTCCATATACCTCCTTTTGGCGTGTTTGCCAGCAGGTTACCCCTCTTTTTTCATTGCCAAATCAGGAATGGTTGCCCGCCTGCGCGGGCATGACCAATTTTTATCATATACAGCTTATGGATAGGAATAGTTTATCCGTTAGACATTTATGTTATATTAGGCACGCATTGGCTAGAACAAACTGTTTAGAGGCAAAAGATGAAAAAACGCATGACGATCATGATAATCGCTTTAGTGATTGTATTTGGAGGGATAATTGCGTTTAATCTTTTTAAAAGTTTTATGATCAAACGATTTTTTGCCAGTTACGAGCCTCCTGCAGTCAGTGTTTCTTCAGTTACCGCTATCCAAAAAAACTGGGAGCCCCGCATCGCTGCTGTAGGTAATTTTGTAGCGATCAACGGTGTGGATGTTAATTCAGAGGCTGCAGGCAACGTCGTAAAAATTCACTTCGACTCTGGCCAATATATCGATGAAAACCAGTCGCTAATTGATATTGACGACAGGGTTGATCAAGCCACACTGAAATTTAATAAAGCAGAATTAGTATTACGTGATCTTAACTACAAGCGTCAAACTGACTTATTTAAACGCGGTGCCACACCAAGCTCCAGTGTGGATGAAGCGAAAGCAAGCCTCGAACAGGCACAGGCCAATGTTGAGAAAACTGAAGCAGAAATCAAGCAGAAACATATTGTTGCACCTTTTTCAGGCCGGTTGGGTATTCGTCAAGTGAACCTGGGGCAGTATGTAACGCCAGGACAAACCGCCATTGTGACACTACAGTCCATGGACCCGTTATTCCTCGAATTTTATTTACCGGAGCAATTATTAAAACGTTTACATATTAACCAACGGATACAATTTAATGTTGAAGAATTCCCCAATGCAATCTTCGAGGGAAAGATAACAGCCATTAATGCAAAAGTAGACCCAAATACCCACAATATTCTAGTGCAGGCAACTGTGCCGAACTGTCCAGCTGAAGCAATCAATGAACCGCAAAAATCCAGGTTGGTTCAAATCAAAAAACAGCAGGACAGCTCAAGAGCAACCGTGGCTTGCGATTCTGATTTGAACAGAAAAAATCATGTGACCCAGTTTGCCTTTATCCCGGGGATGTTTGCTTCCATCTCGGTTGAACAACCTCCCATTCCTGATGTGGTTGTTTTACCCTCTACAGCAATTTCCTACAGCTTGTACGGGAACTCAGTCTTCGTAATTGAAAAAGACAAAGAGGGCAAAAAAGATCAGCAAGGTAACGACATTCTGCGGGTAAGGCGTGTTTTTGTCAGCACTGGCGAACAACAGGGTAATTTTACAGTGATTAAAAAAGGAATTGAAACAGGACAGCAGGTTGTCAGTTCCGGAGAACTGAAATTACAAAATGATACGCGTGTTGTAATCAATAACAGCGTCGAATTAAAGGATGTTGCAGACCCGGATCAATTAGGACAATAGTCACTGTCCATTAAAATTAGATCGTTAACAGGCTCATGCCGGAAACGGCATGCTTGCTGGAGAATGAGCTTAGGTTTTGTCAGGATAATTCATGAAATTTACAGATATATTCATTAAACGGCCCGTGCTTGCCACAGTGGTAAGCTTGCTGATTTTTTTGTTTGGTTTCAATTCCCTTCTGACGATGCAAATACGTCAATACCCCCGTATGGACAACACGGTCATTACCATCACAACCAGTTATCCGGGAGCTGACGCTAATTTAATTGCCGGCTTTATCACCACACCTCTTGAAGCTGCCGTAGCCAGCGCTGAAGGGATCGATTACATGACCTCTTCCAGCACTCAAAGCCTGAGTACCATCACCCTGACAATCAAATTAAATTTCAACCCCCAGGTTGCCTTTACCGATGTCATGAGTAAAGTGCAGCAGTCATTAAACCAACTGCCTCCTGAAGCACAGCAACCGGTAATTGTTAAAAGCTCAGACACTTCAACCCCGCTGATGTATATCAGTCTTGACAGTACAGATATGACTCCTCAGCAAATTACTGACTATGCGACGCGGGTTGTACAGCCACAACTTGAGACAGTGGATGGGGTCGCCAAAGCAGAAATTTTAGGTGGGGCTACTTATTCTATGAGAGTCTTTCTCGATCCCATCAAAATGGCTGCACTGAATGTTTCCCCGGCAGATGTTTCCAATGTATTAGCACGGAACAATTTCCTGACCGCGGCAGGAAGTACCAAAGGTGAATATGTAGCTATCAATATGACCGCTAAAACTGACCTCAATAATGCAGAAGAGTTTAGTCAGTTGATTGTCAGAAGTAGTAAGGGTTCCATTATCAGGCTTAAGGATATCGGCACCGTAGAATTGGGATCGCAGGATTATAATACCTCTGTGCGTTTTGACGGCAAGAAAGCGGTTTTCATTGCGATTACTCCTACCCCAACCGCTAACCCACTGACAGTCATTAATGATGTGCGGAAAATCATGCCTTCCATTCAACATGAATTTCCTCCCTCATTAGAAGGAACTGTTGTCTATGATGCTACTGACTTTATTCGTGCGTCAATCGAGGAGGTTGTAGCAACAATTATAGAAGCGGCATTAATTGTTATTGTGGTTATTTTCCTCTTTTTAGGATCAATTCGTTCCGTCGTCATTCCTGTTGTCACCATCCCCCTATCGCTGATTGGCGTATGTACCTTAATGCTTTTTTTAGGTTACTCCATTAACTTGCTTACCCTGCTGGCTTTTGTACTGGCTATTGGTCTGGTTGTTGATGATGCCATTGTAGTGGTGGAAAACGTCCATCGTCATATTGAGGAAGGTAAAACTCCTTTCCAGGCAGCGATTATTGGTGCACGCGAAATTGCTACCCCAGTTATTGCGATGACCATAACCCTTGCAGCTGTCTATGCTCCCATTGGGTTCATGGGTGGGTTAACTGGTGCTCTGTTTAAGGAATTCGCTTTCACACTGGCCAGCGCGGTCATCATTTCAGGTATTGTGGCCTTGACCCTTACCCCAATGATGTGTTCTAAAATTTTGTCCCCAGACATGAGCAGCGGACGTTTTGTACACTTTCTTGATGATAAGTTTAACAAGCTGAAAATTCGCTATCAACGCACGTTACACAGTTTATTGGATACTCGCGCTATCGTTCTGGTATTTGCTGCCGCTGTGTTGTTAATGCTTCCCTATTTATACACCCACACGCCAGCAGAAACCGCACCAGAAGAAGATCAAGGCTTTTTCTTTGTGGTAGCAACTGCGCCCCAATATGCGACAATCAATTATGTCGAAGCCTTTACAAAGCCATTTGACTCTATTTACAAAAGCTTTCCTGAAACCGAGCATTATTTTACAGTGAATATGAGTGCCCCTGTTTCGGGAATGGTTCTTAAACCCTGGGACAGACGCAAACGAACTCAATTTGAGCTGAAGCAACCTTTGCAAAACAAACTTGATGAGGTAGCGGGTCTTAAAGCTTTTGCTGTCATTCCCCCTCCACTGCCAGGAGGCGGTAGCGGCACACCCATTCAGTTTGTGATTAAAACAACTAATGACTTTCAAACATTATTTGAAGTCTCCAATAAACTAATTGATAAAGCCCGGGAAAGCGGATTGTTTATTTATCTTGATAACAGCCTTAAATTTAACCAACCTGAAGTGGAATTTCAGATCAACCGTTCAAAGGCATCTGATTTGGGATTAGATATGCAAGCCATTGGCAGCAGCTTAACCAGTGCACTATCAGGTAACTATGTTAATTACTTTAATTTGCAAGGACGAAGTTATGAGGTCATTCCTCAATTAGACAGAAGGTATCGCCTTAGTCCTGATCAACTGGGGGAAATTTATGTTCGTGCTGCCAATGATATAATGGTACCCCTTTCTACGGTAGTCACACCTAAAGAAAAGGTTCAACCCAACGCAGTAAGTCACTTCCAGCAACTTAATTCGGCAACTATTCAGGGCGTTATGATGCCAGGAACCACGTTAGGTCAAGGATTGGCTTTCTTACAAGAACAAGCAAAAGAGATATTGCCCAAGGGATTTACCGCTGATTACGGGGGGCAGTCAAGACAATTTATTCAGGAAGGTGCTGCCCTGATTTTTGCGTTCTTTTTGGCAATTATTGTTATCTTCCTGGTGCTCTCTGCCCAATATGAAAGCTTTCGAGATCCTCTTATCATCCTTATCAGCGTCCCGATGTCTATTTGCGGTGCCCTCATTCCATTGAATCTTGGAGCAGCAAGCATCAATATTTACACTCAGGTTGGTTTAATCACCTTGATAGGTTTAATCAGTAAGCATGGGATTTTAATTGTTGATTTTGCCAATCAATTGCAGCGTGAAAAAAATCTCGACCGCCGCGCGGCTGTAGAAGAAGCAGCAGGAATTCGCCTGCGTCCCATCCTGATGACTACTGCAGCCATGGTATTTGGTGTAATTCCCCTGTTAACAGCCAGTGGTGCCGGAGCAGTCAGCCGCTTTGATATTGGTTTAGTCATTTCATCCGGCTTATTGATCGGAACACTGTTTACGCTCTTTGTAGTGCCCACGATGTATACCTATCTTGCGGCTGATCACCGTCATGATTTTCAGGAAACAGAGATCTGATGCATAAAGATAGAAGGTGCAATGCTGTGCAACTTCTATCTTTATGCTCTGTCTCCTCTCGGCAGGATATGCTAATATTCGCAACTTTCATCTGTAACAGGTTAAATTATGGATAAGACTTACTCCCCACAGGCGATTGAGCAGGCATGTTATAAAAAGTGGGAAAGCCACCATTATTTTGAGCCACGCGGTGATGGCAAAGGCTATTGCATTATGCTGCCGCCTCCTAATGTCACAGGTAGCCTGCACATGGGGCATGGCTTCCAACATACGCTAATGGATGCGTTGACCCGTTATCATCGCATGCAGGGAGAAAAAACCCTTTGGCAACCTGGCACCGATCATGCGGGCATTTCAACTCAACTGGTTGTAGAACGACAGCTTGATTCCGAAGGGCTAAGCCGTAAAGAAATGACGCGTGAGCAATTTTTAGAGCGTATTTGGCAATGGAAAGAGCAGTCGGGAAGCCAGATTACACAGCAAATGCGTCGAATCGGCTCCTCTGTTGACTGGTCGCGCGAACGCTTCACAATGGATGAAGGCTTATCAGCAGCCGTACAGAAAGTATTCATCCAGCTTTACGAAGAAGGTTTGATTTATCGTGGTACCCGTCTAGTAAACTGGGATCCTAAATTAGGCACAGCCGTTTCAGATCTTGAAGTGCTTTCCGAAGAAGAAGAGGGCTTTCTATGGCATATTCGCTATCCTCTGGCTAATTCAGACGATTCATTGGTTATTGCGACAACCCGCCCGGAAACCTTACTTGGGGATACCGCCGTTGCCGTCCACCCCGATGATCACCGCTATCAACACCTGATTGGCCAATCTATCCAGTTACCGCTTTGTGACAGAACTATCCCTATCATTGCTGATGATTATGTTGAGCAGGATTTTGGCAGTGGTTGCGTTAAAATAACCCCTGCACATGATTTCAACGATCATGAGGTTGGCAAACGGCATGATTTACCTGTTATTAATATCCTGACTAAAAAAGGGACTGTCAATAAGAATGCACCGCTTAGTTACCAGGGCATGGATCGCTTTGTGGCGCGCGAGCAAATCCTTCGCGATCTGGAGGAAGCCGGATTATTGGTCAAAACTGAACCTCACAAACTAAAAGTACCTCGCGGTGAAAAATCCGGGGTAATCATTGAACCACTCTTGACTGATCAATGGTATGTAAAAATCAAACCCTTGGCAGAACCCGCTATAGAAGCGGTAAAGAAAGGAGAAATACGGTTTATTCCTGACAATTGGAGTAAAACCTATTTTCAATGGATGGAGAATATTGAAGACTGGTGCATCAGCCGACAATTATGGTGGGGGCACCGTATTCCTGCCTGGTATGATAGTCATGGTCATGTGTATGTAGGCTACAGTGAGAATGACGTTCGCTTTAAGTATAAACTGGATGACACAATCCTTTTAAAGCAAGATGAGGATGTACTTGATACCTGGTTTTCCTCTGCTTTGTGGCCTTTTTCAACGCTGGGTTGGCCAGAACGCACCCAGGAATTCGAGCGATTTTACCCTACCTCTGTTCTGGTGACAGGATTTGACATCATTTTTTTCTGGGTTGCCCGCATGGTGATGATGGGTCTTAAGTTTACCGGAAAAGTCCCTTTCAGAGAGGTTATTATCACCGGCCTTATCCGTGATAGTGAAGGTCAAAAAATGTCGAAATCCAAGGGCAATGTGCTTGATCCTATTGATATTATCGATGGTATCGATCTTGAAAGCCTTGTAGAGAAACGTACCTCAAACCTGATGTTGCCTTCTGTGCGAAACAAGATCGCCAAGGCAACCCGAAAAGAATTTCCAGGAGGAATTGCAGCCTATGGTACCGATGCATTACGCTTTACTTTCTGTTCGCTGGCTTCCACAGGCCGTAATATTCGCTTCGATATGGGGCGGGTTGAAGGATATCGAAATTTTTGCAACAAATTATGGAATGCCTCACGCTATGTTTTACTGAACACGGATGAAGAACAGGTTGATTTTGGCGATGGTGCTTTTCAATACAGTCCCTCAGATCAATGGATACTCTCACGCCTGCAGCGGATTATTGGCCAATGTCATCATTACTTTGAAACCTATCGCTTTGATCTGCTGGCCAATACGCTCTATGATTTTGTCTGGCATGAGTACTGTGACTGGTACCTTGAATTGTCAAAATCTATTCTCTATGACAACCAGGCGTTAGGTTCAATGAAAAGAGGAACCCGGCGTACCTTGATTCATGTATTGGATCAGATCCTGAAACTTCTGCATCCCATTATGCCATTTATTACTGAAGAAATTTGGCAACGGACGAGTAAATTGACCAGTATCAATGGGGAAACGATAATGTTGAGTGCTTACCCTCAAGTTGTCGAAGGGTTCATTAACGCTGAAGTTGAAGAGGAAATAAGCTGGTTACAAACAGTAATTCAGGCAGTGCGAACCATTCGTAGTGAAATGACTATCTCTCCTGCGAAATTAATCCCCTTGTATCTAAAAAACACCACAACGGTCATCCAAAAGCAGGTAGAGAAATATCAAAGTACACTACTCGCTTTAGGTAAATTAACCCATATCCATTGCCTGGAAGAAAATGAAGCTACTCCGGCATCTGCTTCGGCGGTTGTTGGTGAATTGGAGTTACTTATTCCCATGGCAGGACTTATTGACAAGGAAGCCGAACTATCGCGACTGACTAAAGAGCTGGTCAAACTGGATAAGGATATAGCACTGGCTGAAGGCAAACTTGGTAATCCTAAATTTACTGATAAGGCTCCTGCAGAAATCATTGCAAAAGAACAGGAGAAACTGGCTCAGGCAAAACTTGCCAAAGGTAAGTTACTGCAACATAAAAAAATCGTAGAAGGGATCTGATAGTTCAATCACCCAGATGGATGTGAAAAAATAACCTGTCCCAGGCTCCCTGTCAGTTTTTCAGGCGAGCCTGCTCAAAAACGAATCGAACAATCGATTTTAATGTAGTAATTTAACACCAACGATCTTAAAATTAACCACTGCTTTCTGTAGCTGGTGATTAAAATGACAAAAAAAATCATCCATCAAGATTCTTTTCTCATTAGCGGTATCATGTGTTTTCAGGGTTGTGGTACTTCTATCCAAAGCCTACTTGATAATTGCGTCAATGACTGTATTAAAGAAAGTTTGCTGCCAAAAGACGCTCGCTTAATCATGGATGCTGAACCAAATGGCTTAGGCATTCATCGCCTCTTTCTCACCATCGAAGGCGAGGAAGACAATTTTGTGCCACCAAAAGATTGGCATACGATTATTTCAGCCAGGTTTAAAGAAAACATTGGCTTTGAAATCGTCAATGAACAGGAAGATAAAAATTTCCCATCAAATAAAAGCAACTGGATAAATATTTTAATTAACCTGATGGCAATAACCGCCATCTTTATCTTGTCTTTTGTATTCCCACCTTCGCTTTTTTTAACCATCGGCTTAACGCTAATCTCTTTTTTAAGCACTGCCTTCACAGCCCGTGAGCATCTGGTCAATTTTTTCCGTAATTTAGGCAATAAAAATCTGGCCAATATGAGTACGACTATTACGCTTGGCTGGCTTTTATCTCTAGCCCATACGATCTTTCACGTTATCGCCATGCCTTTGACAGGTGGCTTTTCCATGATCTTTATGAGTTTTATTATGCCTGTCATGCTGATAACTTTTATCAACGGCATGGATGAGGTTAAGCGTCTGATTTTGAGCAAAGCAAGAAGGCTGCAGTTACATGGGATAAAAAACCTTTTTCCACAAATGTCTGAAAAATACCTTTGTTACCCGTTATCTGTAGAACAACTCGCGCTCTTGTCACAAAAAATGTCACCCTTTACTCAGCCTGGCGATGAGATGCTGTCCTCTGAGTTAAATGCCTCTGATAATAGTATTTCTGAAGATTTCCAATTTATTGAGAATTTATTAAGCGATACAGAACTAACAGAGCAACCGAAAAATGGGCTGAAGGAAGGGACATTAATCCAGATTAAGCGAGGAGAGTGCTTTCCGGTTGATTGTATCCTTATCAAGGGAAATACAGTGATCGATGCCTCTTTATTAACTGGAGAATCACAGCAAAATAAACGACTTGGGCAGAATATTCCTGCAGGAGCTATTAACCTGGGTGAGACTATCATCGTTTATGCCACCAAAAACTGCTATAACAGCACAGTTAACAGTTTATTGTTCCGCTCTAACCGCGCGAGGGGAACCGCAGTTGCGGAAGCAAAATCAAAATTTATTTATCTTTATACTGCCCTGATTATCATTGGCCTTGCTGCAGCTGTTGTTGCCCCGGCAGTGTTGGGGATAATTACCCTGCCTTTATTAATACAAAATGTCATTGGCATCTTGTTTTCAATTTGCCCTTGTACCATTGCTATAGCACATCAATTACCCAATTTAATCAGCATCCACCATCGTAATAACAAGGGTATTCAGTTGCGTGATGAAAGCCTAATCAGACGAACTGATGAGATGCACACCATTGTATTTGACAAGACAGGCACACTTACCACAGGCCAATCGATTGTCGAATCATCTGACATTTCTTTTGCCTCTCCTTTATGGCAAAGGATTTACTTACTGGAAAAAGCGCATGGTGCAGAGCATCCTTTAGCGAAAGCTATTATGAATTGCTATGAACGAAATTTGAGTCCGAACATCATGCTCAATGAGATAAACCATTGCAAAATTGACCCGCAACACCGCGGACTGTCCGCAATGGTGCAGGGAAAACTGATTCATATTGGAAATGCAGACTATCTACAGAATGCAGATATAAAAATGCCTGCCCCCGACAAATCAAAAATAGCGCAGGGATTTTCACCTGTTTATGTTGCAGAAGACAATATATATCAAGGAGCTATCTATATTAAACATGAACCAAGAAAAGGGATCCTGGAAGCACTATCCCGCTTGAAGAAAGAAGGGAAAAAACTCATTATGTTGACTGGCGATAACAAAATATCTGCCCAGGGTTTTAACAATCAACATGGATCTATCTTTGCAGAAGAAGATATTCATGCAGGGCAAACGCCAATGGATAAGGAGAATTTTTTAAGCCAGCTAATGACTGGTTCAGATAGGGTTGCCGGTGGCATCTGGTTTGTAGGCGATGGTTTAAACGATGCACCTTGCTGCCGTATTGTCACTGACAAAGGGGGGGTTAGCTGTGCAATGAATGCCAATGATAAATCGGCTTTTTTTACAGATATTTGTTTGAATGGCTCATTGGATTATCTGTTTCATCATAATAAATTAAATCGCTTTCTTCGACAAAATATCTTTCAAAATCAATGGATTTTAGCTTATAGCAGCCTTGCTTTTTTAGCGTTTATCCTTGGTTTTTCAATAGCCGGGATTGCCGTTTCACCTATTATCCCTATGGCTATCATGTTATCTGCTACCCTCTTTATTTTATTCAACGCTTATCGTAATCAGCTTTCTGTTGATGATGCTCTGGATAAGGCTGCTTCATGGCCTAAAAAAGCGTTATCTTCCAACTTGTCCACTGGCCTATTGCTGGGGGCAAGTGCTTTGTTGATTTGCGCGATCTTGATTGCAACTATCACAACAGGAGGCTTAACCTTGCCTCTTGTGTTTACAGCTGGTGCGCTAACAGCATTTGCCAGTGGCTGCACCTTGGGTGCTGCTGGCTTGTTCAGTGCCTTTGCTCTGCTGGCAACCTCTTATGCCCTCAGTGAAAATCTAACCACTCATCAGGACAATGTGGAAATCGAGCAGACGCCGTTCCACGGCCAGCAATCTGACCAGCCGACAATTACCAGCGAAAAAGGCAATCATACTTTTAGTATTAGCAGGCTTCATAGAAAAACGAATCCCCTCCCTCTCAGCAATGAAAGTGAAATTCCGTCAGCAATACTTAATTAGGTAGGTAGGTCTCTACTACTTCCAGCAGTCTTCTAGTGGCCTTAAATTGGCCGTTAAACCATTTGCCGGCATCTGCACGCATTTTTACAGCGTGATGATCAAGGTAATGGTGATAGGAATCCTCATCCTGCAAATAGTATGCGACTGTGATTTTCCTGATTCCTTCCTCTATATCATGATTAAATAATAAATCAGCCTTTACAAAACCCTCATACTTGAGTATCTCTTGGATATGCGGTCCTAGCCAGGCGAGATAGTCATCAAAAATAGCCGAATTAATTTCCAAATTAACCTCATAGATTAACATGCAGTGGCCTCTTCAGAGCTGCCATATACCACGCGCCATACTATCCAGCCAGCAAGAATCAGGGTGGACAAAATCCCTAAGATAATCCCATAGTGGCGCCATCCTGAACCGACTAATGTCAGTGCATCCGGCGAATGCAAAATAGAGAACGGAATTGCCAATATTACATCAATCAGCGCAGAACCAGCCACCAGTCCACAGGCGACCAAAACACCTTTTTGGCGACGTTGACGCCTTTCCTGCATCTTTATCTTTCTCTTTGCCAGCTGCCATTGTACAGCCATAGAAATCATTCCCCCTAAAAAGAGAGGAACTGACGAAGCAAGCGGCAAGTACATCCCTATCGCAACACCCAATATTGAAATTTTGATATAACGTTCCAGTTTCAATAAAAAATTAACTGCAATAATCAAGAATATAATTCCTGCCCCTATCAGCATCATGACCCATGGTAAGGTGTTACGAAACACAGCTTCAGTAATGGCTGCCATAAGCGCTGCGGTAGGTGCCGGTAAAGACTGGCTGGCATCCATTCCCGCATGAGGCATGACGCCCGCAATACCGTAGACCTCAAACAAAATTTGCATCACCGGAGGGATTACCAAAGCAGAAACCACTACCCCTAATAAAAGCATAATCTGTTGCTTCCATGGCGTTGCACCGACCAACTGACCAACTTTTAAATCCTGGGTATTATCATTGGCAATCGCCGCTATCCCAGTGACTACCGAGCCGATAATAATCGTAATCGCTTCTGCCGCTCTGATTTGAGCCTGAGAAAATGGCAAGGGCAGAATTTGATTGATAACGATGAGCAGGAGCCAGGCAGCGAACAGCATGCCAGCAATAACAATGGAGCTTCCCGGACTTGCAGTAACCCCAACCATCCCGGAAAAATACCCGGTTATCACCGAGAATAAAAAGCCGACAATCAACACATAAAGGACAGCGCCAAATACAAACGTTGGACTGAAATCCCCCCCCAGACCGACCTCATCCAAAGGAAATACAAACTGAAAAAAAAGAAATAATATTGCTGCGACAATAAAAATGCCAATGAGGATAAAGGGCATTGGTATATCTTTATCAGTGCGAAGCAGGGCGGTTTCAGGATGGTTTTTGGTGATAAATGCCCGGAATGAAACACGTATGCTTCTTATCAGCGGTTTTATTAACTTTAAAAATGTCCAGGTTCCGGCAAAGAGCATAGCCCCGATACCTAAATACCGCATCTCGGTATTCCAAAGAAAAATGGCCGCTTGATCAGCGGAATACTGCCCCGTAAATTGAGTATAAAATTGACTGAGAACAGGCATGGCAATGAGCCATGAAATGACGGCGCCCAGGAAAATACTAAATGCCATGGCATGCCCCACCAGGTAACCGGCACCAATCATAGTTGCTGAAAAACCAGCCCCAAAACCAAATAACGAGCGCTTGGCAACAAACCAGTAACTCCAACTGTTAGCAATAATCTTAAATCCGGTTTGTAGCAGCTCAAGCACCCCGCCGACAAGTCCGCCTAAAAAAATGTCACGAACACCTGTCTTCCCGCTGGACGATTTTAATACCTCCGCGATTGCACGTCCTTCAGGAAATTTTAATACAGGCTCATTGACTAAAACCCGCCTTAATGGAATAGAAAACAAAACACCCAGAATACCCCCAGTTGCTGCGATAAAAAAATTGGTGATGTAATCAAAACCGTTCCAGTAATGAATGACAATTAGCGCCGGAATAGTATAAACAATGCCTCCTGCCACTGCCTCGCCAGCTGATGCGGCAGTTTGCACCGCATTATTCTCAAGAATGGTGGCATCCTTAAACAACCGCAAAATACCCATAGAAATAATGGCAGCAGGAATGGAGGCGGAAGTCAGGATCCCCAACTTTAATGCCAGGTAAGCGTTAGAGAGTGCCAGCATCACCGTCAGGATGATGGCAAGCACCACGCTGCGGAATGTTAATTCTGCAATTTTTTTATCCGCTGTAATAAACGGAACCAACTTACTCATTAATTACCCCATACAACTTTAGCCACCTCCGGACGCAACCAGTTTCCAAGTTCCGAGCGCGAAATTTTTACAGTTTGAGGCCCATAAACATAGGCCGCCACTTGATAAGTATCGAAAACAATCGCCAAACCATCAGCAGTGAAATACCAATTCTGATAATTCTCCTGCGTGGGTTTTGTTCCGCTTATAACCCAGTCATTATCGGAGATTTTTTTCTTTAAGACAGCAGCACGGCCAAGCGCAGCTATTTTAGTCAGATAACCGCTATCTGGCTTGAATAGTTGAGCCAACGTCATTTCCTTGCCTTGAATAAAATTTAAGGATTGAACTGTATTATTGGGATGGGCAGCACCGCTGGTATACGTTGAAATCATAAATAGCAAACTGGTTGCATTCCTGTTTTGGAACTTGATTTTATAATCCACATACAAGCTGCTCTTTCCCTCATCTGCCAACGAATCGCTTGAGTCTGTATTCGTATCCGCTTTTTGCAGGTTATCAATCAATTTCTTTACCGCAATATCGATCGTTTTATCAGCAAATCCTTGAGGATATTTAAGCTGCAAATCAAAGTTAGCGGTTTCTTTCCTTATAACCACAGTCTCAAGAGAGCCTGCCCATGCGCTATTTATGAGAAAACAAAAAGATAAAACAACACCCCAAACCAATTTATGCATTATCACTCCTAAACGCTCAACTACTTAACCAGTTACCCGCAATCATCGTAGTATGCTCTAGCGGGTAGCCGAAATGGTAACAAAGCTCTGCGCTATCTTTTAAAGACCAGCGTATTAAATCAGCAGACAAACCTGCTGCTATTGCTCCTGTCTGATGGGAAATACCCAGAGCCTTGGCTGCCTGATGAGTTACCCCGGCTAACGCTTCAGCAACAGTAAGCCCAAAAAGCTGACAAGCCATGTTTAACATCAGCATTAATGATGTCGTTGGCGATGAACCAGGATTGGAATCTGTCGCGATTGCCATACCCACACCCTCTTTGCGGAGAAGCCCCACCGGCGGCTTTACTTTTTCACGCAAAAAATAGCAAGCACCCGGAAGTAAGACAGCAACCGTACCGGCACGCGACATCGCCTTTGCCCCTTCAGCATTTAAAAACTCAAGATGATCGCAGGATAAAGCACCCATGTCTGCAGCCAGCTTTGTTGCACCAAGATTAGACAATTGCTCCGCATGGCATTTAATAGCTAAAGATAATGCCTTGGCTTTAATAAAAATCTGCTCCGTCTGCAACAAGTTAAATCCGATTGATTCACAAAAAACGTCTACCGCGTCTGCAAGGCCTGCTTCAGCGATAGCAGGCATCATTTCTTCACATAAAAAATCCACATAAGCCTGTGCCTTATTTTGATATTCTGGCGGTATCGCATGGGCTCCTAAAAAGGTAGTTTTAACCCGCATGCCGGTAAGCACACCCAACTGTCTTGCCACCTTTAATAATTTCATTTCATTTTTAAAATCCAGCCCATACCCCGATTTAATTTCAACCGTTGTTACCCCCTCCGTGCGCATAGCCAGGATTCTCGGCAAAGATTGCTCCAGTAATTCCTCTTCAGAAGCTTCCCGGGTCTTTTGCACTGTCGATAAGATACCGCCACCTGAGCGGGCAATTTCAGTATAAGTTTTCCCTTCCAACCGTTGTTGAAACTCATCCGCCCGGTTACCGGCGTAAACCAAATGAGTATGGCAATCAATAAGCCCGGGAGTTATCAATTGATCAGTACAATCATGGATGGCAATAACCCGCTGCTCATAATCGTGAGGCAAATCATCCATAGGACCACACCAGACAATCTGGCCATGTGCAATAGCAATAGCCTGCCTTTCCAGCTGCCTGCCTTGGGCATTGATAGTCGTGGCGTTTAACAATAATCGCTCACAGTTCTCCATTCTTACTCCCATTCAGGAACACGGTGTGGAGAAGCAAGCCAGTAGTGATGATGGCTTTTGTCATAGATATCCCACTCCTGCGATATAAATTGTTCCTTGTGGCTATCAACTAATAGCCAGGATAAAAAAAGAGCGACCGTTTCCGGGGAAAGCAGGCGTTTTTCATTTTTTAAATCAATAAAAAAGCGGCGTTTTTCTTCTTCCATAAATGATGCCTGTCGAATCAGGGATTGCATATCGGTGTCAATAATACCGGGCATCACACTGGCGAATGCCGTATCCTTGCTTTCCTGTTGCCAGCATCGGGTTAACATCGCCAGCGCAGCCTTTGAAACACAATAGGCAGCCCAACCTGTAACAGGAAAATAAGCAGCACCCGAACCTATGTGCAACACTCGGCCTCGCCGCAGCTTGTCAATCAGGCGTTGAGTTAAAAATAAAGGCGCATCAAGGTTGGTGGCCAAAGCCTGTCGCCAGGGGGCCTCTTTAATTTGGGTAACAGGGACTATAGGCTCTATTGTGCCGGCATTATGAACCAGCCCATCGATAACAGCGACTTGCCCTAAGTGCATGGCAACTGCATTTCGCCCCTCATCACTGGCTATATCGGCCTTAAGGACGCTTATCAGGGGGGAAAATTCAGCAGTTTGCATAAGCGCATCTTCACGTCGGCCAATAATTAAAACGTGTTTCTCGCGTCTGGCCAGAGCCTGAGCCAATGCCCTTCCTATTCCACTTCCACCGCCAGTAATAACAAACACCGTTCGCTCCTTAAAGAGGTAATCAAAATAACTGTTCTATATTCCAGGTTTTCAAAATCAAGTGAATCAACCCTGTTCAGGAGCTGATTAATGCGCCGATAATAGCAGACATTTAAACGAATTGGCATGAATTTACTAATATTTCCTGATTGTTTGGAAATCGCACCTTCAGTTACATTATTCTGCTTGTAGAGTTATAGTATTAGGCTAAGGAGACTCCCATGTTAGCTACTATTTTAAACTATGAAGTGACCAATTCCTCTCTGTGGCAAGGACGAAAGGATAGTCTTCCCCGTGAACGGTTTTTTCAACGTGTGGATTGTGTGGATATTCGTTCGCAATCACTGACGCCATCGCAGGACAATATTATTCTGGCAGGTTTTTGTTGTGATGAGGGAATAAAACGTAACGAAGGCCGTCCCGGGGCAAAGACGGGTCCCTCGGCGCTTCGCGAACAACTGGCAAAGCTTCCCTGCCACTCCAATAAACAACTCACTGATATCGGCAATATTATCTGTCAGGATCAACAACTGGAAACCGCACAGGAACAATTTGCAAAACTTGTCAATTACCTTCATCAGCAAGGGCATAAAACATTAGCCTTTGGTGGCGGGCATGAAATCGCATGGGGCCATTTTTCCGGATTGATTTCATCCTATCCTAAATTGGGTATCATTAATTTTGATGCCCATTTTGATCTACGTCCCATGAAAGGAGGGCATGATGCCACCTCGGGCACACCGTTTCGCCAAATGGCAAAATTTTGTCTTGAAAATCAACTGACCTTTGATTATTGCTGCTTAGGCATCCAGGCTATTGGCAATACAGCGAGCTTATTTGCCACCGCTTCAGAACTTAATGTCCGTTACCTTACGGCAGAACAGATCCACATGGAGAGCCTGGCCTGGCAAATTGCCTTTCTTGATAATTTCTTATTAAATCATGAAAATATTTACTTAACGATTTGTCTTGATGTCTTTGCAGAATGCTTTGCACCGGGCGTTAGCGCTCCGCAAATATTAGGTTTAACCCCTTGGCAAGCGCTTCCCCTGTTGAAATACATCTTACAAACTGGCAAAGTTGTAAGTATTGATATAGCTGAGCTCTCACCGTCTCTTGATCAGGAGCAAAAAACTGCCCGTCTGGCTGCCAGCCTGGTGGCAGAGCTATTGGATTACTACTAATGCAAGGAGTGTTACCGATGAAAAGATCCATGCTGTGCGCAGGATTAATGGCTGTTTTATGTACAACTGCATCCGCGGAAAATAATAACATTGCAGTAAATATCAACACAGCAACCCGCCTGGCATCCAACCAGGCACCGGCATCACCAGTCACACCTAATCCAGATGGCCCCCAATTGCCCTCGCCTCAAGGCTCGGAAATGCCAACACCCGTATCAGGGGCATCTTCACAACCATCAGAAGCTCAAGACCCTGCCAGTGTTCAAGGAAACACCTCTCAAGCGGTTACCCCTCCTCCACAAGACAGTGCTCTCCCTGCAACGCCTGATACAACCGCCCCCCAGACACCGGCGGCAATTCAACAACCTGCCCCCCCTCAACCCATTGACTGTAACTATCGCATTCCAGCAGAAACCGCCCAAATTGAACAGGGACTGGTGATGAAATGGGCTGAAAAGGCAGCAACACAATCCTTTGACTTCGATCATAATAACATTGATACCCAATTATCTGCCCTTAAGACTTGTTACACAGAGCAAGGATGGCAGGGTTTCTATGATGCGCTGCAAAAATCCGGTAATCTTAATGCCATTAAATCGCAACACTTGATGGTAAGCAGCATGGTCAGCGGTCAAGGACAAGTGACAGAAGCAAAAGACAATCAATGGAAAGTGACGCTTCCCTTGCAGGTTGTTTATCAAAATAATAACGAAAAACTGACCCAGACCTTGACGGTAAATCTGGTTATTGGGCGTAAAGTTTCCGGCGACCTGGGTATTATGCAAATGATAGCAATTCCGCATCATATACCTCAAACAACAGTACCAGCACCCGCAACAGTAACACAACCTGCTCCACAACCTTAGTCGGTCAAGATGCAGCTCTGTCTTCAGAGCTGCATCTTACTCTAAAAAGTGAATATTATGCGCCACTCAATTGCCCTTATACTCAGTCTAACAAGCATTAACCTGCATGCGAATGTACTACAGTATTTCGCTGGCATCAGCTACAGCAATCCTGCTGAACTTTTTAAAGTAAAAAAAAATGAGTTAATCATAGGCGGTACCAGCTTCTATGTCGATGCCCGATTTCAAGGCAGTGTACTGAATTTAAATTCATTGCAATATGATAGTGGTGTCAGCTATTCACGCAGGGCAAGCTTATTGCCCTATGGACGGATTGCCACTCGCGCCAATGACAAATTGGTTCTGGCCGTGGATGTCACCCAGCCTTTTCATTCCAATCTAAGGTGGGGCGCACATACCTTTACTCGTTATGCGGCAACGGAAACCTTAATGACTGATGTCGATATAAGCCCACGTTTTTCCTATGCTATTACTCCCCGTTTAATCTTAGGAGCCGGACTGAATTTAAACTTTCTTAAAGATAATCAGACGAACTGGGCTTTACCAATCAACCAGACTGACTACGCTACCTTAATCAACCGTACATCCAGTTTTGGTATGGGTTATAATGCCGGTCTTTATTTCATGGCAAACGCTAACAATTTTCTGGGTGTAAGCTACTATTCAGCAATCAAACAAAAAACGCGCGGAGCAAGTCTTTTTGATGGAGATGTTAACAATGCATTAAGTTTTAACTTTCGCATGCCTGCAACAACCACACTCAATTATGTCCATCTTTTTAATCCCAACTGGTTGATAAGCTTGCAATTATTTTGTACAGAATGGAATGCAAATCAATTTGCAAGAATTCGTAATACAGCAGCACGCCCACCGATTAATCCAGATTTTACCTTTACTATGAAATACAATCCCTCCTGGGCTTATTCTGCAGCGCTTCGCCACCAACAGACTGAGAATCTTGGCTTCACCCTGGTTGGTATGCTGGATAACGGTCCGGAGCGCGATCGTCTTCGTACTATTAACTTTCCTTCTGATACCCAATATTTTCTTGGTTTGGCAGCTGATTACCGCATTCATAAAACAGCAACGCTGGAGCTTTTATATGCCCATGTCTTTTCCAAAACATTGATAGGAAACTCCTTATCCATGAATGGCCAACAATTGCCATTTACAACAGGCAGGGTAAGAATTAATGCAGACGTCCTTGATCTCAGACTGAAGATACAGGCTTAAAATGATTAAAGCCGTCTTTTCATTCCAAGATCAGGATAATAAGGAAGTGAGACCCTCAGGTTTACTAGCTTACTTTTTCTTCATCCGTGTAAGGCAGTACAGTAACCTGGGTTCCCAGGGTAAGAAACTCCTCGTTTAGCCATTTCGCAGCGCTGGGGAATACGCGCACACAACCGTGGCTTGAGTTGGCATAAGGAACTTCATAAGCTGCATGGATTGTATAGCCCTGGAAAAAATAGGTACAGTAGGGCATTTTGGCTCCACCCGTTGTCTCAACCGGGTATTCTCCGGAACGACACTCAGGACCTCTTTTATTATATACGCGGAAGGTCCCTGTTACCGTCCGGCAAGGTTGGCCTGCATCTTCACAAAAATCTTTTCCTCCTGAAGCGCCGCCGGTCATCAGCCGATTACCTTCGGCATCATAAGCAGCCCAGGCATAGGCTTTAGGATCAAAGATAAACTGTTTCTTTCCCGTTGCAGGCGCTTTTACAGGAAAATAATCCCGGCCACGTTTATCGACTGTATAATGAATAGTACGATGGACAAAACCCGCATCGTCCGTGACATAACAGGATTCATCACAATATTGCATGCACCCGGAAAGTCCAAGACCCAATATGCCAATCCCCAACAACTTCTTCATGGTGAAAAATTCTCTCTATTTGATTGCTGTCTATTTTTTAAAAAATATAGTTAATCAATTGCTTAGACGACGGTATTTAATACGTGAGGGTTTATCAGCTTCATCACCCAGCCTTCTTTTTCTATCCGCTTCATAATCACTATAATTGCCCTCTATGAAAACCACTTGCGAATCACCCTCAAAGGCCATTAAGTGAGTACATATCCGATCGAGGAACCAGCGATCGTGAGAAATTACAATCGCACAACCAGGAAAATTTAATATAGCTTCTTCCAATGCACGCAAGGTTTCTACATCAAGATCATTACTCGGCTCATCAAGCAAGATTACATTAGCACCACGTTTTAAAAGCTTGGCCAAATGAACACGGTTGCGCTCGCCTCCCGAAAGCTGCGACATCTTTTTCTGCTGATCAGCGCCTTTGAAATTAAAACGTCCTACATAAGCCCTGGAAGGCATCTGGAACGAGCCAACCTGCATAATATCATGCCCATCTGAAATTTCTTCCCAAACTGTTTTGTTGCCGTCTAAATCATCCCGCATTTGATCCACATAGGCCAAATCAACTGTTTCACCGATTTTGATTTCTCCGCTATCTGGACTTTCCTGACCTGTTATCATTTTCAAAAAGGTGGATTTTCCAGCACCGTTAGGACCAATGATGCCAAGAATACCGCCTTTAGGTAATTGAAAACTTAAATTGTCTATTAACAGACGATCAGCAAACGATTTAGAGATATTTCTTCCTTCAATAACCAAATCACCTAAACGGTTGCCTGGTGGTATATACAATTCATTTGTTTCGTTACGTTTCTGGAATTCTTTGGAATTCATTTCTTCAAAACGAGCAAGCCTTGCCTTATTTTTAGCATGTCGGCCTTTAGGTGAAGTACGGACCCACTCTAATTCTGCCTTAATGGCACGCTGATGAGCAGCTTGCTGTCTGTCTTCCATTGCTAAACGTGCTTCTTTTTGCTCAAGCCAGGAAGTATAGTTACCCTTGTAAGGAATTCCTTCACCGCGATCCAACTCAAGGATCCACTCTGCAGCATTATCAAGAAAATAGCGATCATGGGTAATAGCCACCACCGTTCCTGAAAATTCTTCCAAATAACGCTCAAGCCAGGCCACACTCTCAGCATCAAGATGGTTTGTCGGTTCATCCAGCAATAACATATCGGGATTGGACAACAACAAACGGCATAATGCCACCCGGCGGCGCTCCCCTCCTGAAAGCTGACTAATCCTGGCATCCCAATCTGGCAGCCGCAGTGCGCTTGCGGCAACATCAAGCTTGCGATCCAACTCCCAGCCGCCACAGGCTTCGATATCATTTTGCAACTCGCCTTGTTTGACTAATAAGGCATTCATCTCCTCATCGCTCATAGGTTCTGCAAAACGCATACTGATTTCATCGAATGCAGCCAGCTTACTCTTAATTTCAAAGACCCCTTCTTCAACTATTTCACGGACAGTCTTGTTTAAATCAAGTTCCGGCTCTTGGGCAAGGTATCCTATTTTTATGCCTGTCTGCGGCCTGGCTTCGCCTTCATACTGATTATCAACACCAGCCATGATACGTAATAGAGTAGATTTACCTGAGCCATTGAGGCCTAAAACACCAATTTTCGCTCCAGGAAAAAAACTTAAAGAAATGTCTTTTAAAATAAAGCGTTGATTATCAACTACTTTACTGACGCGGTTCATGGTAAAAATATACTGTGATGACATGCAATGCCTCCGTCACAAACAGGCGCAGAAATTAAATCAAACCGCCTGTTTTCTCAAGGTTAATATGCTAAAAAATTGGATTTTTACGCCTGATTTAAGACCAGTCAAGTATTACCTTGCCTGACTGTCCTGATGCCATAATCTGGAAAGCATGCTGATACTCTGCAACAGGGAAATGATGGGTAATTACTGGTTCTAAATTTAAACCACTCTGTAACATGGCAATCATTTTATACCAGGTTTCAAACATTTCACGACCATAAATTCCCTTAACGACAAGCCCTTTAAAAATGACCTGATTCCAATCAATAGGAGTTTCCTGAGGAGGAATACCAAGCATGGCAATGTGTCCGCCGTGATTCATTGCTTTTACCATGTCATTCAATGCCATAGGATTTCCAGACATTTCCAAACCAACATCAAATCCCTCAGTCATCCCTAATTCGGTCATCACTTCCTTGATCGGTTGATACTTGACATTTATTGCTTTTGTAGCACCCATCTTGCGAGCAAGTTCCAGGCGGTGATCATTGACATCAGTAATAACCACATGACGTGCCCCAATGTGACGTACAATAGCAACAGCCATAATCCCGATAGGGCCTGCGCCGGTAATTAAAACATCCTCACCCACTACATCAAATGCCAGAGCACAGTGGGTAGCATTTCCCAATGGATCAAGAATCGATGCCTGATCAGCAGTAATATTGTCAGGCAAGACAAGAACATTGGTTGCTGGTAAGGCCAGATACTCTGCGAAACAACCCGGGCGGTTAACGCCTACACCCTGTGTATTTCGACAGAGATGGCGCTTGCCTGCACGGCAATTTCGGCACATTCCGCAGGTAATGTGTCCCTCACCAGAAACACGCTGACCTACCTGCAGTCCTTTAACCTCGCGTCCCACCTCAACGATTTCACCATAAAACTCATGTCCTACAGTCATAGGTACCGGAATAGTAGCCTGAGCCCAATCATCCCAGGAATAAATATGGATATCTGTTCCACAAATAGCAGTTTTCTTAATTTTAATAAGAACGTCATTGACCCCATACTCAGGCACTGGAACATCTTCCATCCAAATTCCAGGCTCACGTTTGGCTTTAACTAACGACTTCATGCATATCCCCTGAAAAATTGATTCATTAAAAACCCTAAAATTAATGTTGGTTCAACTGGATGCCTATAGAATATTAATTGATAACACCCAGTTCTTTACCTACTTTCGCAAACGCTTCCAACGCCCTGTCCAAATGCTCTAATTCGTGGGCTGCGGACATTTGTGTGCGGATCCTTGCCTTGCCTTTAGGAACCACAGGATAAGAAAACCCGACCACATAGATTCCTTCTTCCAACAAGCGGGCTGCCATTTTCCCTGCCAAGGAAGCATCACCGAGCATAACGGGAATAATCGCATGTTCTCCCGGAACCAAATTAAAACCAAGCTTTCCCATGCCATTGCGAAAATACTGGCTATTTCGCTTAAGCTTTTTAAGAAGCTCATTACTGCCTTGCAGTAAATCCAGCACAGCAATGGAACTTTGTGCAATCATCGGCGCCAGAGTATTAGAAAAAAGGTAAGGCCTGGAACGCTGGCGTAACCAATCGATGATGGTGGCATTTGCTGCCGTATAGCCACCCGATGCACCACCAAGTGCCTTTCCCAAGGTTCCGGTCAGAATGTCTATTTTATCAGCAACACCACAATATTCCGGTGTACCTCGTCCGGTTTCTCCCATAAATCCAACCGCATGAGAATCATCGACCATCACCATCGCATCATAACGCTCTGCCAATTCACAAATGGCAGGTAAATTGGCGATAATCCCATCCATTGAAAATACACCGTCGGTGGCTATCAAGCGAAAACGAGCGTTCTGGGCGGCAATTAGCTGCTCTTCCAGGTCTTTCATGTCATTATTAGCATAACGAAACCTTGCAGCCTTGCACAGACGAACGCCATCGATGATGCTGGCGTGATTTAATGCATCGCTTATAATGGCATCTTCCGCACCCAGCAACGTTTCAAACAACCCCGTATTTGCATCAAAGCAAGAAGAGTAAAGGATGGTATCCTCCATTCCCAGAAAACCGCTTAACCTTCTCTCCAATTCCTTATGGGGCGTTTGGGTACCACAAATAAACCGCACGGAAGCCATTCCATAACCATATTTTTCAAGTGCTTTCTGTCCTTCAGTGATTAACTGGGGATTATTAGCCAGGCCCAAATAATTATTAGCACATAAATTAATAACTTCACCTTCTTTGACTTTTACTGCAGCCTGCTGCTGACTGGCTATTACACGTTCTTCCTTATATAACCCTTCCTTCTTCAATACCTCTAATTCAGATTGCAAAAAGTCAGTAAAACGCTCAAGCACCTTGATCTCCTTTGGGTATCATAAAAGCAACAAATGATAACAAATTTTACATGCAATAGCTCATTTTGTAGAGATCAAAGATCATATTTTGCCAATTCTGCGCCAAAAAAAACCTCCGCTGGATGAATCTGGGTTGAATCAACATCGAATCAATCGCACCTTTCATCAATTCTTGCTAAAATCGCCACAACGTTTTAACCTACAAGTACCTTTCGTTAACGTCGAAGGTCTTATAAGCGATGGTGATCCCGCAATGACTAATCAAAATGCACGAATCAATATGGTTAAACAACAACTTCGCACAGGCGACGTTCTTGATGAAACCATTCTTGCTCTTTATGATGAAATTCCCCGTCAGGAATTTGTACCTCATAACTTTCAGCATTTCGCTTACTCCGATATGCAGATCCCTTTAGCACACAATCAGCGTATGATGACCCCTCTGGAAGAAGGTAAACTTCTGCAGGCCCTGGCTCTTAGCGGCAAGGAAACGGTTTTGGAAGTTGGAACAGGAACCGGTTTTTTAACCGCCCTGTTAAGCAAGCTATGTAAAAAAGTAATTACTGTCGATTATTATTCAGATTTTACCAACTCCGCCCGACGCAAGCTGCATGAACATCAATGCATGAACGTAGAACTGATTACTGGCGATGCCTCCCGTGGCTGGCTCGAAAAAGCACCCTATGATGTAATGGTGTTTACCGGCTCGCTTGAACATATTACTGAGACTCAGCGTCTGCAGCTCTTGCCTGGCGGAAAATTATTTGCCATTGTCGGCAAGGAACCTATAATGCAAGGTCGAATTTATCACCTGCAACCAGATGGCCAATGGGAAATAAAAGAATTATTTGAAACAAGCATCCCTCCTTTAATTGATAAATTAAAGCCGAGGGAATTTGTTTTCTAGGATAAGCTCGTATGAAAAAAACGCTTTTGTGCTTGATGTTAACTGTCGGTTTGCCTCCCTTGCTACATGCAACGGATCTTATGGATATCTATCAACAGGCGCTAGAAAACGATCCTATTTTTAAACAGGCCTATAGCAGTTACATGTCCAGTACTGAAGCTATACCCCAGGCTCGTGCAGCTTTATTTCCACAGCTTGCAGTTGGTGCGCTAGCCGGCCGTAATATTCAGGATACCAGTGCCGCAGGAACTCATATCCAGGCTACTTACAACAGCACCCAATGGCAGGTCACAACTTCTCAGGCTGTTTTTAATTACCAGGCCTGGTCGCTGGTTCAGCAAGCCAAAGCATCAGTTAAAGCTGCACAGGCAAATTTTAACAGCGCAGCTCAAAACCTGATCCTTCGTACTGCCACCGCTTACTTTCAGGTATTGCTGGCAAGGGATACCCTCAATTTTGCCGAAGCCAAGAAACGGGCAAACAAGCGTCAGCTTGAACAGGCAGAACAGCGCTTCAGGGTAGGGCTCGATGCCATTACCTCCGTATACGAAGCACAAGCCGCTTATGATCAATCAGTCGCTGAAGTGATTTCGGCCAGAAATAATCAAATTAACCAGAATGAAAATCTACGTAAACTGACCAATCATACCTATGAGCACCTATCACCACTACGAGATAGCCGCATCCCTCTTATCAAACCCGAACCCGATAATATTGATGAATGGGTGAATACCGGCTTAAAGCAAAATTACAGTCTTTATGCCGCCAAATATAGCCTGGAAGCAGCAAGGGAAAATATAAAGGTGCAATCTGCAGGAAGCTGGCCTACTTTTAATATTCAGGGTAATGCCATACAAACCAATAACCAGGCCGGAGGAGGTGGTTCTTTCTTCGTACCCAGCAAGCAGGCTGTTGCCAATATTGCCCTGGCGATGAATTTTCCCGTTTTCCAGGGAGGGCTGGTACAAGCCCAGACTCGGCAAGCTCAATATGATTTTCAAACCTCAAGTCAAGTGATGGAGCAAACCTATCGAGATGTTGTGGTAAACAGCCGTATTGCTTTTAACACAATTATTGATGGCATCAGCAAGGTAAAAGCAGATCGGCAGACTATCGTTTCGCAGCAAAACTCATTGGAGAGTACTGAGGCACAGTTTCAGGTAGGTACGCGAACGATGGTAGACGTGGTTAATGCCCAGCAACGGCTGTTTGAAGCCCAGGAACAACTGGCACGAGATCAGTATGATCTGGTTAATGCTATCCTTAATTTAAAATTCCTTGCAGGCACGCTAAACGTTAATGATCTTGAAGAAGTTAATTCCTGGCTGGAGACTACACGTATTGCCGCTTTCCCACCGCAAGCCATTGCCAAACCCATTGTTAAAACGGTTATTAAGCCTGTAAATGCCAGCAAATAAAGCCTTAATTAAGTCAAGAATAACCGTATTTTAATTATATTACTCAAACCAGAGCCATAATATGTCCAGAGAACGAAGAATCACACAGTTACTTGATAGCCACTTGAAACCTTTTTATCTGGCGGTAGAGAATGAATCCCACATGCACCATGTGCCGGAACAGTCAGAAACCCATTTTAAGGTAGTAGCAGTATCTGATAAATTTAAAAACAAGTCTTTGCTCGCACGCCATCGCCAAATTAATTCATTGTTAACCGATGAATTAAATACCGGTCTTCATGCGTTAACCTTACATTTGTATACCGTGGAAGAATGGGAAAAGCGTAATAAGACAGCGCAAGATTCCCCAACTTGTCGAGGAGGCCACCGCCATGGCTAATACACTTCCAGTTTATTGGCAGAGTATATGCACCTTAACAGCCAAGCCACGGGGATTTCATCTGATTGGCGATGAGTTAGGGCAGGCACTTTCAAATATGCCCGCCATACATACTGGCCTGGTTCATTTATTCTTGCAACACACGTCTGCTTCTCTGGCAATCAGTGAGAATGCATGCCGTGATGTCCGTCAGGATCTGGAAACCTATTTCTCCAAGACGATACCAGATGATAGGAATCTATATACACATACATTAGAAGGTGAAGATGACATGCCTGCGCACATAAAAAATGTCCTGATAGGAGCCAGTTTAACCATTCCTGTACAGGAAGGTAAACTGGCACTTGGCCAATGGCAAGGCATTTACTTATGCGAGCATCGTAATCAGGCTTCCGCGCGGCGAATTGTCATCACCGCACATGGAATTATCTGAGGCTTTGGGAGGTTTTTTCAACCGGTTGACTCTCTTCAGGCGTAGTTGCCAGGGGCACTGCTATATTCATCAAATGAACCAGACCATCCACTATATTAACTGCTAAAGGAACACTGGAGACACCAGAGGCCAAACCTGCATAGATTGCCCCCATCCGGGCAGCGTTCACATAACCGGCTCCAATAACTGTCAGAGCATCGGCATTATCACCCAACGCCATGTAGCTGACAACATGAGTAAGTATATCCAGCCCAAATTCGCTTACACTGGCTTCAGGATCAGTCAATAACTTGCCTGCCGCAGCAGTAATTGCCGCTATGTTTGCTACCTGGAGTGCTGCACTGCAAACACTTCTTTGATTAAAGGTTGATTTAAAGAAACTATAAACAGGCATAACTATTCCTTAAGTTTAAAAAACTACGCAATCTACCAAAATTAAAAATCAAAGTACATACATAGGTCAGTAGTAGAGAAAGATAATTTAAATTGCTGTCGCAAAACACTTTTCATAGCTTCCCCCATTACCTTATAATGTTTATCTTTTTGCCAATTTATTATTGGAACCTAACTATGAAAGCCTGGTCTTCGGAAAAAATTTCAGTATTCGCATTAGTCCTGCTCATTACCGGAGCCATCGATAGCATACGTAACCTCCCTGCGACCGCGCTTTTTGGCTCCTCGCTGATTTTCTTTTTTATTTTTTCAGCCATTGTATTCTTAATTCCTGTGGCGTTAGTTTCCGCTGAACTATCCTCGACCTGGTCAGAAGAAGAGGGCGGCGTTTACAGTTGGGTCAAGCATGCCTTTGGTGAAACGATGGCTTTCTTTACCATTTGGCTGCAATGGATTAACACTATGGTCTGGTACCCGACCATTTTATCTTTCATTGCCGGAACCTTGGCTTATTTGATTAACCCCGAACTTGCGCAAAATAAATACTACTTAATTGCTGTAATCCTGGTCACCTTCTGGTCTTTAACCTTTCTTGGTCTTTCTGGTTTACGCGCGTCAGCCGCCTTTGCCAGTTTTTGCGCCGTAATCGGCATGATTTTACCAATGGCTTTGATCATTATGCTCGCACTTATTTGGTTGATAAATGGCAATCCCATTGCGATTGACTTAAGCCTGCATAGCCTGGTACCTCATTGGAAAGACAGTCAATCCTGGGTTTCACTAACAGCCATTATGACTTCTTTTCTAGGTATGGAATTAGCTGCCGTTCATGTTCGTAATGTTTATGACCCGCAACGCAATTATCCGCGGGCGATGTTTTTCTCAGTCACATTAATCCTGACTACAATGATCTTAGGTTCATTAGCCATTGCCTTTGTTCTTCCTCAGGAAAAAATCAGTTTGGTTGACGGGGTCATGCGGGCGTTTACCAATTTTTTTCAAGCCTATCATTTAACCTCGCTAATGCCGCTAATCGTTATCTTATTATTGCTTGGCAGTCTTGGGGGCATGGTTAACTGGATTATTTCACCTGCCAAAGGATTATTACTTGCGGCTGACCATGGCTTCTTGCCTCACTGGCTTTATAGGCTGAACCGTCATGGAATCGCTTCACGCATTTTAATTCTACAGGCGGTATTAGTGACCTTACTTTGTAGCGGTTTTCTTTTGTTTCCCAGCGTTAATGCCATCTACTGGTTATTTACTGATTTAAGTACAGAACTTTACATTATGATGTATGTGTTGATGTTTATTGCTGCCTGGCATTTAAAAGGAAAATTTGCTCACCTGCCCCGTCCTTTTGTCATTCCAGGAGGCCGATTTGGCTATTACCTCACTTGCATTTTAGGCCTTGCCGGTTGCTTCATCACATTGGTTGTAGGGTTTATCCCCCCTGAAACCAGTATGGATATGGGGGGAGCCAGTCATTTTCGCCTGATTTTTGCCAGCGGTATTTTTATCATGATTTTCCCTGCCTTTCTGTTAAATCTGCGTAAGAAAAGATTAAGTGCAAAATTAACTTTTAGTGAGGCTTGTCATGACTGATGATGAAAAGCTTGGCAGGATACGCGCTCAAATCGATAAAATTGACAAGGAATTTTTTAATTTATTACGTCAGCGTGCCGCTTTGGCAACTGAGATAGCAAAAATCAAACAACAGCAGCAAACGCCCGTCTACTATCGTCCGGAGCGTGAAGCACAGATTTTACGGACCATTGTTGCCAATAATGATAGTCTTTTACCTGATCGGGAAGTTGCACGTATTTTTCGAGACATAATGACTGCCTGTCTTGCACTGCAACAACCGCTGTCTATCGCCTATCTGGGACCAGAAGGAACCTTTACTCAGCAGGCCGTTGCCAAACATTTTGGAGAAAGCGTCAACCTGGTTTCCGAGCTTTCCATTCCCCAGGTATTCAGGCAAGTAGAAAGCGGTAATGTGCACTACGGAGTAGTCCCTATAGAAAACAGCAGCGAAGGCATGGTCAACGTTACTCTCGATAACCTGCTCAATAGTGAAATACAAATCTGCGGTGAAATCTCGCTGCGTATTCGCCACCACCTTGCCCGGATTGCACCTGAAAAACCATTATCGGTTATTTATGCTCATCAGCAAACACTCTCACAATGCCAATACTGGTTAGCAATGCATTATCCCAAAGTAGAATTGAAAGAAGTAACCAGTAATGGTTTGGCTGCCCAACTTGCATCTATGAATCCAGAATCAGCTGCCATTTGCGGTGATAAAGCAGTAGAAATTTATAAACTACAGAAGTCGTATCAACATATAGAAGATCATCCCAATAATACCACCCGGTTTATCATTCTAGGCAAGCAGCTGCCAGCTCCAAGCGGCAATGATAAAACCTCATTAATCATTTCTACACCCCATCAACCAGGAAGTCTCCTCCAACTTCTTGCCCCGTTTGAAAAACACCAGATTAACATGACATTAATCGAATCAAGGCCGTACCGTCATCGTAACTGGAGTTACCTCTTCTTTATTGATATTGAAGGCCATCAATCTGAACCTCATATTCAGGCAGCATTAAATGAGCTGACCAGTATGTCGGTGATGATGACACTGTTAGGTTCTTACCCTCAATCCATGGGGTAACTTCTTGTTTCCCTTAACTTTTACACCCAGGTTAATTCGTTTGGAAAGTTATTTTTTAAACGAGAAACCATATTTTTGTACAAATTAAATTATTTTGCAATTATGTAAAGTTTCTTTAATATTTCCTTAAGATTTGCGTGATAATGTGGGCGCATTTTGAGAAGCCAGGATAGTAAGGGCATGTTTGTCACGGCAAAAAAAAGCAAAGACACCGAATCTCTCGATCCAGATTTCTTCTTAACCGAATTTAACAGACTGCAACAATCCTTTGATCTATTAACCACAGAAAATAGCCGCTGTGTCCTGCCAGACAAAGCTGTGGAAAAATCAATTCAAGACGATGTTATTTTAAAACCGCAGATAATAGCTTTTAAAGATAAAACTGCCGAAGCGGATAACCTGCTGGTTAAACTTAACCACCGTATAGAGCACTACCTTGATCAAGAAGGTTACCAATCAATCCTGTTAAACGAATTAACAAAAGGAATCAGTGAGTTAAACCGCTTAAAGGAAGAACGATTGGCATTACATGCATCGATCGTCTCAAGACAAAAACTTTTAGTGCCTGATACTGATTGTCCTTTAGAGTTGGCCAATTATTTAATGGAAGCGAGGCTACAATTCGGGCGAGGGCTGGAAAAATTTCTTTTCAACTACTCAACGATTCATTTGACCAATAAAAATGATGAAAATTCGGTTTTTTTTCGCGATCAATTATCTCAGTTTTGTAAAGAACTTTATCAAGAACTAAAAGGGAAAAATATACTTACCCCCTACAAAGCAAAAGCAATCCGCGAAAACTTATTGCAACATTTAGGGGGAAAAACAAACTTCTTTGCATTTAAAACAACAACGCAAACCCTCGATAGCATTGCAATTAATAGCTTAACCGCAAACCTGTTTACACCCGAGCTAACTAAAGACCCAGCCATGCTAAAAAAGCAGATTGCGACTATCTATCATGTTTTGGCCAAAATAGAGTCTTTGCCGCTTCAATCAATCAAAGAGTATGATATTTTAAACACTGTAGCAGTGGAACAAGATCAGGAAATTCGCAGCCGATATCAAACGATTCAAAGACAAATTGATTTATCTTTGGAGGAATTAGGGAAAACATTATCATTATTTTCTTCTGAGCATGCTAAATATAACCAAATAATTGAAGCAAATGAAAATAGAAAACGTTTGTGCGTGCTTTTGCGGAAAACAGAAGAGCACTTCTGCTGCTATGATGAAGGCAGGCAAGAACTATTAAAGATTACCTCGCCGCTTACACGCCTGGAGGCACTGACTGACAGGCAATCCACAGAACTTAATGCAATTAAACAATTAGAGATTGATCTTAACCAATCAAGGGCAACTTCTATGAATTGCCTTGATAAGTTAAAAAAAGAGTATTCTCGCCTAAAAGAGCAGATGCAAACCGACTTAAAAGACGCGCTTAATAATGCAGAAGCTGCCTTGATATTTTATTATGACGAGTTCCTGCAAGAACCCACTTCCAAAGAAAATTTAGAACAGAAATTCAAAAATCAACACCAGTTGGCAGCTACACTGGCTGATGATAACAATACAGGGCAATTATACCCTCTTCAAGAAGCGACAGAATATGCCCTAAATCGGCTTAGGGCAGAAATAGGTCGTTGCAAAAACACTGTAAAAGATAAGATTGCTAATAATATCAACTGCGCTCAACTTAATACCAGCGATTTTCACATCCCTGCATTAAGTGCAACCAACCCCTTCAAAGACGTTTTGAGCAACCAAGTCACTCAGGCAAATGAAGCCGCTGCAACAATGGAGGAGATTTATGAACAACTGGATGCCGTTCGCGGCATTGATTTGCCCCACTGGTACTCCAACCTGACTAATGCATACCTGGCAACAAAAAACTTACTTACAATATGTGATACCACTCTCCAAAAAGCCAATATCATTGAACAGCGTTTGAATTCAAAAGAGTACAACGTATCTCTCACTGTTATTGATACCTTAAAAACTGAAATCTTCCGTATTATCAATACCCATATTGATCGTACGATTTTAAAAGAACCTGGCAATCCTGAATTAGAATCAATCAAACGAAAACCAGAAGTATGTTTTGCTTCTAGTATTGGATGCCAAACAATAAAAAAAATTGATCCCAGACTACCTACTTTGTTTCGCATATATAAGGAATTTTATCAGCTTAATCAGAAATATATCAATATAGACTTATCTTTTCAGGATAAAGAATATTATGACAGTTTGCTTAATAATGTAGAAAAACACTTACATAACGAACATATGGAAGAAATTTCAAATGGTGCAAACCCCCAGTTTATACAGTGGCTACGTACCCATATTCTTAAACCGTTACAATCAATCAGTTATCAGGCTTATCATTATGTCAAACAAGACGGAACGGCAAAATACCGTTTTTTCCCGACACTTGGCGCTTGCAAAACAGAGCGGCAATTAATTGAAAAAGGTAATGAAGTGTATTTTTCTCTCAATTTATCCTCTGAATTTGGAGGATAGTATGACACAGGGGATTACCCCATTAAAGAGGCGAGCCTGCGGGCAGAATTTAAATCATCCTGCGTATTAATATCTTGTAAGGGTTGTACACAAGCTTTCTCTACTTTAATCTTATAACCTCTCCATAGTACGCGAAGCTGTTCTAATGCTTCACAAGCCTCCAGCTCACAGACAGGCCAACTGACAAAATCAAGCAAAAAGGCGGCGCGATAGGCATATAGCCCGATATGTCGAGAAACCAATTCGATATTTTCCGGCTGGTCACGGTTTGCGGGAATAGCGCTTCTGGAAAAATAAAGCGCGTTATCCTCACAATCACGCACGACCTTCACAATGTTTGGATTATGAAGTTGTTCATGACCTTCAAGAGGCCAGCACAAGGTTGCCATGGGTGCCGTTGAATTCATCAGGTTTTCTGCCACCTGACCTATTAACTGAGGGGAAATGAAAGGCTCATCCCCTTGAACATTGACAATAATCGCTGACGGGTCAAATTGACCGCCAGCCACAACTTCAGCGATACGATCAGTTCCCGTCTGATGGCTGGCTGAAGTTAACTTTACTGTTGCCCCAAAGGATTGCACATGTTCTGCAATGAGCAAGCTATCCGTCGCAATGGTAATTGATTCAGGCTTTGCCTTCAGCGCCTGTCGGTAAACTCGCTCAATTACAGTAAGGCCATCAATATCCATTAATAGTTTGCCAGGCAAGCGTGTTGATTGATAACGCGCCGGGATAACCACATGAAATGCAGGAGTCATAATTGCTCTTTCTCCTCCAGGGAAATTAAGCGTCCTTCCTGTTCAAGCATTACAGGAATCCCTTCTCGTATAGGGTATGCCAAGCGGTCAAAACGACAGATTAACTCCTCTTTCTTAAGGATTAATTTACCCTTACAAAGAGGACAAACCAATATATCCAACAATCGCTTATCCACGAGGTTCTCCTTGCGTAATTTGGTTACGGATGTAAACAGGTAATGCCTCAGCAGGGGTCAGCTCTGTTAATTGACCCGCCAGCGCCATACGAATCATCGTCTGCGCATGAGGATAAATTGTGCATTGTTTGATAATTCTTGCTTGAACAGCAAGCGGCAACTGATTGTAATACGGCTCAAAACCTACACCTGCTAAAATCAATGGGTAATCGTTAACTAAAGTAATCGTCGCCACATCAGAAACGAATTCTTCTGCTTCATTAAGGTTGTCAGTAAAACAAGCCCAATAAACCTGGTTCATGCGGGCATCCAGTAGAGTTAAAAAACCAGTTTCTTCATTCTCTTTATTTTGATAGCAAGCTTCATTGGCTATAGTGGCAAGACTGCTCGCTGGCAACAAAGGCAGGTCGTGCGCATAGGCCAAACCCTTTGCCACACTGCAACTAATCCGAAGCCCGGTAAAACTGCCAGGCCCTCTGCCATAAGCAATCCCATCTAGCTGGTTTAAATTTGCACCCGTTTCAGCCAATAACTGCTCTATCATTGGCAACAATTCGCGTGCATGTTGACGAAGTGCAGGCTGCTCCCTGGTTCGCAGCTCACCGTTTATCATCAAGGCAACAGAGGCACAGTCTGTTGAGGTATCAATTGCCAACAGGTTCATTTTTAAGACCAATCTCATTAATAAAACTTAATACAGTTTGTTCATCACGCGTTTTACGCAGTGAAGGCAGGCTGGCAAAAATAGGTTGACCATATTCTCTTCCAGTCAAACGGGGATCTGCAATCATTAGCACCCCCCGATCATCGATATCACGTATTAATCGCCCTACCCCCTGCTTTAAAGCCAACACCGCATTGGGTAAAGAAAGCTCATTAAATCCTGAAAGACCTTTTGCTTTGAAATAAGCCATTTTTCCGCGAATAACAGGATCGGTCGGGCTTGCAAAAGGCAGCTTATCAATGATAACACAGGAAAGCGCCTCTCCCTTAACATCTACTCCTTCCCAAAAGGTTGCAGTCCCTAACAGGACGGCATTTCCGAGCTGGCGAAAACGAGCCAGTAAGATAGGCTTGGCTTCTTCCCCCTGAATCAAAAGGGGATAGTTTAAAGTATTGGACAGCCTTTGAGCAACCAGTTTTAATGCCTTATGGCTGGTAAATAAAAAGAAGCAACGCCCCCCGCAGGCATGAATTACAGGCAAGGCTTTTTCTAATAACAAATCATAGTAACGGGTATCTTTTGGATCCGGTAGTTCCCGAGGCAAATAAAGTAAAGCCTGCTGTTGATAATCAAAGGGACTGGATAAAGATAAGGTTTCTACCTGAGATAATCCCAATGGCTTGATAAAACAATCAAAAGAATCCCTCATGGTTAAAGTCGCCGAAGTAAACACATAGGCAGATTGTTGACGGGCAAGCAGGGTACTAAAGGAATCAGCAATCTCAAAAGGCGTTGCGTGGAAAACCAGCGTCTGCTTAAAACGCTCAAGCCATTTGATTTTTATTTTATCGGTTTCGGCGAAATTCAATAGCGTGTTTTTCATCTCTTGCAGACGCTTAAAACAGCGCATTAAACCAGACTCCTTTTCAGGCTCTGCTGTGTTGAAACAATCCAGTAGCTCATCAACCAATTGCAGCAGCTCACCCCAGGCTTTAATAAAAGCCTTATTGCGGGCTGCCATCTCCCAACTCATCCGCTCCTCACGTGAAGGTACTGCGGAATATAATTGCGCAATAATTTGATCAGCCTGAAAACTTAGTTTTTTTAACGGTTGATTTGCCAAATCGAGTATAGGCCATTCTTTTAATATATCATCAATTAAATCACGGATTTGACGAGTCCCTATCCTGTTACTGTTGAAATTAGCAGCGATTTCGGCCAATTGATGCGCCTCATCAAAGACCACTGTATTAACCCCAGGCAACAGCTCTCCGAAACCATCTTCCTTCAGGCGCGAATCGGCAAAAAATAAATGATGGTTAATAACGACAATATCAGCCTCAAGAGCACGTTTGCGAGCCTTAACCAAAAAGCAGGTTTGATGATACTCACATTCACTGCCAAGGCAATTTTCAGTGGTTGACGTTGCATAAGGCCAAACCGGCGAATCTTCGTTGATTTCTGGCAACTCCGAGCGCTCACCATCCGTAAGCTGAGGCAATTTTTCACGGATATGTAATAGTTCATGGGAGCACTGTGGATTGCTGAAGCGGCCTTCTTCTGCATGTAACTCGACCCGATAACGGCATAGATAATTAGCTCTGCCTTTCAGATTTTGGACGCGAACCGCAAGCCCGAGGGCGCGGATAAGCAAGGGCAAATCTTTTTGAAATAGTTGATCCTGCAGGGTTTTGGTCGCCGTTGAAATCAAGGCTTTTTTGCCGCTGAGCAGGCAGGGGACAAGATAAGCAAAGGTTTTTCCTGTTCCAGTGCCCGCTTCAGCAACCAGGATAGATTGGCTATCAATCGCTTTCGCAACAGCTAATGACAATGTAACTTGAGAGGGTCGTGCCACAAAACCAGGAATCGCAGTAGACAGTCTGCCTTTGTCGCTTAGTACACGCTGACAATGCGCAATGACATCTTCAGCGAGAGGGGCTACTTCTTCCACTCTTTTTCAAGATATTGCAGTTTTCCTTCCACGCCTTCCCAGGTTTTGGCATCATCTGGCGCTTCCTTTTTAGAGGTAATATTGGGCCAGGCTGCTGCCAGTTCGGCGTTAATCTGCTGGAATTGCTTCTGCTCCTCGGTCAAATCATCCTCAGAGACTATCGCTTCAACCGGGCATTCCGGCTCACATAAGGCGCAATCAATGCATTCATCCGGATGGATAACCAAAAAATTAGGCCCTTCATAAAAGCAATCCACCGGACAAACTTCCACACAATCAGTATATTTGCATTTAATACAATTTTCGGTAACAACGAAGGTCATACTCAACCCTTAAACTCAATTGGAATAATGCCTTATTAAAACACAAATGCCCCCGCTACCGCTAGCGGGGCATTGGTTTATCTTTCTATTCGTTTAAACAGCTGGAAGTCAATTGCTGAGAAGGCTCTTCAACTTCTGAAGGACGGTCTTGAGAAAATATACTCATGGCTCCAAGCAACGAACGAGGGCGGTCAATCCGAGGCTGAAAGCTTTTCTGCACTTCAGACAAGGTTTCATTTACAATGTTCGCCCTACTTTGCTTGAGATCTCGATGCTCTGCGTAAGCAAGTATCGATACGATAATAGCTGCTCCCCCCAAGACGATAAGACCTGCTAATGGATTAACCATAAACGTAATAAATACTGGAAGAATAGCTCCCGCGGCTAAGATTGAGGCAGCACTGTAATCCCTGTCTTCACGATTGTTCGCCCCCTGAATAGTCCTATCAATGATACCTATAGCCTGCTCAATATCGGCTTTATATGGCTCTAGCCCCCCTGTCTCCTGAAGCTTTAAATTGGTTTGCAGATACTGCAACAGCGCCAAAGTATCATCAAGCTTATTCCTACCCAGATTATTACGGATGTGGGAAATAAGTTCCCCCATCTCTTTACCGCCATCAAGGGGAATTTCCTTCTCAACGATCCTACGACAATCTTCATTTGGTAAGAGTTGATTCAAAATATAAATGCTGGTTAAAAAACTTTTTCGCTCAGGAGCCCCCTCAAATTTCTTTTCCAATTGTTCAATGTGTTTTTGAATGCCGGCCATGCTGACTCCCGTAGAAATAGCGAGATAAGATTAAACAACAATCTTTATGTCTAATTTTTTTACATAATTTATCATAAATAAACTTTCCTGGCTAGTCTTAATTAGGCTGTATTTATCAACTTAAATTTCAATCAAAAGCCAGCTTCGGTCCCAAGGGAACAATCTGTGTTGGATTGATGGTTTTATGGCTAAAATAATAATGTTGTTTAATGTGCAAAAAGTTTACCGTTTCCCGTACACCTGGATATTGAAAAAGTTTTTCCAAATAAGGCTGTAATGCTTGATAATCGGTGATTCGCTGCTTATTTGCCTTAAAATGGCCATAATAGACGGCATCAAAGCGAATGAGGGTTGTAAATAAACGCCAGTCTGCTTCTGTTAATTGTCCACCGACCAAATAAGAGTGACTGGTTAAATGCCTATCCAATTCATCGAGTACGCTGAATAACTGAATATAAGCTTCCTCATAAGCTTCTTGTGTCGTAGCAAAACCACATTTATAAACACCATTATTTACCCCATGATAAATTTTATCATTTATTGCATCAATTTCAGCATGCAAAGCATCGGGATAAAAATCTTGCCTATCGCCAGTCAGGTGATTAAACGCCTGATTAAATTGACGAATAATACTTGCTGATTCGTTAGAAACGATTGTTTTCTCTTTTTTATCCCATAGAACAGGAACTGTAACCCGTCCTGTATATTGACTATCTGCCTTGGTGTATAACTCGTATAAATAATTTAAGCCATAGAGTTTATCACCTGTAGCACCCATACCAGACTTAAATTCCCAGCCATTCTCAAGCATGTGCGGGTGTACGACGGAAACATCGATGTAATTTTCCAGTTTTTTAAGTGTTCTGAAAATAAGGGTCCGGTGGGCCCAGGGACAAGCCAATGATACATAGAGATGATAACGGCCTTTTTCTGCGGGGAAACGCGCCTTCGGATCGATACTTATTCCATCTTCAAACTGAGCAGACTCTCTTTTAAAGGCTCCATCTGTTTTAGAGGTATCATACCAGACATCATGCCATTGCCCATCAACTAATCGTCCCATTGTTTTCTCCATTTAATAATTAAAGAGCCTATTCTCAACTTTATGACTACAGAATCATATTAATAAAAAACGAAAATTTTTCTGAATTTCACTTAAGCTGAATTGATTTAAAAACAGGGAGAAACTCATCCAGGCGCTAAGTGCGGAAAGATCGCGAAATGGGGGCGGCAAATAAAGCGGCTGGGTTAAAAGCCCACGCTCCTTTAATTCGCCCAATAAAGGCAAGTCATCAAGCACTAATTTACCGGTAAACAATAACGGAATGGAATCAATATGACGCTGGCTGATTGCAAAACGCATGTAGTTATATATCAGCAAAAAGCCTTTTGCATAGGATAAATCCTTGGTAAAAGGCCCTCCATCTGGGGTGCTGCCACGAAATACTCTAACCGTATGATTGTAACTCTCGTCTTCAGTAAAGCCACAGTCAATAAAATAACGGTAAATATCAATAAAATTGGCACCCTGCCTGACTTTATCCAGTGCTATCACCCGATTGGTGATTTTACGCACGCGACCAGGATAAGAGGAAAAAGTGACTATCTCGGTAATAACAGCCAAACCTTCCTGAATCACACTACTTGAAGGCGAGCCCTTGGACAGAAAGAAGCAATAAGGCTGCATGGCGCCATTCATCGTAGTGCCAACATGAACCCACCCCTCATGCACTTCAAGGTATTTCAAATCCCGATCACTGAACATCGCCTGTTGACTTAACTTAATCGTATCTGCTCCGGCGGCGGCATCAGCAACCATGTCATCGCTGACCATGACAGTAACCTTGCCGGGATGCCGATCAAAAAAATGACCCAGTCGCTCCTGCAAAAACTGCTGGGCTTGCTGAGGGGTATGACGCTTGACATCAGCATCCGATTGTAATTGCACATCAAGGGCGGTTAATACGTCAAACAGCAAGGTTCCTAAATCGCTTAATCGAGGCCCCCCGGAATAAAAAGCATCATTAGGACTGCCATATAATTCCATGGAAAGTTCACAAAACGCAGGTGTTCCACGGGAAGCGAGCATCTGCACGGCACGTGAAAATTCTTCGCATTGCCGTTTGATTAATCGAGTAACCGGTGAATACTGACCCAATTGATTTTGCGCATCCCTCAGAATCAAGCGAAACTCCTCTTGCTTCTCATTCGCATCAAACGGCAACGGCTTGGTCAGGTAGTAATCGCGATCGACTTTGGGTAAACGTTTTGCCTTATTCTGAAAAAAATCGTGCTTGACTGATTCATCCCATTTAATACTGTCCAAGATACGGATGGTTCGTTGCGCCTCTACCATGCGCGTCGATAATTCACGGATAATCTCTAATTCCTGCGCTTCTGTTGCCATTGTAGTCTTCACATTAAATAGGTTTAGGATGCAACCCCGGAATTGGAAGGCGGCGCAATACTTACCCGGGGATTCTGGTTTTGTGGCGGCAAAACATAAAAATGACTGACGTTACTGTCTGTCAAAGGCGGGGGTACTACTATTTTTTCCCCATTTTTACTATGTAGATATTGCTGCTCTCTATTACTGGCATAGTGCGAACAAGCGGATAAAAACATTAAACCAACAACACATAATTTCTTCACAACGACTGTTCCTTAATTAAACAAGCTGCAAACTACGCAATACCTGCTCTAATGGTTTATGGTGTTCTACTGATAATGAAGTCAATGGCAATCGTAACTCATCTTCTATGAAACCCATTCTGCTTAACACCCATTTTACAGGTATAGGATTTGATTCAACAAACAATAATTGGTTAAGCGGCATTAACTGCTCATTGAGCCGCATACAACCTGCCTGATCATTATCCAGGGCGGCATCGCATAACTTGGCCATCTGTCTGGCTGCCACATTAGCAGTGACAGATATAGTCCCCTTTGCCCCTGCCAACATCCATTGAGCCGCAGTCAAATCATCCCCACTATACACATCAATCCCTTCACATAGGCGCAAGAGTTGCTGTAAGCGGGACATTTGGCCAGTCGCCTCTTTAATTCCTATAATATTGGAGATTTTCGCAAGTCGTGCCACAGTCTCCGGTTGCATATCACAGGCAGTACGGCTGGGCACGTTATACAAAATAATTGGAATAGCCACCGCATGAGCAATATGGCTGTAATGCTGGAAAAGTCCTTCTTGCGTGGGTTTGATATAAGCCGGAGTCATAATCAGTGCTGCATGCGCACCAGACTCCATAGCTTCTTGAGTCAATTCAATACATTCTTTAGTAGCATTGGCTGCAGTTCCTGCAATTACCGGGATTCTTTCCTGAACTTGCTCTATTACGGTTTTGATAACCAACAGTTTTTCCTGATGCGATAAGGTTCCAGCCTCGCCAGTGGTTCCCGCTGCAACAATAGCATGGGTTCCGGCACTGATATGGAATTCTACAAGTTCTCTCAAACGTGCAGTATCAACTTTGCCATCGATTAAAGGTGTCACCAGTGCGACAATACTACCCCGAAACATAGTTCCCTCATTTTTACTGAAAATTAAAATTCAATACTACTGATGGATGAACAATTTCTCAAGCGTAAAAGAAATTGGGCGCTTACCCGCGATTTGATAGACAGGAATCCTGACTCCAGATTTTTACCATTAAAAACATGCTTGCTCACTATCTGAGAAAAATCACCATTATTACAATTAATTATATTTTTTTAGCACACCAACCATACCCAATAACTGAATTAAAAATGGGCTAAGTGTATTTTTTTGTACTAATATCCCTAGTGAAGGATCAATTTTCAAGAGGACCTAACCATGAAAAAATTAATAGCAATTATGTTTTTCTTGGGATTATCGACCACAGGACTGGTTTCATGTACCGCTACTCAGGTAGGAACCGCTACAGGTGCCGCCGCCGGAGCTGGCCTTGGCTATGCAGTAAGTGGCGGTCGCGGAGCTGGAGCTATTATTGGCGCTGGCGCTGGCGCACTAATTGGCCATCAGATAGGACAACAAGAAGATAGAAGACGCTGGTACAGAGGTCGCTATTATTACTACTGATCTCTGTAATAATTCTTCCACTGTTGACTTTCAGTTGGCATAAAGGACACAAAATCCTTTATGCCGCTGCTATTTATACCCCCATGTTTTCCCTGAATATCCAGGCCTCCATTTCAACCCGAATCCAAATAGCAAAATAATAAACTCACTGCTATACTGCTAAAATCGATTAAAATACAAGGAAAGTAGACATGAAGCTGAAAGGAAAAGTAGCTGTAATTACCGGGGCTGCCAGTGGAATCGGCAAGGAAATTGCACTTGTTTATGCTCGTGAAGGGGCAAAAGTAGCCATCGCTGATCTGAATTTTAATCAAGCCCAGGAAGTGGTCGAAGAAATTGAATCCATGGGCAGCCAAGCCATGGCTGTTGCCATGAATGTCACTGATGAAGGGCAAGTTAATGAAGGCATTGATGCTGTAGCCAGCCGTTTTGGCAGCATCGATGTTCTTGTCAGCAATGCCGGAATCCAGATTATTGATCCTGTTGATAAATTAGCTTTTTCCGATTGGAAAAAAATGCTGGCCATTCATCTGGATGGAGCATTCCTTACTACCAAAGCATCGCTTAAGCATATGTATTCTGCAGGAAAAGGCGGCAGTATTATCTATATGGGATCTGTTCACTCCAAAGAAGCATCCAAGTTGAAAGCGCCCTATGTTACCGCCAAACACGGTTTACTTGGTTTATGCAGGGTAGTCGCCAAGGAAGGAGCTGCTCATGGTGTTCGTGCAAACGTTATCTGTCCAGGCTTCGTACGTACCCCATTAGTAGACAAGCAAATACCTGAGCAAGCTAAAGAACTCAACATGAGTGAAGAGGATGTGATTAAAAAAGTGATGCTCAAAGATACTGTCGATGGTGAATTTACTACAATTGAGGATGTAGCTCAAACTGCATTATTTTTTGCTTCATTCAACTCAAACGCATTAACGGGACAAGCTTTAGTTGTCTCTCATGGCTGGTTTATGGAGTAATAACATCAAGGCATATGCTTATTCCTTAACATGTGCCTAATAAAATTACAACATAGGCGATATCTCTGACTCTATCCGATTTGCTACTAAACAGGAGTTTGACAAATGAATGAAGCACATATTCGAGAAAATGCGTTTGCAATGCCTTTTTGCAGCCCGTCCTATCCCCGTGGTCCTTATCGTTTCATCAATCGTGAATACCTGATTATCACCTATGAAACTGATATGGACTTGCTCCGCGAAATTGTGCCAGCACCGTTGGAAGTCACTAAGCCCTGGGTAAATTTTGAAGTCATCCGTATGCCTGACTCAACCGGATTTGGGGACTATACAGAATCAGGCCAGGTTATTCCTGTCCGCTACCAGGGTAAAGAAGGCGGCTATACGCATGCCATGTACCTGGATGATCATCCCCCTATTGCTGGCGGCCGTGAAATTTGGGGATTTCCCAAGAAACTTGCCCAACCTTGTTTGTCGGTTGAAAAAGAAACCCTCCTGGGGACATTGGATTATGGTTGTAATCGAATTGCAACCGCTACAATGGGCTATAAATACCAGACACTTGATATCAAGAAAGTAGCTGAGTCGATTGTAGCACCATGCTATTTGCTAAAAGTTATCCCCCACGTCGATGGCAGTACCCGTATTTGTGAGCTGGTAGAATATCATTTGGAAGATGTAACGATAAAAGGCGCATGGACTGGGCCTGCCCAACTGGAATTATACCATCATGCTTTGGCGCCAGTTGCCAGATTACCGGTCAAAAAGGTGATTAACGCCGTTCATTTCGTTTCAGATTTAACACTTCCCTATGGTCGGGTCGTTCACGATTATATGAAATAAGGATTAAAACAATATTTAATTTGCTATCAAATGTGTTGAATGCTTAAATTCTTTTGATATCATGGAGTTAAAGAATATAGGGAAGAACGATGCTCGTTTTGCTTGGGTATATTGTCATTTTACTTTCTGTCTTTGGCGGATTCGCGTTAGCCGGTGGTCATCTGGCAGCTGTATTCCAACCTGTGGAGTTGCTAATCATAGGTGGTGCTGCTGTTGGCTCCTTGATCGTGGGAAACAGCGGCAGTGTGCTAAAGTCTATAGCTCACGCTTTGCCCACTTTATTCAGACGTGCGAAATCTGCCAAGATGATGCACAATGATTTGCTTGGCCTTCTTTTTGCCTTACTGACCAAAGGTCGTCAGGAGGGGTTTATGTCATTAGAAAATGATGTTGACGATCCGGCAAATAGTGCTATTTTCGGCAACTTCCCTCGAATTATGTCAATGCCTCATGTGGTGGAGTTTATCTGCGATTATTTTCGTCTGCTTATTACCTCCAATCTGCAACCTCACCAGCTTGAGTCACTGATGGACAGTGAAATAGAAACTTATCACCAGGAAGAATTAATTCCCGTAAATGCGATTTCCAAACTCGCAGACGCCATGCCAGCCTTTGGGATAGTAGCCGCCGTTTTAGGGGTAGTACACTCGATGGAGTCTATCCACCTCCCTCCGAGTGAACTAGGCGTATTAGTAGCACAAGCGCTTGTAGGGACTTTTCTGGGGATATTGTTAGGCTATGGCTTCATTGGTCCATTGGCAACTGCCCTTGAGCAACGGGCAAACGAATCATTATTAGTATTAAACTGCATCAAAGTAACCCTTTTAGCCAGCATGCATAATAATCCGCCGCTTATTTCCACCGAATTTGGACGCAAGGTATTGTTCACTACAACCAGGCCTTCCTTTAATGAGTTAAGCGAGGAAATGAAGCCTGCCAGGCAAGCAGCATAGGTAGAATATGGCAGATAATAAGAACTTAACTATTATAAAAAAAGTCAAAAAATCTCATGGCGGTCATCATGGAGGTTCCTGGAAAATTGCTTATGCTGACTTTGTTACGGCAATGATGGCCTTTTTCCTTCTTATGTGGTTAATTTCTTCACTCAACAAAGCACAAAAGGAGGGCTTGTCTGAATACTTTAAGCAACCACTACGAATTGCCCTTATTGGTGGTGACAGTATAGGCGCAAGAAAAAAGACCATTGACGGCGGAGGTGATAACCTTAAAAGAAAAGATGGACAAGTCTCAGCCAACAAACAAACTTCGGAAGATAAAAGCGAAATGCAGCAATTGCAGGAATTAAAATCCAATATTATGCACACTATTGTCAATGACCCAGCCTTAGCTGACCTGAAGGACCGATTACTAATGGAAATTGATTCCGAAGGGTTACGAATCCAACTGGTTGACAATAATAATAAACCGATGTTTGGCATGGGAAGCGATGAAATCGATCCGGAAATGCTTCAGGTTCTTGACAAAATAGCGCAACTTTTAAATAGCTCCCCAAACAAAATTAGTATTCAGGGACATACTGACGATCATCCTTATCATAATCCTGATGACTTAAACCAAAGTAACTGGGAGTTATCAACGCAACGGGCAAATACTGCTCGTCGAGCTCTTGTTAAAGCAGGAATGCCAGAAGATAAAGTCATGCGGGTCACAGGCTACGCTTCCACTGTCTTGCTTGATAAGGAAGACCCATTAAACCCGGTCAACCGTCGAATTACCATCATTGTGATGAAAAAAGATGTAGAAGCAAAGATTATTCAAAATGATTAGCGCCTGTTGACGAGACACTAGTTACTTTGCAGGGTAATATTCTTTAGTCGGGTAGCAATTAACTACTCAACGACCCAGCATCCACCACAGAAAACCGATTGCCAACATCTATACTGTTATTAAAGATAAGGATTTTCTGAATGAAGACAAGACCAGTGTATATCGCTGGGGGCATTAGAACCCCTTTTGTTAAATCGCTAACCACTTATAAACAAATATCTACGCAAGATTTGATGATTGCATCCTTACAAGCGCTGGTCAAAAAGATGAATCTGGAAGGACGAATTTTAGGGGATGTGGGACTTGGAGCAGTCATCAATAACTCCAATAATTGGAATTTAGCCCGGGAATCGGTATTGGGTACCAACCTTGATCCTCATACGCCTGCCTATACGCTACAGCGTGCTTGTGGAACAAGTCTGGAAACAACATTACAAATTGCACTTAAAATTGCCAATCATCAAATTGATGATGGCATTGCAGCCGGGGTGGATTCAAATAGTGATCTTCCTGTTATGTACCCTCCTTCGTTTACTCGTAAACTCATTGAATTACGACAAACAAAAGATTTTATCGCCAAATTAAAAACATTCGCTTCTTTTCGGCCAACTGATCTAAAGCCCCAGTTCCCTGCCGTCATAGAACCACGTACTGGCTTATCAATGGGTCAGCATGCTGAAAAAATGGTTAAGGAATGGGACGTTTCCCGATTAGAGCAAGATGAGTTAGCATTAAGAAGCCATCAAAATGCCATCAAAGCCTATGAAGAAGGATTTTATGATGATCTGGTTATGGAATATAGGGGGTTAAAAAAAGATGGAACTATCCGCTCAGACTCTACTATAGAAAAGTTGGCCAAGCTAAAACCTGCATTTGATACCTCTGGAAAGGGAACCTTAACAGCAGGTAACAGCAGCCCGCTAACTGATGGTTCCTCAGCAGTTTATTTATTAAGTGAAAACGTAGCCCAAAAATACAATCATCCTGTCCTTGCACGATTTATTGATGCGCAAGTTGCTGCGATCAATTTTGTACAGGGAGAAGGGTTGCTGATGGCACCGGTAATTGCCGTGAGTGAGCTTTTAAAACGCAATAAACTATCATTTGAGGATTTTGATTTTTTCGAAATTCATGAAGCCTTTGCAGGCCAGGTACTTTGTAACTTAAAAGCCTGGGCCTCTAAAGATTACTGCAACCGTGTACTTAACCGCAATCAAGCCTTAGGTTTAATTGACGAAAGCAAAATGAATATCAATGGGAGTAGCATTGCCCTTGGCCATCCTTTTGCAGCAACAGGCACACGTATCGTCAGCAATCTTGCCAAACTGCTTCATCAAAAAGGCAAAGGCAGAGGCCTGATATCAATCTGTACAGCTGGCGGAATGGGGGTTGCTGCTATTCTGGAGGCAGTCTGATCGGTGCAACTATAGGGTGTGATTTAAAGTGCGGTTTTTCCTTGGAAGTCGTAGCCTGGATGCAGCGTCAGTGAAATCCGGGATCGGCGGTTGATAATAAACCCGTATCCCTTACAATTTCGCTGGCGCTCCATCCAGGCTACCATTAATTAACACCAACCTCAGTTTTAATCGCACCCACTTATATACTCAATATTGATTAATGCCGGTTAAACCGGCAATATGTACCCCTTTTTGCGCTTTATGAAAGGGATAATATGACAGATAAATACACTGCTGAGCAGTTGGAGTCGATTGCTCAGGGCCTTATAAATAAAATAAAGAAAAGTAACAAAGAAGGTCGTATTGAAATCATATTATCCTATCAGGAGGTTAGACTCCTTGGATTAAATCCAGAAAGAAGCAGGGAGTGGCTAAAGGCAAATGGGGTTTTTCAGATTATATTTTCATCAAGCTGGAACACAAAACCTTTTTTTGAGGTAAACGATGAGCTATTTACTCCCTATTTGGCAAAAGAGTCCCCGCATTGCAATGGACAACTAGTACTCTCATTAGGTATGCATAACAACAGACTATGGGTCTATGTTGATGGTGATCAAGTATGTTCCGCAAGGAGTAAATTTAACACCATAGAAGACTTAAAAAACAAGATAAATCCTGTGGATAAGGCAGAGATTCGTTCAAGCTGGGTTGCCGATTGTTCAGATAAGTTTATAGACAGCCTGCTTTGTGATGATAACCTTGGAAACATCGGCTTTGAAAAAAAACTTGATGCCTGTCTTTTAAAAAAAGAAGAAATAAATAATTTGTTTTTATATCTGAAGCACTGGTTTGACAAAACAAGGCAAACTGCATTTGAAAATTATTTTCCTGACCATCCAGGATGGTTTGTTCATATTATCGAAGCAACCTGCAAGGCAGAAAGCAAGGTATTTAAAAACCTATTGATTGATTTCTTTTGCCATGTCCTGGAGACTCAAGGCAATGCTGAATATAAAAATTTAATCAAATTTTCTCTACTCCACCACTTGCTGTTGCCGGCAATCAAAGTAAATGATTTGGCTCAAGTTCAGTATTTGCTGCAGGAAAAATACATTAGCCAATATTTTAATGATGATTCAGCCTCGAAAGATTGGCTTTATTTTTATGTTCGTGGCTTGATGCGTACTGTTTATGATGCATCAGTGGATAAGAACATGCTTCTTTTTCTGTTCAGTAACGGTTATTTGGGTAAAGAGGTGATCAGCCGCTTTCTTAAGGAGAATCCATCGCTGGATCTATCTACGAAGGAAGTCGATGATGAACCCACTAAAATTAAAAAACAGATGATGAGGTGCACCAGCAGATTTGAGGAAATGCTTCAATGCGAAAATGATGATATATTCGGCCAAAGCGCGCTTTTTCTAAACGCCTGTAAAGAAGACCTATTGCTGACACTTCACCTTCTGTTCTCTCTGACTGAACGTCTGTCAGTCCAGCCTGAAATGCAAATAAATTTGTCATTCCTTCAAGATGTGTTGTCGCTTATTAAAAGATTTTTTTCACAAAAAACTAAGAATACTACCCCATCTTTCGAAGCTTTAGATCTCTTAAGAGACGTAGTTACAGCATTGATTACAAATGAAAGGACATGCAAGGCTTTGTTTACAGAGCCCGAAGAGAAAAAATGTTTCATCGACGAGTTCTCCAAACTGATTCCTGCTCTTGGAGCGATGCGGGCCTTAAAATCCAAGATTACCTTACAAGAAGAAGACGATCAAATAAAACAAGAGAATGGAAATACGCCAGAAAATAAACTCATACCTGAGGCAAACGAAGAATTGATAAAAGCCGAGGTCGCCTATGATCTGAAAGATTATCAAGCAGCTTTTTTACATCTTGAGAGAGCCAGGGTCTGGCAGAAATATCCACAGGCGCTTCAGAATGAAGCCTTTCAGCGCTTATTTCATAAAGAAAAAAATCTACATGAAGAACTTTTATCCGCCACTGCTTTAGCCAATGAGGAATTGAAAAATCAACCGGAAGCCATTCCAACCCCTCAGCTGCTGGCAGCAAATAGTCGATTTTACTCCGTGAAAAGTGCTAATGTTAACCCTGACGACAAGCTAAATCCTCAATCTGGCACAGCAAAAACCAATCAATTTTCTTAGTTTTACCAACGCAGGCAGGCAAGGGAATATAGCAACCTTGCCCAGATACTAATAAAAAACTCGATATTTTTAAGCGTCAACTCTATTTCAGATGAGTTAACGAAAAAATTGATTTTTTATTAAACCGAATGCTGGTTTTAAAGACCAATTTAAATTAAAATGGCGGGGTGTTCTCACCAGAAAACAATCTATGAAACCTTTGACCCGTGATATCTTGTTAACGCTATTGGTCAAGTTAATATTGCTTGTTGCTTTATGGTTTGTTTGCTTTAAGGATATTCAAAGACCATCAAATACGACAAAAGAGTGGCTGTTAGGTTCTGGATTGTCATCTGATACTACACGTCCGGTAAAATAAAAATGATTTCTTGATGTCTAGTCTGTACCCTTGACGCTGAGAGCTTGGTTGTCAACAGACTGCAACAGCTGAGAATGATTTTATTTTGATGCGTAACTTCAGTCTTTGAGGTAAGCCATGATTCCTGGTAGTGAAGTCGTTGATCTCTCCCGCTTACAGTTTGCTTTAACCGCCCTGTATCATTTTCTTTTCGTTCCGCTGACATTAGGATTGTCACTGTTGCTTGCCATCATGGAAACAGTCTATGTCATGACTGGCCGTGAAATATGGCGTCGGATGGTGAAATATTGGGGTGTCTTGTTTGGGATTAACTTTGTCTTGGGCGTAGCCACTGGCCTGACTATGGAGTTTCAGTTCGGCACTAACTGGGCTTATTATTCACATTATGTAGGTGACGTATTCGGTGCCCCCCTTGCGATTGAAGGCTTAATGGCCTTTTTCCTTGAAGCTACCTTTGTCGGGTTGTTCTTCTTTGGCTGGGACAAATTAACAAAATTACAACATCTTACCTGTACCTGGCTGCTTGCCTTGGGCACTAACCTGTCCGCTTTGTGGATCCTGATTGCCAATGGCTGGATGCAAAATCCAGTCGGTGCAAGATTTGACTACCAAACCATGCGTATGGAGGTCAGTAATTTTGCAGACGTTATCTTCAATCCTGTTGCCCAAGCCAAATTTGTTCACACCATTAGCGCAGGCTATGTAACAGGCGCTATTTTTGTTTTGGCTATCAGTGCTTATTTTCTTTTACGTGGGCGAAATAAAGAGTTCGCCAAACGCTCGATGACTGTTGCGGTTTCTTTTGGCCTGGCCTCCGCCTTATCCGTGGTTGTTCTTGGGGATGAAAGCGGTTATGTGGCTAACAATAACCAAAAGATGAAAATTGCGGCGATGGAAGCAATGTGGCATACAGAGAAGGCACCTGCAGGATTGACTCTCTTTGGTATTCCCAATGAAAAAACCATGCATACCGATTATGCCATTGAAATTCCCTACGTTCTGGGTTTAATCGCCACTCGTTCATTCAATGAACCCCTTGAAGGCATTTTTGATTTGATTGAACAAGGGAAGCAACGCATTCACGAAGGGATAAAAGCCTATGATGCCCTAACCCGCTTACAGAAAAACCCGCAGGATGAGCAAGCCAAAGCCGATTTTACCGCTCATGGGAATTATTTAGGTTATGGCCTGCTATTAAAAAAATATACTGAGAAAGTAGTTGACGCGACTGATGAGCAAATCAGCAAAGCAGCCCAGGATCTTGAGCCGCACGTTAAACCCTTGTTCTTCTCTTTCCGCATCATGGTCGCCTGCGGGATTTTCTTTATTTTACTCTTTGCAGTTGGTTTTTACCTATCGATAAAGCGTAAGTTGCATACTTCACGCTGGTATTTACATCTAGCGCTTTGGTCATTGCCCTTACCCTGGATTGCAGCCGAACTGGGATGGGTAGTCGCGGAATATGGACGTCAACCCTGGGTGGTACAAGGTATTTTACCCACCGCATTAGGTACTTCATCAGTCAGTGCTTCACAAGTGTTGACTTCATTATCCGGTTTTATTCTCTTTTATACCATCCTGGCAGTCATCGAAGTTTATCTGATGATTAAATATATTCGTCTGGGGCCTGATGGCTTCACTAATGAAGGAGAATAAACATGCCTTTAGATTATGAAACCTTACGCGTAATATGGTGGGCACTGTTGGGAATATTGCTCATTGGCTTTGCGGTCATGGATGGCTTTGATTTAGGCGTAGCAATATGGCTGCCCTGGCTTGCCAAAACAGACACCGAGCGCCGGATCCTCATTAACAGCATCGGCCCAACATGGGAAGGAAATCAAGTCTGGTTTATTCTCGGTGGCGGTGCAATTTTTGCTGCCTGGCCAGCCTTGTATGCATTGTCCTTCTCCGGCTTTTATTTGGCCATGCTGGTTATCCTGCTTGCTTTGATTTTACGTCCTGTCGGGTTTAAATACCGTTCCAAATTGCCTAATCCAACCTGGCGAAATCTCTGGGACAATGCACTTTTCATAGGCGGTTTTATTCCTGCCCTACTGTTTGGTGTGGCTATTGGGAATGTAATACAAGGTGTTCCCTTTCACTTCGATGAAAGCCTGCGTCCTTTTTATACAGGTACTTTTTTTGCACTATTAAACCCCTTTGCATTGTTATGCGGTCTAACTTCCGTTGCAATGCTGGCAATGCATGGAGCTTTCTTTATTAATATCAAGACTGAAGGGCGCATCCAGCATCGTGCGGTCACTGCCGCCAAAGTTTCTGCTTTTTTAACAGTCCTTTTGTTTATATTCGGCGGCCTATGGCTTTATTATTATATTGACGGCTATCATTTAACCAGCTTAATTTCCCACGAAGGGCCATCGAATCCGCTTTATAAAAAAGTGATGCGCCAAAGTGGTGCCTGGCTGGCAAACTATCAGTTTGCACCAATCACTATAGTTGTACCTGCGGGAGCAATTATCGCTGCATTACTTGCCATAGGCTTAACCAGGAAAGCCATTCTGGCTTTTATCTTCAGCTCTTTTTCGGTAATCGGTATTATTGCCACCGTAGGCCTTAGCCTGTTTCCCTTCATACTGCCCTCTTCAAGCCATCCGGATCAGAGTTTAACTGTTTGGGATAGTTCATCAAGCCAGTTAACGTTGTTTATTATGCTTATAGCAACCGTGATCTTCCTCCCCCTTATTTTAATCTATACAAGCTGGGTCTATCGGGTGTTGCGTGGGAAGGTCACAGTTGACACTATTAAAAACGAATCAGCCTATTAGGAGAGACAGTATGTGGTATTTTTCCTGGATTTTAGGTACAGGCTTAGCCTGTACCTTTGCCGTATTAAACGCCATGTGGCTTGAATTAAGTGAGAAAGACAAGTAATTGCTTGCGTTACTGTAAGCTTTTGAAGTGCCAAGAACCCTTAATGGCAAACATGATAAAAGCTCCATTTATAGACTAAAATTAAACTAGAACCGGTTAAGTGTATTGCAGGAGTTGTATCATGAACCGAGAGGACCAGGCACTCACTATTTCTAACCCCCGGCTTCTCGCAGCAATTTATTTCGCACTACTGGCAATTATAGCGACCTGTTTAATTGATTTGTTTCTCTATCTAATGGGCATGGAACAGCTTTTACCCTTGTTTAAAGCCATCTTGCTCGGCGTAGTTATCGCCGCCTGTTTTGGAGCACTCTTTGGCAAACTTATTATCCATAGCTCCAAGCCTTATCGCAGGAAAGCGTTTTTATGGGGTTTCTTAATGGTGGTTGCCGCGTTGCCATTTTATGATTTGGGTTTCCTGCTGCTAATCCAGGGTCGATATACCGCTGCATTTGAAGGAGCTACCTTTCCTCAAATGCTATTGCTATATTTGTTTATTCTGCCTTACAGCTTTATCCTGGCAGGCTTATGGCTCGCGATTGCAGCGGGATTTGCGGCCATGTATTTACGAGGTCATTTAGTTTATGACATTCTGCACTCAAAATACCAGCGACGAAGAAGAGTCCCAAGGCAGGATAATAAATCATCATGACATGCTTTACTAAATACTGAGAATTGTCTCATTGGCATTATTTAACAACGCCAAGTTTATGCTTCTTCTGCATGTCTATTTTCATACAATTGCTGCGCTAGCCAACAGGAAGCTGAGGGTATTGAAGCCAGTTCACCTCAATTCTAAACTTCCTTGCGCCGGCCAGCGGGCCTATTTGGAGCATTACATTACATTACACCTGCATCCCTCTTCTTCCTTTGGCAATATGATAGGGGTAACCTGGGCATTTGATGGCTTGGTTAATGTTTCGATAATGCCGGTAAATAACTGATTGATGTTTTGATTATTTTTTGCACTGGTGAGAACATAGGTCAAGCCATTGTCTTTAGCAAATGTTGCTACTTCTTCCTCACTTACTGCCATCTTCCCATCCATTTTTGTACCAGCAAGAATAATTTCAACACGCTCCCCGTAATAACGTCTTTTTTCCTTTAACCACTGTGGCAAATTTTCAAAATCTTCTTTATTTGTCAAATCAAACGCTAAAATAATAGCGTTGCACCTTGGTATCCTTTGATTTTCTACAGCAAAGCGACTGCCAGAATTAGTATCAATTATCTTTAAATTTATAGCTCTACCATCTTCCTCTATAGTTTTCTCTATAGTAGGTAGAGGTAAGTCAACTTTGTGATCGGTAAATAGATCCTGTGCGTAACGCATGATAAGAGCAGTTTTTCCCGCATCTTTATCACCATCGACTGCAATAATCTTGGATGATTTTATATCTTCAGACTTGAAAAAACCTATTTGGCCTGGAGTTGATTGTTGCATTTATTTATAACCTCATTTCAGTAAAAAAATAACTAAACTATTTATGTCCAAACATAACGTCTTCTTAAATCATATCTGGACATCAATTTATAAAATTTAACCTTCCAGCGGAAGATGACCTATAAAGCCAGATATTTTCCAATCGCTTTCTTTTTTAGTGCAAAAATAAATGGTTTGCCACTGCAAAAATATTTTTTCACCAGTCATCGTTTCCAGGAAGCCGTCAAATTGCTTCCACACACAAGCCCGATTCTCTTTAATGCTTATTTTTTTCAGGGTGATTATTTGTTGCAATGCTTCTTCAAGGGGAATTTTATAATCATTTTCACCCAACAAGTTTGCTTGTTTCAACCATTTTATTTTGTAAGCATCAAGTGTTGGGTATGCATAATCCCAATCACCAGGAGAAAATGAGTTGTTGGCATATATACCTATGAAACTCTCAGAAATAAATTCATCTTCAATTCCCGACCAGTTACATGCAGCAAATGCTTCAGCATCCTTAACGACCAGAAGCTCCCAAAGTTTCTGTTGTTCGTTGTCTAAAACCATAGAAAGTTAACCCTTATAAGAAATAGATAAAAAATCCTGTTTAAAAGCCCAGACTCGGTGAAGCAATATTTTCACAGAGTCTGACATAACAGTGATTACAATAATTGTTTCGGCTTAAATATGCTTAAATAGCGTTTCAATTTTTCGACTGAAACAGGCTGGTTACGGTAAGCAATATATCCATCAGGCCGTATCAAATAAAAAGCAGCCTTATTTACCCCGTAGATTTTAATGGATTTTTTTTCCGCGAGCCAGCATTTAACCCCATCCCATTCACCTTGAAAAGAGGTATCTGTGAAAATATAGTGTGGCTCGAGAAAAAATTGATACTCCTTCAACAGTGGCTTCAGGACTTCATGCTGTTGTCGTATAAAATTCTTTTCACAATCATTAACAATAAACAGCAGCAAGTGTTTTAATCGAGAAAGTGTGTCCATTCCACCTGTCTCCTGTTTATCCCAGGAGCTCAATTTAATGTTTGGGTTTCGTTTACCAACTGCAATCGAACGTTTCAATTTATGGCAGGGGGAATCTTGCCAGTCTTCTCTGATTATATCAGACTGCTCATAGCGAATATTAATTTCAGCCATGTTATTGATAAAATTTCTCTGAACGAAACCAAATGACATTAGTTTTTGCATCATATAATTGCGTGACTTAATCAGCAGAGGATTGCTTAAAGCCATAATTTTAGTATTTTTATGCGTATCTTTGACAACTTTTTTTGCAACCAGATTCCGCTCGGCATTATAACTGTTCAGGATATCATTTGAATTCTCGACACATTGCATCAGGGCTAACTTCCATCCCAGATTATAGGCATCCTGGATACCCGTATTCATCCCTTGAGCACCAACAGGGCTGTGTATATGGGCAGCGTCCCCTGCAACAAGCATGCGACCGTTTTGGAAGGTATTAACTATTCTATGATGCAGGTTATATTTGGTAATCCATTTGGGCTCACCCAGTTTTACTTTTTCTGGCAAGCAACTGTCAACAAGCATTTGAAACTCAGCTAACGTTGGATCCTCATCAGGATTTGTTCCAGCAATTCGCCTTGTGGCAGCAATACGGAATATTTTCTTACCAATTGGAGCAATAGCAAAACTTCCATATCTGGTAGCAAATATATTGATAATATCTTCTTTATTGAAAGAATCTATTTCACAGTCCAGGAGCATCCATGAGCCTTTATAGGCCTCTCCCAAAAAGCTTATATTTGCCTTTTTGCGAACAATACTATGCGCCCCATCACATCCTGCAATGTAAGAAAATTTTTCTTCAATAAATTGGCCATCTGAAGTTTTAATAACCGCTTTTGCTGCATCTTCCTCTTGAGACACATCAACTAATTCAGAGCTTCTTTCTACGGTAACGCCGTATTTATTTAGCAAAAAATTTTCCAAAAGCATTTCTGTGGTTGCTTGCGGGATGGCCAGTGCAAAATTATAAATACTTTCTGCTAATTGATAATTTAAATATACCGTTTGTTTTTTGTTAAAATAAAATTTTACTCCTCTAATTTTATTACCTGATTCTAAAAATTGTTCTATGAGACCAATATCAGACAGGACTTCAAGGGTTCGCGCATGAATGACCAGAGCCCGCGATAAAGGGGAGACGGTTTCGTTTTTATCAATAATACGATAAGGAATATTGTATCGGCTAAGTTGGTTTGCGAGCGTTAATCCAGTCGGGCCAGCTCCAACAATTAGAATAGGATAATTACTCATGAGCACCTGCAAAATTCAAATTAATATCTAAGGGATAGTTGACACCTAAAATGCCATCCTATTAACAAAATATGAGAGTAGATTCCGCGCCTAATGCGCGGGAAACTGGTTCCAATTGTTAGCACCTAGTTGCATTGGTTTTTTGAACATGTGCCAATAGTGATTTTAGCAATCCATAAAAACTCATGCGGTACATTTTCTTCTGCATCAAGTAATTCAAAAGAATTATTATTATCAGTTAGCTTCTTGAGAATATAACATAGTAATTTAATCCAATATCGGCCAAAGTCCTCATAATTTTTTCTCACTTTAGTCAAAAGTAATTTACCACTTTCATCACTTTTTCCATTCATATATTCTTCGACTATTGAAATTGCAGCTTGGTGTTTGTTATTACAGTATTCAGCAATATCTGCCGTATATTCCTTATTGAATTTCATATAATTGCTGAATACACTTCCCCAAATATTCTCTTCTGGCAACTGGCGTAATGAATGTAGCAAAGTATTGCCGAGTATATAGGTATCCTCTGCATGGTTGTTCCAAACATCATTTTGGGTGACTACAAATGCATTAACATATCTGACCAATTGAAAAATGTATTTTGTTAACGGCTCAAGATCCTTTTTAGGTAATACATATTTTCCTTCGACAAAAACATTGGGTATTCCCAATACTTTAACCCCATTGGTATGAGCAATTTCAAACTCCCTTGTAATATCGGTACCCGCCATCATTTCAAGTATGTTTTCTCCGCCAATATGGATAGGTAAAAATTCTGTGATATTCAGTACTTGATTATGCAAAATCACTCTCATGCAGTGGTTTGGGTCTGTCGATTCAGCAACATCCCAGGCATGAAGCAAACTATTCTCCCCGGTTGGCACCATTGGCTGATATATAGCTGCCAGATGTAACCTTTTTTCTTCTCTGAGTTGCCGATAAGTCTCATTTACACAGGATGTAATCTGTTTAATACAGACACGAAAAGCAGTATTAGCTCGACGTATAAAATTTACTGCCCCGAAAAAATAAAAATGAGACTGACTGTCCAGTCTGGTTTTTATTTCATATGTGGCTTGAGCGATATACGCTTCGATATCATTAACAAAGGTAAGGTTAGTAGTTTCAACATTCAGAGGTGCAAGGTATTCCTCTACTTCACTGTTTGATTCGATTATCACCTTGGCATTTAATGCATGCTGCTGAAGGCAACAATCCATTGCCATTCCGGCACAGGACATATCAGCAATAATAAAAACAGGCTCTGGCTTGGTAGGTTGCCGAATAAACTCCCCCGAGATTTTTGAAATTTTTAAAATTGTCTCAATATTCTCAAATTGATCAGACCAAAGTAATAAATATTCGTCAGAAGACGCATTGACACAAACATTGGCAACAATTGATTTGGTTTCTCCATCATGTTGACGTAGTTCCAGGTCAACCCTGTCACCTGCATGCCAGCCCGTTTTACTCATATCGAGTTTTACAAGATATGGATTTATCCAGCTGTGAGAGTATGTTTTATTGTGGGCAGCCAGTTTAGCAGGTCTTTCCCGCGCACTGTCTTTAAGATGTAGATTAACCAGATCCCATCCTGGCTCCTCACTATCCGCTTTTATTCCACCATTGGTTTCTGACCGTCCGCTAAGCATAGACTGGTATTCAAAAGCAAAAACTTTACGTCGATGAGAACGAAAAAAGTATTGATAACTTTCCAAAAGCAAATTATAGGCGGTTTTTAAACCAGAATGTTGACTGCTATATTTATCAATGTATGTTTGCAAGTTAGACTGTCCTACCGCATCAATGTACTCTTGCCAACCTTTAGGCAGCATGAGCCGGGTTTTCTGCATTATTTTACCTAAATAAGAGTCATAGTCTCTGCGAGACACCAGTTGATCCATAATATGCCAAGCTGGCGAAAACATGCCTGAAAATCCTTCTTCGCCAGGAAAAAGGGCTGCAGTCCAGCGTGCTGTCGTGTTTCCCCAATCAATTGCACTAACGCCAATATCGGCTGTTGTTAATATCTCTTCTACTATTGAAAACCATAGTTCTGCGAGGTTGTTTAAAATCTGTTCTACCTCTGAGTGTTTTTGTAATTGCATCGCTTGTTGCAGATTGACTGTTGCAGAGATACCTGGAAAACGAGCACATAACTCAATTACAGAAAACCAGAAGCGATGCTCTGTGCGAGTTAAAAAAAATGGGATTAACAAGTGGGTATTCTTGCTATTAATAAGTTCAGGCCTATACGTTTGCTCGCCTTTATAGACAAAATTTGAAACAAACATATCACTTTCAACACAGGATCGGTGCCGTCCCATTTTTTGCCAAATTTTTCTCCAAGGCTTTACTACAGAATCCTCAATAGGCGCTAAAATATTATTGCCCTGTTCAATCTGTGCCTTGATCTGTTGATTGCGCTGTTGATTTGATTCATTCATTTGCTCCCAGCAAAATTTAAAACCTAATGCGAATGAACCCAAAATAATATTTGCTCTTGTTAAGTATTCATCTTGCAGGTTATCGGCTGGCAAGACAGGTAAGGCAGCTAAATTTTGACAGACTGTACCGGAGCGATACCAATGAGGTATTTTAGTTATAGCGTTTTCCCAGGAGTCCCAGGGAGAAGGTAAATGCTGGGGCAAAGGTTGGGAGGGAAAAAACTCATAATCATAGGACATATGGCCATGGAATCCAAAAATATCATCCCGGTAATTTTGCAGCACCAACTCAGTTGGTGTCAGTGATAATTGTTTATCACTCATCATGTGGGTACCTCTTAAGAATAAGGGTTATTACTTAGTAAGAATATCAATCGATAAGTGGGTTTTAATTTTTCTAATCTTTGTTTGATAAGATTTTTCTTACGATAGGTTTAAAGAATGAGATAGGCTTGGAATTATAGTCAGGATCAAAAGAAGGATTATCCCACCTTTCACAGAAGTCAACGACTTCGTTGTACAGGGAATGATTTTTAAACTGCTCCCTTCCATTTTTGTCCAGTCCAATTTTTTCAAAAAAATAATAAGATTGAAATATGCTATGATGCTTTAATATCCAGTAATTTTTTTCTGAAATATACGGTTTCAGCAATGCCGCAGCTACTTCTGCATGGTTATTTACATGGGAAATTTCCATCGTCGCATCATGTAATAAAGCAACCACAACCATCTCATCCTCTGCTCCGTCCAGGTATGCGCGTGTTGCTGTTTGCAAAGAATGCTCATATAAATTAACCGGGAAACCGTCTACGATGTCTTTCTGCTTTTCAAGGAGATACAAAATATTGTCAGCTACATTGCCGGTATATTCCTGCATCTTAGGGAGTAAAAATTTAAAATCCTCAACACTAGCATCCTCCAAATTGGTAAAATCGACTGTATGTGTATTTTTCTTCATGATTCGCTACCTTCTGAAAACAGCGAGCAATTAAACCATAAAAATATTAAAAATCAATAGATTACAATAATTTATATTAATAAATTATTGTAAGTGTCCCCGGTAACACACCTGGTTTTTGGTAAAGAAATCACTCACCTTCCGCAGTTTATGCACAATGTCCATGCTATCTCTATGTTATTGAGATCGGCACAAAATGGGTATTACAAAATATATATTGATTTAAAATTTGATAATTAGATACATCTGATGGCAGTATCAAAAGAAACATCCAGACTAGTGTCTCGTCAAGATTGAGGATACGATGTTCTTATTCCATCAGGGTTTTTGAGCATACTCATGTTAACTCCCCTCCCTGCTGGGCAACATCATTGCTGATAAACCGAATACCCTCTTCGGTAACCACTTTTGAGGCGATGTCTACATGGGGATCTTGTATCCCGGACAGAGGAGGTGCTTTTTGATAAATTTCAGTGACGTTTTTTTCAATGGTTTTACATATTTCTCCAAGAGGTAAATGGCTGAGCTTTGTCTGGCAAAAAGGGTTTTGCAGCTCTACGCCAATTTGATCCAGTGAGAGTAATCCGTAAGCCACTAACCCTGTAACCATCGGACTGATGTAAACTGAATAATTAACCAATGCAATGGGTAAGATAATAAGAAACAAAAGAATAAAACGCCTTGATTTGATGGCCATGACAAAAGGCATCGGCGTTTTTAAAATACGCTCCAGCGCTCCCTGACAATCAATAATTATCTGGCGACATTCCTCTGCCTTTAAATAAGAAAATTGATTGATGTTGTTTTCAGCTAAAAGTTTGGCAAAACAAGCGGCCATGCGTGATGAAATATAGTTAGGTTTATGTTCTATATTCTTTAAAGCTGCGATAGTTGACTTATCCAGCAGATGCTCTACTTCATCAACAGAGGTGTTTAACCGCAAATTATTTTTCATCAGATAAGGCATAGCCGCAATATATTGAATCAATTGTTCAATAGATTTTTCTCGTTTAGAGGGGATGTAGTTGGTAACAATGATGGCCAGGTTTCTGCTGGTATTCACAACTGAGCCCCATAATTTCCGAGCCTCCCACCAGCGGTCGTATCCTGCGTTAATGCGAAAGACCAAAATTAAACCCATTAGCAAACCGGCATACTCAAATGGGCTGATTGGAATAGTTAAGGCCGGTATATATAGGCTAATAACGGAGATAAGAGCGCCGTACAGCACGGCAAAGAGCACCTGTTTCAGGACTTTTGGTGTCACAGAACCATGTATGGCCAGTGCCGAAGCCATAAATCCGGGATATTCATATTGATTTACAATTTTTTTTTCATCATTCATTTAAATGCTTCCTGAAAAAATAAAAACTCAACGATCGTGTGCCAGACGCTGGCGGCGAAGCAGTCGAACAACAAATCCCAAAATTGGGCTGGACTGCACCTATTGTCACAGCACTTTACTGATATCAGCTTAATAATGTTAAATCGACGATTTCTTTAAAATAACGCCTTTAAGAGAACTTTTACCTCCGCAAGTTCAATCTTATCATAGGGCTTTGCTTCATAAGAAGGCTGCCATATGCTGTGGGGCCAGAATGGGTCGCTCTTATAGCGACCAACCACATGAATATGCAACTGCTGCACTATATTTCCCAAAGCAGCCACATTGATTTTAAAAGGATTAAACGATGCTTTTATGTACTCTGATATTCTGGAAATTTCCTGAATAAGTTGATGGCTACTATTTTCACCAAGCTGATGAATTTCATCAATATTCTCAACTCTTGGAATCAGGATGAACCATGGAAAACGTGATTCATCCTTCAAGAAAACACGTGAGAGCGGCCAATCAACCAATTCAAAGCTTGTTGACTGGATTCGTTCATCTACCTTAAAGGACATACACTACAAATAAACTCAGATTTATACGAGAATATTATACTACATCGGTGCACCTTATTGTTACTATTTTTAATCGCAAACGCGCTTGCCCTGAGGAAAATCCTTGTAAAAAATCGAAAACCGGTTAAACATAGCATGATCTATATTAGTCATTAATGGCAGAACCATGAACTCAAAAACCCAAGAACCCTCTGCTGTAAGCCCCAGATTTGCTGGTGCCATTTTTTTTGCTGCCTTTTCATTATTGTTCCTGTTATTTACAAAATATACTTTGTTATCCTTAAGAGACAGTGCCCTTATCCCTCTTTTCCCGTCATTATTGGCTACATTGGCTATTGGTGCTTTGGCAGGCGGCCTGTTTGGTAAAATGCTAGCTAAAAAAAATGGTTGGCTATGGCCGTTTTTTTTAGGTATTTTGATTGCCTGCCTTGCACTGATTCTCCTAAGTTTAATTATATATATCCATTATTACTTCACAGACCCTTCGCTTTTCAGCCGATTCCAACATTGGCAAGACTATTTAATATTTTACGGCGTTATTTTAGCCTCGCTCTTTTTGACTATCGGTCTGTGGCTTTTACCATTAACCGGTTTAGTGGCCATTTATTTTAATAAAAAATTCTGGCCAGGACTTATGGCAATCGTTAAAACCTCTTAATTTAATGGTCTTATGATAACTGATAAAAAAGAACTTCTGACGTTAATGCACGAAGGCGCGACAGTCATTACTCCCAATAATCGTCTCAGTCAGGAACTATTGCGTGATTTTTTTAAGGCAGCCTCTGCAAAAGTCAAGGAAAAACCAATTTGTCTTCCCTATACTGCCTTCCTGATCGACTCTTTTAAAAAATTTTGTTTTCAACATCCAGAGAAATCGCACCCGCTTGTTCTGACCCCCCAACAGTTGCGTTATTTATGGCGCCAGATTCTAACTGGAAAGATGAGCATTAATACTGGCCTGTTAAATGCCGTTGATGAGGCTTGGACACGATGCAATTTATGGCTACTTGACCTGAATCACCCTTCTTTTTCCTATACCTCTCAAACCCGTCAATTTCAACAGTGGGCTTTGCAATTACAACAACAGCTGGTTCAATTGGAAGCCATCACCGACGCTCAATTAGTTCCTTATTTATGCGCTCAAACTACCTCACTGACTGGAACTTTTATTTGGGCATGCTTTGATGATTACACACCCCAACAGAAAAAATTACAGCAATATTTAAATTCTCAAGGGTGTATCATCAGGCATTACGATCTGGCTAAACAAACAGCCAGCCTGTGTCAATATAAAGCAGAGGATGAAGAAAACGAGTATGAGCAACTCATTTTTTGGCTAAAAGAGTGTTTGGCAAAAAATGAGACTTCAATCGGTGTCATTGTTCCTGAGTTAGAAACCAAATCCGCGGCTCTAACGCGTCGATTGCAGCAACATTTTTTACCTGAGGAATTCAATATATCCCTTGGTAAGCCTTTAGCAGATTTTCCCCTGGTGGCTCATGCATTAAACTGGCTTGATTTTGACGATGAAACACTCTCCGCGCACCAGGCTCGCCTTTTACTTCACTCTCCTTATCTTGGTCATTCGCAAACTGAAATGCTTGCCAGAGCCCAGTACATGGAAGACAGTACCCTTCTTCAGGAACTTCGCTTTGAGTACTCCACTTTCATTGAAGAACTGGAAGTTAAAACTCCCAAACTTGCTACTTTATTAAAAAAAATAACCAGCTACCCGCAACAAGCCAGTGTACAAACCTGGATTAGAGAATTTACCGCTCGTTTAAAGGTCTTAGGGTTTCCGGGTGAATACCCGCTTAACTCCTCCACCTATCAATGCTACCAACGCTTTTTACTGTTGTTTGATGAGCTCAAACAACTAGCCCTGATAACCCCTTCCATGAACAAAAAAGAGGCCATTGCTGCCCTTAGAGAATTAGCAGAATCCGCTATTTTTCAGCCTGAAAAATTTCCAGCCCCCATTCAGATTTTAGGGCTGCTTGAAGCATCCGGCTGCACTTTTGAAAGCTTATGGATTATGGGCTTAACTGACCAATGCTTACCAGGAAGCATAAGGCCCTCTGCCTTTATCCCTCTTTCATTACAACAAGAGCAGTCCATGCCCTATACATCTAATGCCAGAGAGCTTGAGCTAGCCGAGAAATCGGTTAACCGTTTTTTCAATTCCAGCCGGCATTGTGTACTAAGTTATCCTCAATTCAGTGGTGACAAACCGAACATGCCCAGCCCTTTCGTTACCAACTTAGCTGAGCTCCCCAGTCAGCAACTTCCTGCAAGCAGCGAAAAGCCCAAACTGGAACCTTTATTGGAAGACTATCTATTACCAATGAGTGACAATGAAAAAATTACTGGAGGAACCAGTATTCTGGCAAACCAGGCTAAATGCCCCTTTCGCGCTTTTTCAGCTCATCGTTTACATGCCAAAGCCACTTCAGATATCACTATGGGGCCAAATGCCAAGGATCGTGGGCAACTGATTCATAAAGTGATGGAATTATTATGGGGTTTCCTAAAAAGCCAGCAACATCTTTTATCATTGAATAGCCAACAATTGGATAATCATATCGAATCCGCTATTAAAAAATCCCTGGAGCCCATTGTTAACCAGCGGAAATTTTCGTTCTCCACCCTCATCCAGGAAGTGGAAATAGAGCGTCTAAAGCGGTTAGTGCATGCCTGCCTTGATTGGGAACGCCAACGCACACCCTTTGAAGTGATAGCACTGGAACAAGATTTCACCGTCCAACTCTCGGGAATAGAATTTCATGTTCGCGTGGATAGAATGGACAAAGTCGAGCAGGGACAAATGTGGGTCATTGATTACAAAAGCAGCATACCACAAAGCACTCCCTGGAATGAGGAGCGCCCCAAAGAACCGCAATTATTATTGTATGCACTTCTGGATGAAACCATCAACACCCTGTTATTTGCCCAGTTAAAAGCCGGTCAATTTGCCTGTAAAGGTTTAAGCGAAGAAAAAACCTCCATTGCAGGAATCAGTGCATTAAAAAAAGATCAAAACTGGTCAGTTTGCCGTGAAAACTGGCGTTCCTTATTAAATGAATTAGCGAATGAATTTACTCAAGGGTACTGTCCACCGCAACCAGGAAACCTGACCATTTGTCGCCAATGCGACCATCAAAATTTATGCCGCCGCTTTGCTATTCATGCCCAAGAGGAATAATATTCAGAATTACAAATATGAATAGGGATGGTCATGAAATTATTAATTGCAGGTGCCTCAGGGTTTATAGGTAACGAACTGGTTAAATCGCTACTTCCTGAGCATGAAATTACGGTATTAGGCCGTTCTAAAGAAAAGCTTCAACACCAGTTCACAGAGAAAGTCAGGAGCAGCAGCTGGGAAGAATTACCGCGTTTAGACGCCAAGTCCTATGATGCAGTTTTCAATCTCTGCGGGCGCAACATTGCCGCCTCCCGCTGGAATGAGCAGGTAAAAAAATTAATCGTGGATTCTCGCGTAAAGACAACAGCCAATCTGGTAAACTGGGCTCTTGCCCAAGATGCAAAGCCTCATTTTTATAGCGCAAATGCTGTAGGCATCTACGGGATACAAGAAAAAGAAGACCCAAGCACCTGGGATGAAGACAGCCCTATTGACTTTGACCACCCTCATGATTTCCTTAGTGAAATTGGCATCCAATGGCAACAGGCATTGCAACCCGCCGTGGAACAGGGATTGAGCGTGACTATCACCCGTTTTGGCGTTGTCTTGAAAAAAGGCCAGGGTATGTTAAAAAAACTAACCCCTGCTTTTAATCTCGGACTTGGCAGTGTCATTGGTGATGGCAAGCAAATGATTTCCTGGGTTCATATTGAAGATGTTATCGGGGCGATACGATTTTTGCTTGATCATCCAGAGCTAACCGGCGCCTTTAACCTCACAGCACCTAACCCTGTAACCCAGGCCGAATTTGCACGTACTCTGGCAACAGCGATGCATCGGCCTTTATTATTAAAGACACCAGCCTTTATCATCCGCATGCTGTTTGGTGAAATGGGCGAATATTTGCTCCTGGAGGGCCAACGAGTCATACCGAAACGATTGCCTGAAGCAGGATACCAATTCCGCTACCCGCAACTTAATGCAGCATTAAAGAAAGAATTTATCTAAGCCTGGATACAGGGCCAAAGCAAAGTACATCCATCTATCTGAAATCCTGGGTTACGGTCCTTTAGCCCTGAACCCAGGCTACTAATTTATCCAACCACTGAGTATTCAAGCAGGAAGCAGGGTTAAAAACTGTGCGGAGAATAGACACATCCACTTTGAATATTATCCAGATCAGTCTCTGTCAGCTCCTCATGATTATTTCTGGTGGGGGATGATGATATATTAAAATCAGAAAATAAAGGCCATTCGACTTCATAATCTGCTCTGGAGTTAAATTCCATCATCTCCTCCATTTCAAATCCTGTATCAGAAGAAAATTTTTCAGGTCTTTCACTATCAATGGAATCAGGGGAATTCGCCATTGCCAATAAAGGTTTTTTCTGATCTATACTCTTTTTTAGATTGGTTGCATAGGCCTGAAGCTCTGAGGGTAACTTGGGTATAAATTCATCAAGATCAAGAAACACTGCTTCTCTCGTTTTTTTCAGATAACACCGAGCCTCTTCCTGATCATAATAGTTGTCCATTTGACGACTAATATTGCTAATAATTGATATGACTCCGTTATAGTATTTGTCGATTAATTTCCTAAGGACACCCTGATCAGGGACGTGAAAACGAAGATGATTTTTATGATTTAAATGCGCCTTGATTCCTTTATAAGCTGGAACCACCTGATCATTCCAAAACTCATTATATCGATCTTCAAAATCGGCAAATTTCATATGAATTCCTGTGATTAATTAATTTCCCTGAAGCATTTTAACCAGGGAAAATTAAGTCAACATTAAATTAATATAAAAATTAATCAGTTTGATGTATTTTTGCGAAGCCATTTTATAACACCTCAGGCTCTGCTAAAGTCAAACGCCAAGGTCTTTGCTATTGATAACTGTTTTAATGCCAACGCTAAAAGCCGTTCAATCCCTAAAGCAATACCACTACAGGCCGGTAATCCGGATTCCAATGCCTGCAGCAGGTATTCATCCGCAATCGGCAGGCTCAATCCCTTTTGCTGGCGAATAGCTAAATCCTGCTGAAAACGTGCTGCTTGAGCACCTGCATCAGTTAACTCATGAAAACCATTAGCAAGCTCAATACCTTTAAAATAAATTTCAAAGCGCTCTGCAACGCCCTGATTAATTCTTGCCAGGGCAGCCTGTGAAGGAGGAAAATTATATACTGCTACCGGGACTGCTTCTTCAGCAAGTGCAGGTTCCACAATATGGCTCATAAGCAAAAACAAATATTGATCAATATCCTGTTCGTCAGCGGGAAGAACGTTATCCAGTTGATAGTGCTTGAGGATGTTTTGTAACTCCTCTACTGTAGGGGAGAAAGGATCAACATTGCAGATTTCAACAAAGACTTGTTGATAGGTTTTTCTCATCATTGGCTGACATTCTAAAACCTGCTGCAGCAAAGCATCCACTTCATCCATCAGTTGATGATGGTCAATACCTACCTGATACCATTCAAGCATTGTAAATTCAGGATTATGCCATCTGCCTAACTCATCATCACGAAAAACACGGGCTAACTGAAATATCGGACCGCTGCCTGCAGCAAGCAGACGCTTCATATGGTACTCAGGTGAGGTTTGTAAGTAGTAAGTTTCATCGCGGAAAATTGCCTTGATATTGGCAAGATAGACATCAGTAGTACCAAAACGGGCCATAAGTGGCGTTTCAACTTCCAGGTAATTGCGTTGATTAAAAAATTGCCGAATCTGGGCAATAACGCGGGCACGTTGACGCAAGGTTTCTAACGAAGCTGAAGGTTGCCAATTTAATTCATTCATGGAGAGCTTACTATGAAGGTTATTATTCACCGAGCACTAGGTTCTGGGCACTTATCGCTACCTAATAAAAGATTCCCAACTCAAGCCGTGCAGCCTCAGTCATCCGTTCCTGGGTCCAGGGCGGATCCCAGACAAGTTCAACGGTGCAATCGCTAACCCCTTCAACCTGATTGACCGCTTGTTCAACCGTGCCGGGAAACGTTTGTGCTACAGGACAGCCCGGCGTGGTCAACGTCATTTGCAGATGAACGTGTTGTTCCTCATTAATAGCAATGTCGTAAATTAATCCCAAATCGTAAATATTAACAGGTATCTCCGGGTCAAAAACCGTTCTTAGTCCTGCAACGATTTTTTCCTTTAATGCCTCATTATCCTGCTTCTTTTTTAACCCAAACATAATTACTCCGTGCTTATCATTTCCACTGAGTTTTTAAGTGCAGCCTCCAGGGTATGCCAAGCCAAGGTGGCGCATTTAACCCGTGCTGGATAAGCTTTCACACCAGCAAGTACAGCAAGCTTATCCAGGGAAACAGGCCCTTCTTCTTCACTGGTCAGCATGGCATGAAAACGTTTGAATAATTGGTGCGCCTCATCCGTTGTTTTATATTGCAGCGCTTCAGTCATTAATGAGGCTGAAGCTTGGGAAATGGCACAGCCACAACCCACAAAGCTGATATCACTGAGCCTTTCACCTTCAAGCTTTAAATAAACGGTCAGTTTATCACCACATAAAGGATTAAATCCTTTCGCTTTTGTAGTAGCGTCTTCCATAACATGGTGGTTTCGCGGATTACGGTTATGGTCGATAATGATTTCCTGATAAAGCTCTCGCAATTCCATCATGCAAATACCTCTTTAACTTTATGAAGCGCCTGAATACAGCGATCGATTTCTTCTTTAGTATTATAGAATGATAAGGAAATACGGCTGGTTGCCGCCACGCCAAAAAAATCCATTAACGGCATCGCACAATGATGGCCACTACGAATAGCTATCCCGGCACTATCCAAAATAGTACCAATATCATGCGCATGAATTTTACCATGCACAAAAGAAATGATAGGCACTTTCTGCCTGGCAGTTCCGACAATATTAAAACCTTTCACCGATTGCACAGCAAGCGTAGCATAATCTAACAAATGAGCCTCATAAGCCGCTATTGCGTCCATATCCAAAGACCACAAATAATCAATAGCAGCTCCCAGGCCGATGACACCGGCAATATTGGGAGTGCCGGCCTCAAACTTATAGGGAAGGGAAGCATACTCAGTGGCTTCCAAAGTGACATAATTAATCATCTCACCACCACCCTGATAAGGAACCATATCATCCAGTAATTTCTCTCTCCCCCATAGCACGCCAATACCGGTTGGCCCATACATTTTATGGCTGGAAAACGCGTAAAAATCACAACCCAGATCTTGAACATCAACAGGCAGATGAGCCGTAGACTGGGCACCATCCAGCAACACCAATGCGCCATGCGCATGCGCCATCTCAATCATTTTTTTAACCGGGTTAATCGTGCCCAATGCATTGGAAACATAGTTGATGGCAACAAACTTGGTATTTTCGTTTAAGCTATTTTTAAATTCTTCCAGCAATACTTCGCCATCTACTGAAATTGGTGCAACTTTAAGATGGGCACCCGTTTTCTTACAAACCATTTGCCAGGGGACAATATTGGCATGATGTTCCATATGGGTAATTAAAATTTCTTCACCCGGCCGTATCCTTGGAGCAACAAAACTCTGGGCTACCAGATTAATCCCTTCGGTTGTGCCGCGTACAAAGATGCATTCTCTCGTAGATTTAGCATTAATGAACCGTTGAACCTTATTGCGGACGGCTTCAAACTGTTGGGTTGCCCGCACACTGATGGCATGGACCCCGCGATGAACATTGGCATTATCATGCTCATAATAATGAGTTATTGCCTCAATCACTGATTTTGGTTTTTGCGTCGTCGCTGCATTGTCTAAATAGGTCAATGGATAATCATTAACTTTTTGTCCAAGCACTGGAAAATCATGACGAATCGCTTCCAGATCCAGTGATTCAATCAAAGCCGTTGCCGTACTCATATCTGTCACCCTAACTGCTGACTTAATAATGTTCCCATCCAGTCAGCAAGTGTAGGATGAGGAACAAGACGTAAATTATCGGCTGCAAAAGCATGGAGTAAATAGCTGCGCGCCTCCTGCCTGTCAATTCCACGTGTGGCTAAATAAAACAAGGCTTCTTCATCCAATTGCCCTACAGTCGCCCCATGACTACAAATCACATCATCGGCAAAAATTTCCAATTGGGGTTTGGTATCAACCTCAGCCAGGGCTGATAGCAGCAAATTCTTGTTTTGTTGTTTCGCTTGCGTATGTTGGGCATTCCTGGCGACTATCACTTTGCCATTGAATACTGCCCGCGAACGCCCTGTTAAAATGCCCTTGTAATCTTGAGCGCTTTGGCAATCAGGAACTAAATGATGTACTGTCGTATGATGATCGATATGCTGCCCTTCTCCAGGCGCATAAATACCATTCATAAGACATTGAGCAGCTTCTTCTTCCAAGGATAAACTAATATCACTACGTACCAGCCTGCCTCCCAGACTGAGGGAGTGACTGTTAAACTGGCTCGCTTTTGCCTGCTTCACAGAAATCTGGCCGATATGATAGGCCGCTTTTCCCTCACGCTGAATTTTATAATGGGTAATTTGTGCATTGGCTGCTGCAAATACCTCTGTAACGGTATTGGTGAAATAATGACACTCTTCTGCACCTCGGTAGTCTTCAATAATTGTCGCCTGACTTCCTGCCTCAGCAATGATTAAGTGACGGCTATGAACTGCTTGCTCCTTATCCTGCCAATGGGAAAGGACAACAGGTTCTGCAATCGAAACACCCGCCGGAATATAGATTAATACCCCGGTATGTAAAAGCGCTGTATTCAATGCATGAAAACCATGCTCATGCTTCAACAATTTATCAAGATAAGGTCTTATTTTTATTTCATGTTGTTTTAATGCATCAAATAAAGGCTGGATAATAACGCCTGCAGGCAACTCTCTGGCAAGCGTGTCCGCCCCTGAAACCTCGCCATTTTGAATAAGAATTTGTCGACTTACCGGTATGTCAGAATTAACCGCTGTTTTATTCTTTTGGCCATCCGCTGGCTCGAATGGTTGTTTCAATAATGTATCAACTGAAGTATATTTCCAGTCTTCATCATGACGGTTTGGAAAACCGTAGCAAGTTAGCTCATGCAAGCCCTTTTGCTGTATTTCAGCGACCCAGGGAATATCCGACAATCGCTGCCGGGCTTGCTTTTGGTAAAAACTAAGAAGCTCGCTCATGCCTGCTCCATCTCCTCAAGCCAACTGTAACCTTTTTCTTCCAGCTTAAGAGCCAGTGACTTGTCTCCTGATTTAATAATACGGCCGCCGGCTAAAACATGAATAAAATCAGGCTCGATGTAATCTAAAAGCCGTTGATAGTGGGTAACCAGAATAATGGCGCGCTCAGGAGAACGCATTGCATTGACGCCTTGAGAAATAATACGCAAGGCATCAATATCCAACCCTGAATCAGTCTCATCCAGGATGGCAAGCCTTGGCTCAAGTGCCAACATTTGTAAAATTTCATTCCGTTTTTTTTCACCGCCAGAGAACCCTTCATTAATGCTGCGGTATAAAAAGCTTTCATCCATATCCAATAACTGGCATTTCTCACGGATGAAACTTAAAAATTCAATGGCGTCCAATGTCTTTTTATCTTGCCCCTTGCGCACCGCATTAACCGATGCCTTCAGGAAATTAATATTAGTCACACCCGGGATTTCTACCGGATATTGAAAGGACATAAAAATTCCTTCTTGAGCGCGTTCCTCAGGGGCTAATGGCAATAAATCCTGGTCCAGATAATCGATAGAGCCACTGGTTACCTCGTAGGCCGGATGGCCTGCCAATACTTTTGACAAAGTGCTCTTACCAGAACCATTGGGCCCCATGATAGCATGTACTTCCCCAGGTTTTACCTGCAGGTTGATACCTTTCAAAATAGGTTGTGCTTTAATTGCTACATTTAATTCGTTGATTGTTAACATATTAACCGACTGCCCCTTCCAAACTAATACCTAATAACTTAGTGGCTTCTACCGCAAACTCCATAGGCAATTCCTTTAGCACCTGTTTACAAAAGCCATTGACGATCATAGACACCGCATCCTCTGTCTCTATACCACGCTGCTGACAATAAAATAACTGCTCTTCGCTAATTTTTGAGGTAGTCGCCTCATGCTCTACCTGTGCCGTTGGGTTTTTAACTTCGATATAGGGAAAGGTATGGGCTGAACACTCATCCCCCATTAACATCGAGTCGCACTGGGTGTAGTTACGTGCGTTGGTTGCGGTAGGTGCAATACGCACTAATCCGCGATAAGCATTATGGGCGCGACCCGCACTGATTCCCTTGGAAATAATGGTAGAGCGGGTATTTTTCCCCAAATGGATCATTTTGGTTCCCGTATCCGCCTGCTGGTAATTGTTAGTCAGCGCTACAGAATAAAATTCACCCACTGAGTCATCACCCTGCAAAATAACACTGGGGTATTTCCAGGTTATCGCTGAACCTGTTTCAATCTGAGTCCAGGAAATTTTTGAACGTTTGCCCCGGCATGCCCCGCGCTTGGTGACAAAGTTGTAAATACCGCCCTTCCCTTCCTTATCGCCTGGATACCAATTTTGTACTGTCGAGTATTTAATTTGAGCTCCATCCAAAGCAACCAGTTCGACAACTGCTGCATGAAGCTGGTTCTCATCACGCATGGGAGCCGTACAACCCTCCAGATAAGAGACATAACTATCCGCATCGGCAATAATCAACGTTCGCTCAAACTGTCCTGTTGATGCCGCATTAATACGGAAATAAGTGGATAGTTCCATCGGACAGCGCACACCTTTGGGGATATAAACAAAGGAGCCATCACTAAATACAGCGGAATTCAATGCAGCATAAAAATTATCCCGATAGGGTACTACTGAACCCAGGTATTGGCGCAATAGTTCAGGGTATTGATGCACCGCCTCGGAAAATGGACAAAAAATAACGCCAACTTCCGCTAATTTGGCTTTAAAGGTAGTGGCAACTGAAACGCTGTCAAAAACCGCATCCACAGCAACACCGGCAAGCATTTCCTGCTCTCTTAAAGGGATTCCCAGCTTTTCATAAGTCCTTAATAGTTCAGGATCGACTTCATCAAGACTTTGGGGTGCGTCTTTTTTACTTTTAGGTGCGGAATAATAAGAGATAGCCTGGTAATCAACAGGCGGATAATGTACGCTGGCCCATTCAGGGTGAGCCATCGTTTGCCAATATTCAAACGCCTTTAAGCGCCATTCCAGTAAAAACTCAGGCTCGCCTTTCACAGCAGACAAACGCCTGATAGTTTCTTCGTTAAGACCGGGCTCAAAGGTTTCTACCTCAATATCAGTAACAAAACCATGTTGATATTCCCTTTCAAGGAGGGAATTAATTTGTTCATTGCTTTTAGCCATGACGAACTCCACTTGCCAACTGCCTGATTCGATCGATATCCACTGCCTGAAGTGATGGTTTAGCCAGTAGCTCTAAACTTACGCTATCCAGAGCAGTCTCTATGGCCTGGCTTATTAAACGCCAATTGCCCTGCACATGGCAAACACCCTGCAAAGAGCATTCATTGGGCTGTAAACTACATTCTGTTAACCCGCGCTGTTCTTCCAGTGCATAAATAATTTGAGCAACTGAAATCTCAGCGGCAGGCCGCTGCAAACGATAACCGCCTGTTACGCCTCTTACGGAGGTTAACAACCCGGCTACAGTTAAACGTTTTAAGATCTTGCTGACTGTGGGGACAGTAAGGTGGGTATGTCCTGCAATATCCCGGGCATTGCAAAGCGCCTGCGAATGTTTGGCAAGGTACACCATTACAATTGTTCCATAATCAGCCAGTTTGCTGATGCGCAGCATAACACCCCCACATCAAATAATCTAGTACCAAATAAGTCTTATTTACCATCTAAATATAGTACTAATTTAGTTCTATTTAAAGCAAAAGACGAATGATACTCTATTTTTAAAGAATTAAGCAATCCATTGTAACATGAGGCAGCTTCGCTGCCTCAAAAGAAAAGGGGTTAAGAGGTTAAGGGGTAAAAGCCCGGACACACCTAGCCCGAAGAAGGTTGAACTTATTAACGCCGTCCTGGAAGCCATTGCCGAAATTCTGGATCCAGGCGTTGTTCGTAGGATTGCCGGAAGACTCGGTAGAACTCCAGTAGTTGACACCGGCAAATCCGCCCAAATTATTCGTATGCAACGTTACATATAAGTTGGGGTTGGTAGCACCACAGCCAGCATCATAACCTGAACCTACAAATCGTCCCAACTCGCAAATCGCCGGCATGAACCAGTCAGTAAAGCCACCGTCAGATAAATCTTCACAGAGTTGGGCGGCAACGGGTGGGGTTAAGCCCGCGGCAATGATGCGAGCCGTGTTACACTCTCCATTGTTCCTGCCATCGCAGGAGCCTGGGCCGGGGATGGAGGTCTCGCTGATGCCGTCTACCAGTACATTTGGGCCCCATCTGACTCCTGTTGACTGGTCACTCAATGCCGCCACTTTCCCACCGATACTTCCGGTATTGGGAGTAGCATCATCGACAGAAAACAAAAACCCACCCTGATAGATACAGCCGTATCCTAATACCAGAACATTGATATCTGTGGAAGACGCATTATCAGCACTGACTGTGACC
>NZ_CAAAJC010000010.1 GCF_900640175.1 Legionella sp. W10-070 | reverse complement strand
CCCACGACATCCCCCTGCAAGGCGGCACCATTCACATTGAGTGTCAGTGTGCAAATTCCGTTAGCAGGAAGCTGGCAGGGTGCGCTTTGACTTATCCCTGCGATGGGTTTCATCACCAGCATTTTATCCCTCGATGATTGATTTTGTACAGTGTAAATAACCTGCGCGTTATCCCCTTGCGTGACAGTGATGTCAGTCGGTGTTTGTGGCACAAATGTCCATAAGGGCTTGGCCGCCTGCGCACCCGGCAGCATCAGACAGGAGAAAAAGGCTGTTAGTATGATATTCCTAAAAAAGTGTCTTTTTTTTTTGCATGGTTTCTATCCTTATGCCACATAGGTAAGATTCAATATTATTTGATATTGAAAAACCATTTATGATACTTTACTAACGATTAAAATCAAAAAAATTCCTTCATATTTTGATTCAATTAACAACACAAAGACGACAGAGATATTTTCAAAGTATGCGATTGCCCTGTAGGTTTATGGCAAGCAAATTGGTTTCAAACAGTTTAGAATGAGGGATTTAAGGATGAATAATGGATGATCAATATCTGGAAAACATTACCTTTGACGAATTGATAATTGGCACACAGGCCAGCTTGAGCAAGAAACTCACTCAGGATGATATTAACCTTTTTGCCATTATGTCTGGTGACATTAATCCTGCACATATGGATCCAGACTTTGCAAAAAGTGATATTTTCCAAGGAATAGTTGGCCATGGGATGTGGTCAGGTTCTCTGATTTCTACTATTCTTGGAACGATGTTACCAGGGCCTGGCACTATCTACCTTAAGCAAGATATTACATTTAAAAAACCGGTGCGAATTGGTGATACAGTAACGATTACTTTAACCGTTCAGCATAAGCGTGAGGATAAGCCGATTGTTACTTTTGACTGTATCGGTGTAAGTCAGCGTGGTGATAAGCTGATTGAGGGGCAGGCGGTTGTATTGGCGCCGACAAAAAAAATACGTGTCGCCCGTGCCAAATTACCGGATATTGCTATCCATAATCATGATCGGTTTCACGAAACGATTAAGTCTTGCCAGGATATGCCTGCCATCGTTGCTGCTGTAGTTCATCCGGTCAAGGCTGAAGTATTGAGAACGGTTATGGACTCGGTCAATGCCGGGTTAATTGTTCCTCTTTTGATTGGCCCGGAAAAGAAGATAAAGACGGCGGCTTCCGAGGCAGACATTGATATATCGTCCTGGCAGATTATCGATACTGAGCACAGTGACGCAGCAGCGGCCAAGGCAGCAGAGCTTGCAGCTACAGGAAAAGTAGATGCCATTATGAAGGGTGCTTTACAAACCAGTGAGCTGATGTCTGCCGTAGTACCCCTGGCGGCAGGATTGCGAACGAAATACCGTATTAGTCATGCTTATATCATGGATGTGCCGTCCTATCATAAACCGCTTATTGTAACTGATGCAGCAATCAATATTGCACCAAGTGTGTCAGTAAAAGCGGATATTTGTCAGAATGCTATTAATCTTTGGCGGGTGTTATATGGTGATAAATGCCCTAAAGTGGCCATACTTACGGCAACCGAATTGGTAAATCCTCGAATGCAGGCAACAGTAGATGCTGCCATATTATGTAAAATGGCAGATCGAGGACAAATTACGGATGGTATTCTTGACGGGCCACTGGCATTTGACAATGCAATCAATAAGCAGGCTGCAGCGGAGAAAGGTATTGTATCGGAGGTTGCAGGCGATGCTGATATTCTTCTTGTTCCTGAGATAGAGTCAGGCAATATCCTGGCAAAACAGTTCACTTTTTTAGGCCATGCTGATGCTGCAGGTATCGTGCTGGGTGCCCGGGTTCCAATTATTCTAACAAGCCGCTCGGATTCGTTGCGGACTCGGGTGTTATCCTGCGCTTTGGCGGTCAAAATGGCAGCAGCGCGCCGCGAAGGAATACTTAAATGACTTCAAGTGCAACAAGAAGTCTGCTGATGCTCAATGCAGGTTCTTCCAGCGTAAAGTTTAAGCTCTTCTCCAATTCCGATGATTTGCGCGTCCTTGTCAGTGGCAAGGTTTATAATCTTGGAAATTCTCCTTTTTTTATGGCTTCGGGCGAAAAATTAAATGGTGAAAATGAGCTGTTTAGCCAACAATTACCTTCTGATAGTACGCAGGATAGCGCATTACAGTTTATTCTCAACTGGCTTGATAACTGTGGTGAGCAATGGCAATTGGAAGCAGTCACTCACCGCATCGTCCATGGAGGAACACTATTTGCCCGCAGTATACAGATTGATTCAACAGTAACCAGGCAATTGCAAACATTGGTTCCTTTAGCACCATTGCATCAACCTTATAACCTTAACGCTATTGAAATTGTGAAAAAGGTTTTTCCCAATATACCGCAGTTTGCCTGTTTTGATACTGCGTTTCATGCCAATCGGGCTCCGTTGTTTACTGAATATGCATTACCGAAAACACTGCGTGAGAAAGGTATCCGACGGTATGGATTTCATGGTTTATCCTATGAATGGATTGTGCGTTTTTTACAGCAAAGCGAGCCAGACTTGGCGCAAAGCCGGGTGATAGCGGCTCATCTTGGTAATGGTAGTAGTTTATGTGCCATAAAAAACGGCTTGAGTATTGATACTACTATGGGGATGACCGCTTTGGCAGGGTTGCCTATGGGGACTCGTTGTGGTGAATTAGATCCTGGTGTGGTTATTTATTTACTTCGTGATTTGGAGTTATCGTTTGAAGAAACTGAAACTATCCTTTATGAAAACTCCGGGCTTTTGGGATTATCCGGCTGGACAAATGATGTTAAGACTCTACAGGCGAGTCAAGATAAGCGGGCGCAGTTTGCCCTGAATTTTTATTGTTTGAAGGCGGCTCAGTATATGGCAATGATGGCTGTCAGCATGGGAGGCGTCGACGGGATCGTTTTCACGGGAGGAATAGGTGAAAACTCTACTGTTGTGCGCGAGAGAATTCTTGGCTATCTTGAGTTTATGAAGCCGTTTGCAGTTCGGGTTATACAGGCTGATGAAGAACAGATGATGGCAATCCATACATTGTCTCTGCTTGAAAAAAAATAATGATCAATCTTTACGACTGGAATAGAGCATGACTAAGCAAAAAGGACTTATTGTTGGAATAGCGAACGAGTTATCAATTGCCTGGGGTTGCGCCCGGGTACTTCACCAGGCAGGTGCTGAACTTGCAATAACCTACCAGAATGAAAAAACAAAACAATATGTACAACCGTTGTTGCAAGGAGTTACCTGTCCAATATTTATGCCGCTTGATGTCGCGAATGACTCTCAAATGAACGATTTATTTGAGACAATAAAAACAAAATGGGGAAGGCTTGATTTTATTATCCATGCGATTGCCTTTGCCCCGAAAGCTGATTTGCAGGGACGGGTCATTGACTGCTCAAAAGAGGGTTTTGGGCTTGCCATGGATATTTCCTGCCATTCACTAATCCGCCTGGCAAAAGCTGCCGAACCGCTTATGACTAATGGTGGAACAGTTCTGACAATGAGTTATTATGGTGCTGAAAAAGTTGTTACTAATTATAACATTATGGGTCCAGTCAAAGCAGCCCTTGAAGCGACTGTCCGCTATCTGGCTGTGGAGCTTGGTGTAAAGGGAATCCGGGTGAATGCTATCTCACCAGGACCGATCCAGACACGTGCTGCTTCAGGTTTAGCGGATTTTGATAAATTGATGGAAAAAGCGGCAAAACAGGCTCCTCTTCATCAAATTGTCACGCCTGAGTCGATAGGTGAGGCTGCGGCGTTTCTTGCATCAGACAAAGGTAAATACATTACCGGACAGGTTCTCTATGTGGATAGTGGATATAATGTCCACGGCTAAGACATATCTGGTCTTTGAGTAACTTAAGGTAATTAATTGAAGAATAGATAATATATTGACCTTTTCGTTTAATTTACCATTGTTATAACTATATTCTTTAGATAGGATTATCATTTTTGGAGCGCCATAAACTTGATTAATTGGTCAATGTCATTTAAAGATTACAAGATTGATTACAATCATTGTTTAGGCTCAGGTGTCTTTGGTACTGTCTATGCGGTTTTTCCGCGTCCAGAAAATGAGAAAGGCTTTTTTTCTTATTGGTTTCCTTATGCTTATGATTATATTTTTAGGGATAGCTCATCAGAAGAAAAATCAACCCAGTATTGTGTGAAAATTTCTAAAACAGCAATACGTATGGTTTATGAAAATCCTTTGCATCCATTTCGTTTCAAATTACCTTGGCACTCCTTATTTGAAGCTAAAAAAGAAGAACATACAAATCAAGTTTTGCAAAAAAATGGATTATCAAACATATGTTTTTTTAAAACAAATAGTTTTTATTCTCAATTTAAGACCCGTGTAATAGGTAAAACATTACATGACTATATCGACAGTGGAGAATTATTTAATATTGATCATTTTGAGTTGAGGAAAAAATTAGTTAATTTTATGCGACTAATAAATAATCCAAAATTTACATTTTGGGAAATCCATGAGAATAACCTTATGTATGATGAACAAAATCAACAATGGGAAATTGTTGACGGAATATTTAATGAAATTAGTGATACAACACTTGAAAAACATGGAGATAATATTAATTTTTTCTTAGAACATTTGTTACAATCAAATGTTACAGATGAAACTAAAAATTGGTTAAAAACATTATCTGATATAGCTCGTTGTGAGAAAGAATATACAATCAGGATTGATGAATCGATTCGTGAGCAAATGCCAGTGGCTAATAAAATAGGTTCATTAGCATTTAATTGGGGCTAGAATTTTTATAGCCGCAAAACCAATAGTTACAAAATGATTTGCAGCGTCAATGATTAATAAAATACCCTTTCATCAGGTAGGGATTAATATGCAAAGATTGCTGATTGTTCTGGGAATTCTATTGATAGTAATTGGATTCACATGGCCATGGATTAAGCGTATTGGTTTAGGGCGCTTGCCAGGTGATATTATTATCCAAAGAGGCAACTTTACTTTTTATTTTCCTGTTACTACCTGTATTGTGATTAGTGTAATTATCATGTTGATATGGTGGCTTTTAAATCGTTAGTAACTACTTCAATTATACCCTTTCGCAAGGTGGTGGTTATCATAAAAGTACATTAACTGCTAAAATTATAAAGAAGTTACATTTCTACGGAGGAAAGTATTGTCAGGGTAGACATTATTGTCTATTGACCAGTAATGCAGTTGAAAACTCTGGGAGATACGGCGATGAAAACAATTACATTAAGTATTTTTTCTTTCTTTTTAACGTTTCTCAGTGTCTCTGCTCATGCCGACAGAATTGTTATTACAGGCAGTCCGGTTATATTGGAAGAGCGAGGAGATGTTTATTATGTTCCTGAAACCCATCCGGCGGTTACCAGCTATCATTATGTAACTATCGGTGGCACTAATCGGGTATGTTATGCAGAAGAACAGCCTAATTTGGTATCGCTTGACGCAAAGTTAGTTAATGTAGAAATAGGGGGTAGGCAGGTTCAATGGACTTGCTATGCTTATGATGATACTCACTTTATTATAAGCCCTTAATTCAGAGATTAATAGCAGGTTCTCCTGCTATTAACGCGAGCACATGCTGATATCGACTAACTGCTGCTATCATGTTTGGATGGCTAACTCATTTTGCTGGAATTTACATGGAGGTACAGATGGCTTCATTTGCTCATGCTCGAGGAAAATTCGATAAGGCGCTTTACGAGCTTTGCGAGGTGGATTACGATGCTGTAGAGGCTTATGAAGCAGCTATCGTTCGACTTGAGAGTCAGGATTATAAAAATAGGCTATCTGAATTTAAGTCGGATCATGAGCGGCATATCCAGGAACTTTCAAACCTACTTAAACGCCATAATATTAGAGCGCCAGAAGGTCCATGTAGCAGCAGACAACTTTTGGTTCAGGGTAGAGTTATTTTTGCCAATTTATTTGGTGATGAGGCGATATTAAGGGCGATGCTTGCTAATGAAATAGATACTAACATTGGTTATGAGCTGTTAAATGATCATGAAGAGAAATGGGAGGATTCAGGAAAAATACTGCGCTTGGGGGTGGGTGATGAAAGAAGACATAAACAATGGTTTGAAATCACTTTAGGGAGCACAAAGTAATCAATCTGGCTGGCCTGTATTATTCCTGGCAATAGGCAATAGGGGGCATTAAACGCTAAAGAGCCACTTCATATTGACTATGTGCGAATTCGCTACAGGTTGAAGAACAGCCAATGCGGGTTTGTTTTATTTTAATATCTTACAATTGGCATGTGCATGCCCCGAAATAATGCTTGCAGACATATCATATTAATCAGCTTTTTTTATAGCTTTGTTAATTTTTTGAATGATTGTATCAGGCGAGACGGGTCTGATATTACCACGTTTGTCAGGAATTAATATAACATCTATATCGATGATTCTTTTAAGCAATGCCCACTCTTCTTCAGTTAATCCTTCCTGAACTATATGCTCAATATTAAGGACGTTAGCGGTGATTTCGGTAATCGTGGCAATGGCATGGACTTCATCCTGAGTAAATTCAATCGTGATTTTCTTCATCACAGTCTCCCTTTCCATTTGACACGTTTAACATTAGAAAAATATACTTTGAAATTAATGACAACCCTGTAAATTTTAAGTATCTTAAATTCAGTAGCTCTAATCTGCGTTTTTATATAATCATAGGATAGATTGAATAAAAAATGGCGCCAGGAAGAAAAGATTGTACAAATCAGCGCAGGTGGTTTAATTCTCAAATAATTGCTGAGATTTTAGTCTTAATGAAGACAAGCCTTGAACGGGAGACTTTATCTTGATGTGGATTTAGTTGAAAGAGCGGGCCAAGGAGGACAAGTAGTTATGGAAGAAGTATTAACAAATTTAAGAAAGATTATTCAATCTTGTGATTGGACAAAAGAAGTTCGTTACAATGGCATCCGTCAATTCAGTAGAATGCTGGTATTTTTTACCACGCCAGATCTTGTTCCCCCATTTGAAGAAGCTGTGAAGTCTGAGTTCCTTAAACCTAAGGGCATTATTGCTATGGAGAAGATTCTTGAGGGGAACATGGATGATGAAGAAAAAATTACTTCGATCAAAAGCCTGTTGCTAGAAAAAGGCTATAATGGTGACGGTGGAACCAAAAGCTGGAAAAGAACGTTAAAAACCCATGCTATATATGGAACGCTAGCGAAAATTATTGCGAATTATGATAATGAACAGAGGAATACAGATGTATTTGTAGTTTAGGTTAAATTAATGGGAGGTAAGATGCATTATAATCTTAAAGATATTATTCAATATAGCAGAGATGTGGAGGAGGCTTGTGGTCGTACGGGTGTGGCTGCAAGATTTCCTGAGCGTTCCTGGGCAGCAAATAAAGCGCGGATAGATAGTAAATTAAGGGAATTTAATCACAATCGAAGCAGGCATACGTTAGAGCACTATGCACAGGTAATCAATGTGGCTGCACAATTTTTAAAAAACTCAAATGATAACAATGCTTCTTATCTAGCGTTTCTCAGTCTGCATCTTAGGGTTTTAGAGCAGGGATTAAAAGAGTTAATTCCTGAGCGTAATATCACTTTTCCTTCAGAAGGGACAATATCCAAAGGGTTTGGATTGTTTGGATTGTTTGGATTTAATAAAGCAACGACAACTGAGCCTTTAATAAATGACATAGTAGAAAAAATGGAAGCACCAAGTATATCTTGAAGTAGAATGACGCATTAATCTCAACTAAACATACAAGGATTTTTTATGAAACAACCTGCAATGGGTGAATTTTGTTGGAATGAACTGGCTACGCCTGATATTAGTAAAGCCAAAGATTTCTACGGTAAGGTATTTGGCTGGCAATTTGAAGCGCATGAAATGGAAGAGATGAGCTATACTCTGGTCAAATCCCAGGATAGGGAGTTTGCAGGCATATGGCAAATCCCAAAGGATCAACAGGAGCATATTCCCCCCCATTGGATAGCCTATATTTTAGTGGCTGACGTAGCTGCTTCTCTGGAAAAAGCAAAGCAATATGGAGCCAAAGAAGTTAAAGGCGTTACAAAAGTTGGTGAGTTTGGATGTTTTGCCATCATTACTGATCCTACGGGAGCTCATTTAGCACTGTGGGAGTCTGGAAATTGCTAATGTAAAAAATACAGACTACAGGATTAAAGACAAACTTGAATCTGATAGCCTCCCGATTTTAGAAGCGGCTGTCAGGTTAAATTCAGCTAATGACACATGGTTTTAAGGCGTTGCCCAATCCTTTATTTTGGCTTTTTCTGCTGTTTCAGTTAATTAATTCAACTGAATATCAACAGTTATTTTTTTAGAGGTGTTGGGAAACCTCTGGCAAGCTTAGGGAAATCCTGACAGCACAATTTTTCCTCTTGCCTCGCCGCTTTCAAGAAGTTGATGTGCTTTTCGAAGACTGCTTGCGCTAATAGTTCCAAAATGCTCATTTAAAGTGGTTTTAATAATTTTTTTATCTACTAACTGAGCTATTTCATTAAGTATATTATGCTGTTTTATCATGTCAGGAGTTTTATACATTGAGCGAGTGAACATCATTTCCCAATGAATAGAGATACTCTTGGATTTAAATAAAAGAGCATCAAAATGGATGGGATCATCAATTAAGGCAAATTTTGATTGAGGCTTCAGACAGCTGACCAGTTCTTTAACATGATTATCGGTGTGGGTCAGGCTAATGACATAATCTACTTCATTAATACCCAAATCCGCTAATTGCGGTTTCATTGGTTTACTATGATCGATAACATAATGACCACCGTGAGCAGTGATCCATTCTTTAGAGTCTTTTCTCGAAGCGGTCCCAATTACAGTTAAAGCAGTAAGTTGTCTTGCTAACTGTACCAGAACCGAGCCTACACCACCGGCAGCACCAGTTACTAACAGATTGGCTTTCTCGCCTGCAGTAATTAACAAACGATCAAAAAGAAGCTCCCAGGCGGTTAATGAGGTTAATGGAAGCGCTGCAGCTTGTTCAAAAGATAAACTTTTTGGTTTTAATCCAACGATGCGCTCATCGACCAAATGAAATTCGCTATTGCATCCAGGTCTTGTTAAGTCACCTGCATACCAAACTTCGTCTCCAGGCTTAAACAAGCTAACTTGCTCTCCCACTGCTTTAACAACGCCTGAGGCATCCCAGCCAAGAACTCTATGCTGGCCTGCTTCCGGGTTATTCCTCAGCCGCACTTTATAGTCAACAGGATTGACAGCAATAGCCCTTATTTCAACTAATAAATCTTGACCGGTTGCAACAGGGGTAGGTAATTCTATATCAATCAATGCATCCATATTTTCGATGGGTTGCGATTTTTGATAACCGATCGCTTTCATAATATGTCCTTATTTTTTATAATCAATTATATCTCAAGTAAAATAATCTGCTTTACTGGCGCCTGATGATCTGCTTCAGGGGATTTTTCTGCTTTGTTAAATGACAACTGTCGGTGTTTCTTTTATTAGACTGGATGTATGCGTTAAGTTAAAGTATATTATCATGATGCTGTTTGTTGTCTAAATGTTGTTTACTGCAAAAACCGATATCTCGGTTTGTAAAAAAACCAGCTTGTGTCGAGCTCTTGAGACGGTTAAGGCCAATGAATGCTATCACAACTAATGCATTGACTAATGCCCTGCATGCTTTTTTCCTTTTCTTCTATTTCTTAATGGCAGCAATTCAGTGGATGAAGGGTAATAAAAAATTCACACATTTTATCGTGATTTTTTTCCTGACAATTTTTGTATTGAAGATGCTGGGAGTCTGGGTTCATTATGCTTATGGACGGCCCTATGTAGAACATCTATGGATTATAATAAGTTTAGGTGTGGTATTCTTAAATTATTGTCTGATATATGCGATTCGAGCTTCTGAGGCTACCCGAGTTCTGGTAATGTTTGTTTCATTGGGATTTACCTATTTTTACCTTACACGGGATAACTTTTTATTTATTGCGCTTTCTGTGATCTTCATTTATTCACTGGCTGCAGTGCATTCAAAGGGATTGTCACGCATTGGGTTTGTAGCGGTTATCTTTTCTAACATGCTCTGGATTATATTGAGGGAGGGTGTAAGCGCGCTATTGGGTTATACAGTTCCTGTCCAATACCGTTATGATAATGATCTGTATCATATCTTGTTGATTATCTCCACTTTTATTATTTTTTTAGCAATTTGTCGGGGTGATTGGCCTTATCCAAAGACTGCATCATAGGGGATAGAAAATTCGGGTGGTAGCAGTCTTTTTTGCTGATACGGGTGTTGCACCCGAAAATTCTGAAAAGTGGATTAATAATTAATGTGGAAGGTATAATATGATAAGGATAAATCAACTAACCGGACAATGTTATGAGAATCTTATTTGGTGGGCTGCTACTGGCTTTTATGACGTTTGCCAATGCCGCTGATACGATGATTATTAATGTCGATGCAAATCAGCCGCACTTTATAATTACCTTACCCTCTAACCCAACAACTGGATATCAATGGATAGTTAAAGATTATGACCAGTCTTTTTTACGATTATTATCCAGTCGCTATGTAGCACCGCAAAATAAACTTATTGGTGCAGGAGGAAATATGATATTCACCTTTGAATTAATAAAGGGAAAAACCTATCCTCAAAATACCAAAATGACATTTAAGTATGTACGTCCCTGGGAATCAGATAACGGTACCCTGCAAAAAATTTCTATTAATTTCAAATCTTAATGTAAGGCTTTGTGAGGCCTTGTCTTGAATATTCAGAAACGGATGTTTCTGAATATTACCTTTCTTTAATTGCACTTAGCGGCCGTACTATTACCAGCGTGCCTGCTAAATTATTTTTTTTATCATAAAGGGTAATAAAATGTTCATTAAGCCACTTTGCGTCTTCTATAAACATACGAATACAGCCATGACTTGCCCGATATCCTGGCATGTCATCAGATCCATGTAAAGCATACCCTTTATGAAAAAACATACAGTAGGGCATTCTGGCACCCCCGCCCCCTGCGGGAAATGTATTGGATACGCAACGTTCGTTCTCTTTACTGAAAATCTCGAATATGCCGGTTAAAGTAAGGCAGGTGTTATCGCTATCAGAACATTTATCTTGACCTGATGAAATTGGTCCCCATTTCAGGAGTTGACCCTCCTCATTATAAGCGGCCCAAGCCAGTTTATCCTGATCTACAATAATCTGTTTTTCAGACGGTGGAATTTTTAACGGAAAAGGAGAGATGTCGAACAACGTTACATTCGATGGATTTTCAGGTACAGCCAAAATTTTACCTGGCCATAAGCGATTATAGCTGCGATTTAAGCGTTGTATTAAATCACGCTGTTTAGGGTCCGGGAACAACTTTTCCCAGGTTTTACCGCGAGGTACTTTAATGCAGGTATACTGAGGGTAATCACAAAGCGCACTACCATAGTATTTAGGTATCGTTTTATTTTCTGCTAATAAAATGACCGGGAAGAAAGCCAGTACAAATATAGGCAACCATTTCATATCCATATCCTCCTATTACAAATAAAACGAAGCATAAATTGTGCAAAAAATAATCAATAGGCTGTCATTTTTAATGCTAGACATTTTTTAGGTGAACCTGAGGGTAACGTTTTTTTTCTTATAGTCTTTGGGCTTATCCGGTATAATGAGCCGGCTGATATTTTGTATATTTGGATGACAAAAAATTGACAGATACAAAATGACGGGCACTCCCATAGTTTCCTTAACAAGAGGATAGAAATATGCGTGTTATAATTTCTTATTTATTAATTGGCCTTTTGACATTTGGGCTAGCGGTTAATGAGGCGGCAGCAAAACGATTTGGCGGAGGCAGAAGTTTTGGTGTTCAGCGCTCTCATAGCAGTCTTTTCTCTTCTGCTCCCAAAAAAAATTTTAGTGGAACGGGGAAGCAGGGTGCCAACAAAAGAACATGGGGTGGTGTTTTAGGCGGTATGTTGGCAGGTGGCTTGCTGGCAAGTCTTTTCATGGGTAATGGTTTAGGTAGTGGGATATTATCCTGGCTGATAATCGGGCTTATAGTGTTTAGTGTTGTAACTTTTTTACGTCGAAGAATACAACCAGGTTTTCAATCACAAAGCAATAGTTTCAGGCAACCACATGGTTCTCAACATTATGCTTTCACAAAAGATCAGGGTTTTCAAACTGCACATGGCAATACACAGACTTATTCCGCCGGATTTAATACAGAAGAGTTTGTGCGTGATGCCAAGGTGAAATTTATTCGGCTACAAGCTGCCTATGATCAAAAGAATATGCAGGATTTAACTGAATTTTGTGCCCCTGAAGTGTTTGCAGAAATCAAAATGCAACTTGAGGAGCTTGGCGATGTGACGGATAAAACGGAAGTAATTAATTTAAATGCTGAGCTGCTTGATGTTACAAATCAGGTTGACTCAATTATCGCAAGCGTACGCTTTACTGGCTCTATTAAGGAAGGCGGTGAAGCAGCTGCCCCACTTAATGAGATTTGGCATTTTCGTAAATTTGCCAATAGTAGCGATTGGGTAGTTGGCGGAATTCAGCAGGAAGTTTATCAACCTTAACTACTATAGAATAGGTTGAGCCAAGGCTCAACCTACCACAAATAAAGAGAGAGGCTGTCAGGATTCTGTTTTTCTGAATGGCAAATACCTGGGTTCCCAAAACATCTCTTGAACCAGCTTTTCCAGATTAGTCTCCTGGTTTTTCTGGGCAAGATTTTCATTTATTGCCGTACGAGCTACTTCCACTGCAATGTGTTTGGCTACTGTCTGCGCATCGTCAAGTGAGGGTAGTAAGGGTAAGAAACTGTCCTTTTTGCAGGGTGCATGTTCGCTTAATGTACGAGCAGCAGCCCATATCATGCCTTTTGATAATCTGGAAGCATCAACTGCTAAAATTCCCAATCCTATGCCAGGAAATACCAAAGCATTATTGCATTGAGCAATTTCAACCAGACGATTTTGATATTCTACAGCAGGGAAAGCGGTTCCGGTAGCAACTAATGCCTTACCTTGACTCCACATCATAATATCCGCAGGCTGTGCTTCACATTTTTCATCCGGATTTGAAAGAGGAAATATAATAGGGCGTTCACAGGTGGCTGCCATTTTTTCAATAATATCTTGAGAAAAAGCACCAGGCTGGGCTGAACAGCCGATTAAAATTGTCGGCTTGACTTGACGCACCGTGTCGGTCAAGGAAGGGTACTGCCTGTTATGGGTAGGCCAGCTTTCTATTTCACTTGCTTTGCGTGCATATGGTTTTTGGGCATCGGTAAGTTCCATGTCTGAATTAACCAGGAGACCTTGACGATCGATTAACCAAAAACGATCATAGGCCTCTTCCGCAGTTGAGCCAAGACGAAGCATCGCATCAACTATCTGATCGCTAATTCCTGTACCAGCAGAACCTGCTCCATAAACAATAATTCGATGGTCTTCCAGTCTTCTCCCTGCGACATCACAGGCGGCTAACAGGGCGGATAGAGTAACTGCCCCTGTTCCCTGGATATCATCATTGAAGGTGCACATCTTATCCTGGAATTTATCCAGAATACGTCTGGCGTTGCTTCGGCCAAAATCTTCCCAATGTAGAAATGCATTAGGGAAGCGCTTATGAATAGCGTCAACAAAACGAAGAATAAATTCATCATATTGTTCTGAATTTATTCTTTGATGTTGGCAGCCCAGGTACAAAGGATCATTGAGCAGTTCCTGATTGTTGGTTCCAACGTCAAGAAAAACAGGTAGCGTGCGTGTAGGGTCAATACCTCCACAAAGACTATAAACCATCAATTTGGCAACGGGTATGTCCATCCCGCCAATCCCCTGGTCGCCGATTCCTAGCACGCCTTCACCATCTGTAACTACGACAAGATCAATTTCAGGGTTTGAGCGATTGCTAATAATTTCTTCAATTTGATTGATGTCTGAATGGGCAATATACAAGCCGCGGGGTTGGCGATATTCATGACTGAATCGTTTGACAGCTGTTCCAACAATGGGGGTGTAGATAGTTGGCAGCATTTCGGCCAAATGCCTGCTGATTAATTTATAAAAAAGCACCTGATTTTTATCATGGAGATTGTTGAGATAAATGTTTTGTTGCAAATGGCTTTTATAGCTTGAATACTGTAAATAAGCGCGTTTTACCTGTTCATCCAGTGTTTCAACCCGATGGGGTAATTTACCCAATAATCCAAAAGCATGACGTTCTTCCTGAGTAAAGGCAGTGCCTTTATTAAGTTGGGGGGTCGTTAATAAGGGTTTGCCGCAAATGGAGGTTTGCATGACAAGTTCCCCGGTTTGCTCATCGCGAATCGTTTTAAAATCTAGCATGTTTTTTCTTACAAAATAGTGGCTATAGCAATTCCTGCAAGTAATAAAAAGTGTTGGAATTTGAGGATAAATATAGCTTATTTTATTCCCAAACCCAGATTACGGTTTATCGTCAGGAACACCTGGGTATAGCTAAATCAACATAGCGTTAATAACCTACAAATGATAACATCAAAAACTTTAATGAGAATACCAAGAGGTTGGTAATGTTAAGATATTTATTGCTGATTTGTGCCTTGCTCACTTTGGTTGCTTGTTCAGCTCGGGATGAAGACTACTACAGAAAAAACCCACAGGCATTACAGTTGGCTATTAAGAATTGTCCTGAACAAGCACCGGCTGGGTTAAGTTGTGAGCAATTAACAGCAATTGCTCACAGGATCAACCAGTTAGCTTATCAATTGCAAATAAGCCCGCAAAATTTTGGTAGGAAAATTTTAGAATTACAACAAACATTAGCAAAGCAGCAGGCTGAACTGGAGAAAAATCCGGAACAATCTGAAATTAAAGCGATAATTGAAGAAAATAAACAGCAACTGTCTGAGCGTTTGGCAATTGTAAAATGGTTAGAATCACCTGAGAGCTAAGAATGAGAATATTAGTAAGTAATGATGATGGTGTTCATTCGCCAGGGATACGTGCGTTAGCCAATGAAATGTCTCTTGTTGCCGAGACTGTGGTTGTTGCACCGGATCGTAATCGAAGTGGTGCCAGTAATTCGCTAACCTTGACAAGACCTCTTCGCGTCAGGCAGTTGGATAATGGATATTATAGCGTAGAAGGGACGCCAACGGACTGTGTCCATCTTGCTGTTACAGGTTTTTTAGAGTCAGCGGCTGATATCGTGGTATCCGGAATTAATGATGGTGCCAATCTTGGTGATGATATACTTTATTCCGGGACGGTAGCTGCAGCCATGGAGGGGCGGTACCTTGGCCTTCCAGCCATTGCTTTTTCGATGGTAGGGGATAATATCCAATATTACGATACAGCAGCGGCAATTGCCCGGCAATTAGTTCTTAAGTTACGGACAAATATGTTGCCATCGCAAACTATCCTTAATGTCAATATTCCTGATTTACCTCTGGATAAAATTAAAGGGATAGAAGTAACACGTCTCGGTACTCGTCATGGAGCTGAACCCGTCGTGAAGGAATATGATCCAAGAGGCAGGCCTATTTATTGGATAGGCCCTCCTGGTTTGGAGGCAGATGCCGGTCCTGGTACTGACTTTTATGCGGTGAGTCGAGACTATGTGTCTATTACGCCATTGCAACTTGATCTTACTCATTATAATGTGTTCGAGAAGATGTCATCCTGGGTGCAAGAGATTAACTTGACTTGATGAAGGTTTCCCTGCGCTGATAACTAAAATAAGCAGATTATCCGAGACTAACTATGCTCAGGCTTTGGGTGTTAATAATCCTATTTTTCCTTGCCGGATGTCAATCGAGAACTGATTTGGCACCAGTTGTCGAGCTAAAATGGCAACCTCAAGTGACCAATCCTGCTACTCATGTCGTACGTCGTGGTGAAACACTGTATGCCGTTGCTTTCCGCTATGATAAGGATTACAGGCAACTTGCTATCTATAATCACTTACGAAGCCCTTATGCTTTGAGAATAGGGCAAGTAATAAGGCTAAACGCTGCTCTTCACGAAACCAGACCTCTTAAGCAGACTCGGCCAGCTGCAACTCGGCATACAGTAAAAAGTACTATAATCAAAAAACGGGAGTCTAAAACGCCATATTATAGGACATTGGGATCATCATCTGGTAATCATGCCTGGCTTTGGCCTGTAAAAGGTCGGATAGCAACTGGATTTTTTCCACAACAAGGTAAAAAAGGCATAGATATTGCTGGTAAAAAAGGTGAGAAAATTCGTGCAGCATCTGGCGGAGTTGTGGCTTATTCAGGAAATGGTTTATTAGGTTATGGCAATTTGATTATTATCAAACATGGGAATCAAATGCTTACAGCCTACGGCAATAATCTGCGTAATTTGGTAACTGAAGGCCAAAAAATTAAGGCTGGAGAAGTAATTGCAGAGATGGGAGTTATTGATAGACGGTTTTGGGGAGTTCATTTTGAGATTAGAAAAGCTGGAAAACCGGTTGATCCCCTGGGTTACTTAAGGGGTTGATTCTGGCTGATGTTGCAAAGAGACCAAATAATTGGTGTTTTTTTCTTATATAGATAAACACATAGGTGGTGATATGATGCAACCAAATGATGAATCAATAAAAGTAGATGAGCTCTCGGAGAACTGGGAAGAATCTACGGACGAAGCATTATTTCTTGAAGAAGAAAGCACTGCTGATGATTCGGCAGATACAGAGCCTGATTTTAGTGATGAGGACGCGTTTCCCAGCTTTCAGCGAGGGCGACAAGCTGCCAAGGTCATGGATGCAACGCAAATCTATTTGAGTGAAATCGGTTTTTCTCCATTGCTATCAGCTGAGGAAGAAGTTCATTACGCTAAGCTGGCACTTAAGGGGAATACTGCTGCTCGCAAAAAAATGATCGAGTCTAATTTACGCCTGGTGGTTAAAATAGCACGTCGTTATCTTAACCGAGGTTTGCCATTGCTTGATCTTATTGAAGAAGGAAACTTGGGTTTGATGAAATCTGTTGAGAAGTTTGATCCTGACAGAGGATTTCGTTTTTCAACGTATGCGACATGGTGGATTAGGCAAACAATAGAAAGAGCTATTATGAACCAGACGCGGACTATACGGCTGCCAATTCATGTGGTGAAAGAGCTGAATGTATATTTGCGCGCAGCACGTCAATTAACGCAGAAACTCGATCATGAGCCATCGGCAGAAGAAATTGCTGAAATGGTTGACAAGCCTCTGGAAGATGTAGAAAAGCTTCTTGGTCTAAACGATAAGGTTACGTCAGTAGACACGCCGATTGGTTACGATGAGAATAAATCATTATTAGATACAATTGCTGATGAAAACAGCATGAATCCTGCTGAACTTCTGACCGATGAAAATTTACGTACCCATATCGAATCTTTATTGGACAAACTTACTGAGAATCAGCAGCAGGTTATTGCAAGACGTTTTGGCTTAAGAGGATTTGAAAAAGCTACTCTTGAAGATGTGGGGAAAGAAATTAATTTAACCCGTGAACGAGTCAGACAAATACAAGTCGAAGCGTTAAAAACGCTAAGAGGTCTTTTGGAAAAAGTGGGTTTAAGTCAGGAAGATTTATTTTAAATGAAGACACACCCTGGATTGGGTTTGCTTTTTCGGCTAATACAAAATTTACTCGATTTTTAAGTTAATATGTTATGATTGACGGCTTATTCCTGGCTTCATTAGAAAGAGCAGGTAGCAGCAATTTTGTTAATTTGATTGTCATAGTGTTGTTCAGACATGCTTTCTGCTTTTGCTATCAGGTTCAATAATTTTGGCTTAACGCAGGTACAATAGTTTGTAGTATTGGAGTTGCTGTCGGTTTGTGGTGAAATAAGACGTGTTCTATCTTCACAATAAGCACTAATATCTTCTTCTGTTGCTTTATCCAGACCAATTTCGTTTTCTATCGAGGCCATGATATCCTGAAGCAATGTTTGAGAAAGACAGAGTGTACTGTCTTTGTCTGAAGTTTTGTCCTCTGGCGATTGAGCTTGCATGCATTCACAATATTTCTCGCCAAGGTTTTGATAACTTGCAATATCCTTACTCTTATTGATTTTCTCCATCCATCGGTTTATACATTGGGATTTAAGAGACTCAAGACTTCCTATGTCATTGGTTGAATTTCCAGATAGAGAATAAGAACCAAGTACAACAGCAATTATCAACTTACAATAAACTAACGCCATCTTCTATTATTCCTTAACTTTGCACATGAGAATAAACATGGTCATTCCTGCTCCAAGGTACCACTAATTCGACACGAAGGGGTCGTTATTACTGTCTAATTTATAGCAAAATATTTCGAGATTATTATCTCAAGCAATTATAAAATTAGCAGATCACTGGGCTGATGAAAATACTGATTGGATGGAAAATAGGCCCCTTTTTAAGCTTTCTTAAAAGTAAGCGGCAAATTTTGCCAGCACTCTGAATAAGTTAATTCTCTGGCAGGATGATTGAATGCCTGCTCACTAACCAACCAGGTTTCTCTTGCTTCAAACATGAATGCCAATGTTTCCTGGTAGCGGGTTGGTTTCAGTTCTTCATTAATGACATCCCGATAAGACTTATCGTCCGGCCCATGCGCTGTCATGCAGTTATGGATGCTGGTTCCACCAGGCAGGAAACCTTCTTTCTTGGCATCGTACTCACCCTTAATGAGTCCCATTAGCTCACTCATAATATTTTGATGAAAGTAAGGGGGTCTGAAGGTATGCTCTGCTACCATCCAACGGGGAGGAAAAATTACGAAATCAAGGTTGGCTACTCCTGGAGTATTACTCTCAGAGGTTAGAACTGTAAATATGGAGGGATCAGGATGATCAAAACTTACTGTATTGATTGTATTAAACAAGGAGAGATCATAGCTGTAGGGCGCATAATTACCATGCCATGCTACTACATTAAGAGGGGAGTGCCTGGAGCCTGCTTCCCATAGCGTATGTTGATACTTGCAGATTAACAGAACGTCTTGCTCTTTGTCTTCGTAAGCAGCTTGCGGATAAAGGAAATGACGCGGATTGGCTAAGCCATTTGAGCCAATGGGGCCTAATTGTGGCAAATTAAAAGACGCTCCCATATTCTCACAGAGGTAGCCACAAGCATGGGGTGATTCTAAATCAACTTTAAATTTTACTCCCCTTGGAATCACCGCAATTTTACCAGGAGATACTGAAAGATGTCCGAATTCTGTATGTAGGCTAAGCTCTCCCAGGTAAGGAACAAACAGCATTTCCCCATCACTGTTACTAAAATAGCGCTTGTACATCGATTGATTGCATTGATAAATATAGGCATTGGATAATGAATTGCCTGCCAAATGAAATAAGCCATCAACAAAGTCTGTCTTGCCGGAGGGAGCTGGTAAAGGAGCCCAGCGCATGGGATTGGGTGGTTGTTTGTCTGCATAGGCTAAAGCCCACGTTTTTTCATAAAGCTTATAATCTTCATGGACGACTGATGGCAGTATTCGATAGAGCCAGCTATGGAAATTTAGATGCCTTGGCCGGGTAAATGCACTTCCGCTGAGTTGTTCAGCATATAGACCCAATGGACATTGCTGTGGCGAGTTTTGTTTTTTGGGTAATGCGCCAGAGATAGCTTCACTTTGATGGTAGTTCCCGAATCCTGCTAACACTATTGTCTCCCTCCAGAATGAATGTGACTAGGTTCTGTGCACTTATCTGCTATCTTGGCCAAAAAGCCTTGATTTTCTGCGCTCTGATGCTCACATACTTCTATGTATGCTCCGTTTCGGTGCTCGCCAATCAAGGCTTTTTGACTCAATCTAGAGATAAGTGCACAGAACCTAGAATAGCTTGAAAAACCAAGAAATGTCGAGATTGATAAATACAATGTTTTGTTGAAGATGTATAATTAATTCCTAATGTATTAGACAATTTTTTGAGGGTGTTTTATGGCTGGACATAGCAAATGGGCTAACATTCGTTTCCGTAAAGGTGCGCAAGATGCCAAGCGTGGGAAAATATTTACCAAATTAATTCGTGAAATTTCAGTCGCAGCAAGGATGGGAGGAGCCGAGGAATCCTCCAATTCAAGACTAAGAGATGCGATTAGTAAGGCGCTTAAAGCCAACATGAAACGCGATACAATTGATAATGCAATCAAACGTGGTGTCGGTGGTTTAGAGGGGGCTAACATGATGGAGATGCGCTATGAGGGTTATGGGCCTGGTGGAGTGGCCGTCCTGGTTGATTGCTTATCAGATAATAAAAACCGCACTGTTTCTGATGTGAGGCATGCTTTTACGAAGCATGGTGGAAATTTAGGCACAGATGGTTCGGTCGCTTATCTTTTTAACAAGCAAGGGGAAATTTTACTGGCAGCTGGCCAACCCGAAGAGCAGGCAATGGAAACTGCCATAGAGGCAGGAGCAGAGGATGTAGGGGTAGACAATGGTCAGGTGGAAATCATTACCACAGCAGATAATTATAATCTGGTACTGGCTGCATTACAGGAGGCAGGTTATCAAATTGAACAATCCCAACTGACTATGCATGCCCAAACTACTGTGCCTCTAGATAAGGAATCTGCTGAGAGCCTATTAAAACTGATTGATATGTTGGAAGATTTAGACGACGTACAAGAAGTTCATAGTAACGCAGAATACCCTGAATCTTTTTTTGAACTTGCCTGATGAGTATTATTTTAGGAATTGATCCCGGATCGCGTATTACGGGGTATGGGATCATTAAGGAAGATAAAAATAAAATTCAATATGTTGATAGTGGTTGTATTCGAACTTCTGAAGGTGGGTTAAGCCAGCGATTGCTTGAGATCTTTGATGGGGTCTGTCGGTTAATGGATGAATATACTCCGGAACAGGTTGCCATAGAGCAGGTTTTTTTACATCAAAACCCAAATGCGGCTTTAAAATTAGGGCATGCAAGAGGGGTCGCCATGGTGGCTGCTGCCTCTCACAGGGTGGAGATCAGTGAGTATTCTGCTCGTGAAGTCAAGCAAGCGGTGGTTGGTTACGGTGCTGCTGAAAAAGAACAGGTAAAGCACATGGTAGTAAAACTACTTCTTTTAAACAAGGCGCCTCAAAGCGATGCGGCAGATGCTTTAGCGATTGCCATTTGCCATAGTCATATGCGGCGTTTCAGGGGATATAAAAGATGATTGGCTGGTTGCGTGGACAAGTTATGGACAGGCATCAACCGGGTAAGCTGGTGGTTGATGTTAATGGCGTAGGTTATGATGTGGAGACATCACTACAGACTTTTTTTCAGCTTGAGTCTCATCAAGGTATTATTAGTTTGCATATTCATACTGTAGTGCGTGAGGACGCCTTATTATTGTATGGTTTTCTTGACAAGCAGGAGCGGGCCTTATTCAGGGCATTAGTCAAAGTAAATGGTGTAGGGCCGAAGCTGGCTATGGCCATTCTTTCCAGTGTGACACCAGAGGAATTTATTCAATGCATTAATCAGCAAAACATATTATTTTTAACCAAATTACCGGGGATAGGTAAAAAGACTGCCGAGCGGTTGGTTATTGAAATGAAAGATAGTCTAAAGCAATGTTCAACTACTGATGTTGTCAATTCGCTACCGCAAGGCAACCTACGGGAACAAGAGGAAGCCATCAGCGCTCTGGTAGCATTAGGATATAAACAACCGGAAGCCATGAGAGCGGTTAAAAAGATAGAGGTTGTGAATAAAAGTTGTGAGCAACTTATTCGAGAAGCGTTGCAGTTACTTGCTAATCGTTAAAATTTGTTCGCAGGGGAAATATACTCGTACAACCAGACCTGTTCCTTCAGCCGGTGAGCCAAGCTCTACCCTTCCGCCATGAAGGTCGGTGATTTGCCGAACTATGGCTAATCCCAAGCCACTTCCTGGGCTTTTGTTGCCCAAAACGCGGAAAAATCGTTCAAAAACTCTCCCTTGCAACTCACCTGGAATACCAGGTCCGTTGTCGCTTACTTCCAGGATTAATTCCTGATTTCGAGTATAAACTCGGACTAAGACCTTGCCGTTCTCCTTGCAATAGCGGATTGCATTGTCTACCAGATTACGGATAAGGATGCCAATTGCTGTTGGGTTGCCGGAAAAATTAGGCAGGTATTCATCTGACTCGAATTCAAGTTCAATTTTCTTTTCTACTGCCCCAGGTGCCAACATTGCCAAGACTTCACGCGTTATTTTGACCAGATTGACTTCATCAATATCATTAATACTGGTTGCTTCAGGGACTAGCTTACTCATTGTAAGCAGTTGTTGTATGATATGTGTGCTGCGATTAACACTCGCAATTAATTTTTGTAGCGCCAGGTTTTTTTCCTCAACATCATTTGTATTTAAGGCCACCTGGGCTTGTGCCTTGAGTGCTGCAAGAGGGGTGCGCAATTCATGGGCAGCATCTGCTGCAAATCGTTTTTCCCGTTCAAATCCTTCTTTAAGACGATAAAACAATTTGTTTAATTCGTCGATAACAGGTTTAATTTCCTCAGGCACTTCCTGCAAATCAACAGGTTCTAAATGCGTTGGTGCGCGATTTGCTACTTCCTGGGCTACACGATCAAGGCTATCCAAACCTCTGCCGATAATAATCCAAATCAGCAATCCTGATAAAGGGAATGTCAGCAGCATGATGTATAAGTCGTCCTGAGCAATGCGATGCCCTAATTCATTGCGCGTGTCATACCGTTCCGCTAATACGGTTCGTATGCCAGCCTGCTCGTTATAAGTTGTAAATACACGCCATTTTTTATCCGCCACTATTTTGTCACTGAAACCATCTACTTCAGCTGTCAGGGGAATTTTGGGTGCAGTTGGAGAATGAAGGAGGAGTTTGCCGCCATTAGTCCAGACTTGAAAATTAAATTTATCCAGGTAGTTTTTTGGAGGCAGATCATTTAAAAAGCGTTGTTGGTAATAATTATCAATTTTTTGTGGAATAACTTCCAATGCATCTTGAATTTTACCAATGGGCCTATCATGAAGATCATCTCCTAATAAAGCCTGATAAGAGAGGGCAGAAATTGCCATTAAAGTATCAAGATGTTCCTGAATATCCTTTTGATCCAGATAATAATTACCTATTGCGGTTAGAGTAGTTGTTATGGTAATTGCCAATAGTAAATTTATTAACAAAAACTTGCGGATGGAAGACTTCACAATATCTAATTGCTCTCATTTTTTTCTACCATGTATCCAACACCACGAATGGTCCGAATAAAATTGGCATTTAGTTTCTTACGTAAGTTATGAATATGAACTTCCAATGCGTTAGAGTCTACATCTTCATCCCAACCATAAATGCTTTGCATGAGTTGCTCACGTGACAATACCTGACCACTATTCTCAAGTAATTTTTGTAATAAAGAAAATTCTCGCCGAGGTACATTAACTATAACATCATCAACGTATACAGAGTGTGCAGCCGGATCCAGCGTAATATTCCGATATTGTAAAGTAGAATCTGCTCGTCCTTGGGAGCGTCTTACTAACGCCCGCACCCTTGCGCTCAATTCATTCAAGTCAAAGGGCTTGGTCAGGTAATCATCAGCGCCGCTATCCAGCCCTTTTACTCTGTCTTCAACACTTTCACGAGCCGTCAGAATAATAACGGGTGTCGCATTTCCGTCATGACGGATAGATTGAAGAAAGCCAAGACCTGAGAGCTTTGGCAAACCCAGATCGAGAATAATCAGTTCAAAAGACTCGGATTTAACAGCGGCTCGAGCTGCCTCACCATCTTTCAGCCAGTCAACAATATAGCCGAATTGAGTGAGGCCTGCTTTAACAGCATCACCAAGTAATTCATCATCTTCAACCAATAGTAGTCGCATTCTTGCTCCTAACAGTTATTTAAGGTGAATCGCTTGAAGGCTCTTCAATGTCTTTTTCTACCAAATGTCTTGTCAGGTAAATGGCTTGTAAAAAGACAAAAACCAGGGTAAAGCCAGCACCACCAAATAATTTAAAGTTAACCCAAATATCTGTGCTATAAAAATAAGCCACATAAAGATTAGCACCACCCATTAAAATAAAAAACAAAGCCCAGGCATAATTTAAACGATACCAGATTCTGGATGGTAAACTAATATTCCCATCCATCATCTTTTGGATTAAAGGCTTCTTACCTACAAAGGCAGAGATGAAAAGTACCATCGAGGTTAACCAATAAATGCCTGTGGGTTTCCATTTTATAAACCAGGGATTATGAAAGAATAGTGTGGCTCCGCCTAAAATAAAAATAATTGCTAAACTTATCAAGTGAATTTTTTCATAACGCTGATGCTTAAGCCGATAAGCGGTTACTTGAATAAGTGAGGCAACCATAGCTACGGCAGTAGCATTAAAAATGCCAAACAATTTATAGCTGATGAAAAAAAGTAAAACAGGGAAAAAATCAAAGAGTAGTTTCATAACCTTAGGTAATCCTTAATACTTCATTAAGTATATCACATGATTTTAATTTCTGATGCAAGCATTAATTTATCAGTAATGCCGACATAAGAGACAATTTAGCTTGATTTACTACCTGCCGGCCTATCCTATGACCAGTTCCTGACCTGGTTTAAGTAGATTTCTGCTGATATTAGGGTTTAGCTTGGTCAATACAGACACTTTTGTCTGATTGCGCTTGGCAATGCCGCTTAATGTGTCGCCTGCTTTAACCGTGTAAGTTTGATATTGAATCGCCTGCTTCCATATTATTAATTGTTGGCCGGCTTTTAATGGTTCGGCATCAGTCAATTTATTCCACTGACGAATATTTGCAGATGAAACGTTGTATCTTTTTTCCAGTAAAGGGTAGTCATCGTTTGCTTGAATAATATGTATGACTTTATAACTTCTGGTATTTGCAGCTTGATTTGCTGCAGGTGTTGGCGGTTGCTCAACAGGTTTGACGGTCGTGTTTTTACTGCTCGGTATTAAAAGATATAGTCCTTTTTTTAATTTATCTGATTTTAATTGATTTAATTCTTTAAGTAATTTTACGGTGGTAAAGAATTTACGGGCAATAGTAGTTAAATCATCTCCCTGACGAACCTGATAACGAGTCCAGCTTACGCGCTTATCAGTCGGCATATTGGCTAAATTACGGCTGAAGTGTGCTACTTTATCAGCAGGTATCAGGAGTTTGAAGGGTTTATAAGGAGCTGTTGTCCAGCGGTTATAGCCAGGATTTAATTTGATTATTTCTTTATAGGAAATGCCTGCAAGTTTAGCTGCATGGTTTAAATCAATCTGGCTGCCAATGTTAACTTCCTCAAAATAGGGAACATGGGGAATATCCGGTAGGGTGACTTTATAGCGTTGAGGGTACTTAATTACTTCTGCAAGTGCTAGTAATCTGGGAATATAAGCCCGTGTTTCATTAGGCAAGGGTAGTGACCAGAAGCGAATATTACGAGATGACTGCCGGCTATTTTTTATGGCACGGGACACAGTTCCTTCTCCCGAATCATAGGCAGCAATAGCGAGAATCCAGTTTCCCTTAAAATATTTATTGAGATAGGTTAGATAACTAAGTGCAGCGGCAGTTGAGGGAGTGATACTGCGGCGCCCGTCGAACCACCAGTCTTGTTTTAATCCCAGCTCACTTCCTGTTCCTGGCATGAGCTGCCAAAGCCCTGCAGCGCCGGCACCAGAATAGGCAAAGGGATCATAAGCGCTTTCAATCATAGGGATAAGGGCAAGTTCCCCTGGAAGTTTTCTTTTTCTGATTGCAGTCACAATATGATAAATATAAGGTTCGGCGCGAGCTAACTCCTGTAAATAACTCGGGTGGGAAACAATCCAGCGGATTTGGTTTTGAACCTCGGGTTGGGTTACTTCGTGATTCAGATTGAACTGGCTACGCAAGACATCCCATACGTTAGGGGCCAGGTGAGAATATGCAGAAGCATAAAAAAGATAACTTATTGATATTAAAAGGATTAATCTAAAAATTCTTAATGGTCTAAACTTCAATGTGATAGCCTATTACGAATTAAAAGGCCGGCCAGTGTACTAAAAAAAATTCAATCGATAAACCCTTTTTGGTGAGTTTACGATCTAATGGATTGAAATTAAATCTAAATGTTCAATAAAAATTATCTTTATCTATTCTTAATTGTCTAAAAACTGACAGGGAGCTTTTGCCTTCACTGCCCTGTCGGAGCGCATAATGTTGGACATCCTTGTTTTCTGTCCGAAAAAAAGGATTAATTTCTTTCTCCAAGGCGATAGTTGACGGTAGCGAGGAGGCATTTTTGTTTTTTTGCAGTTGCAAGCTGTGTTGTTTTATGGCCTGGTTATCAGGCTCAACGGTTGTTGCAAAGCGCAGATTTGCCTGAGTGTATTCATGAGCACAAAATACCTGGGTACTGTCGGGAAGCGCCTTTAGTTTACTCAATGACTGGTGCAATTCTTCAATTGTTCCATCAAAGACCCTGCCACAACCAGCTGAGAATAAGGTATCTCCACAAAATAGCCATTCATGGTGCGGTTCATAAAAACTAATATGAGTTTTAGTATGCCCCGGGGTTCCTATAATAAGAAACTGGCAGGATAGAAGGGATAAATTATCGCCGTCTGCAAGTGTTTGAGTAGTGGGTATTTGGGGGTCATCTGGTCCATAAACAGCCATTTCAGGGTAGGCTTTTACGAGTTCAGTTATGCCGCCGATATGATCGTGATGATGATGCGTCACTAAAATCGCTACGAGCTGAATAGAAGATTTACAAATGAAATCGATAACTGGCTGGGCATCGCCAGGATCCACACAACAGGCAGTTTTGTTTTTTTCATTGATGATTAGCCAAATATAATTATCACGAAAGGCTGAAATTGGTAAAATTTTCATTGTTAGTCTAACCGGAGCTTTTCAATAATTATAGCCGACCTGAACTCAATCCGTTTTTAGGATTATTTTCAATTACAAAAGAAGAAGTGCCAGGATTGAATAAGTTTTTTAATTGTTGCAATGTATCCTGCATTTCTTCAGCGAGGGAAAATGGTGGATTAATAATCCATAAACCACAACCAGTCATGCCTGCTGTTGTTGTAGCGTTTAAATTAAATTCAATCCTTAATGTGCTTTGAGCACCAATATTATTCATGCCGCGCAGGAGTTTTTCATGCAGACTTTGGTCTACCAATGGATACCAAAGACAAAAAATACCGGTTGAGAATCGCTTATAAGCAGATTTGATTGTGTTTGGGATTGTTTTATAGTCATTTTTAATTTCATAGGAAGGATCAATAAAAATCAAGCCACGACGCTCAGGCGGAGGAAGCAGAGCATTTAAAGTAACCATTCCATCACTATGGCTGTAAAATACACGTTTCTCATCATGGGGCAAGGTGCTAAGGGTTTCAAATTCACGGGGATGTAGTTCACAACAATATAACCTGTCCTGGGCGCGTAGCATCTCAATAGCCAAAGTGGGGGAGCCAGGATAAAAGCGCAAATTAGAAGACGGGTTTAGTCTTTTAATGGTTTGTAAGTAGGGAGAAAAGAGAGGGGACAATTGATTTTTATGCTGCCATATCAGGTGAATTCCCTGAAGGTACTCACCTGTTTTTAATGATTGGCTACCTTTTAAATCATAAAAACCTTTTCCTGCATGAGTCTCAAGATAAAAGATAGGCTTTTCTTTTTTTGTCACATAATCAAGTATTCGTGAAAGGGTCAGATGCTTAATGACATCGGCAAAATTTCCGGCGTGATACCCATGTTGATAGCTTAACATAAAGAAACTTAAAAATTGTTGATGAAGTAGTATACGCCTCTGGGAGCTTTCTTCCAAATTTAACCTGTATGGGTGTGATTTAAAGTACGACATCGACAGAAAACCGCACACCCCACCTCGGCATGGTTTTTGAATAAAAAAACGTAATAATTATTTAATAAGCTTTCATGAACTGATTTAACGTCAATCCCGGATAGTGTGAAAGGGAGATCTAATAATTTTTTATAAAATAAAAAGATAATACAATAAATATCTTGCACTATACTTACATTGTTACAAGTAAAGCAGGAGAGAATGATGAGCTTTCCTAGAGGGTACGAAGAAAATAATTCTTTTTCGGAATATTCTTACGAAGAAGATACTGAAAATTTAGATCATAAGAAACGTGTGCGTAAATTACTTGAAGAAAGACTTGAGCGCAAACGTTTACGTGAGGAATTAAAAGAAGAATTTGATGATCTTGATGATCGCTTTGATTGGGATGACGATGTCAATCGTTAGTGGTTACCAGGTAATCGACTTGCTGCAAGCAATGTATTTTGCAGCAAGGTCGTAATGGTCATAGGCCCAACCCCCCCTGGAACAGGCGTTATCCAGGCTACTTTCTTACTGGCTTGAGCAAAATCTATATCGCCCCGCAACTTACCGTCAGGTAATCGATGAATACCAACATCTACGATAGTTTGTGCTGAATTTAACCAGTCTACATTGATGACATCCTTTATTCCCGTAGCGACAACAAGAACGTCGGCAATTCGGACATATTTCTCCAGGTTTTCAGTGAAACGATGGCAGATAGTGACGGTCGCTCCGGCTAACAAAAACTCCAGAGCCATAGGACGTCCGACAATGGTTGATGCTCCAATGATTACAGTATGTTTTCCTTCCAGGGGAATTTGATAAAATGCCAATAAATTAATTATCCCGTAAGGAGTACAGGGTCTTAATAATGGATTGCGCTGAGCAAGTCGGCCCATATTATAAGGATGGAACCCATCCACATCTTTATAAGGACTGATAGATTCTATCACTTTGTTGCTATCAATGGCTTGAGGTAAAGGAAGCTGGACAAGAATGCCATCAACATCAGGAGAATTGTTTAATTGATGTATTAGCCTTAGCAGCTTCTTTTCGCTTGTTGATTGGGGAAGATCATAAGCATAAGAGCTAAGTCCCACTTCTAAACAGGCTTTACGTTTGTTATTTACATAAATACCTGATGCCGGATCATTACCGACCAGGATAACTGCTAATCCTGGGGGACGCTCTCCATTTTGTACCATTTTATCAATGGAGGATTTGATTCCCTGATTTAACTGTGAAGAAACTACTTTACCATCTAATAACGATGCGGCCATATTTAAACAGATAGATTAAAATGGCAATTATGAAATAGCCTGCAGGCTTATGCAAACGAATTAAAATAATCAATGACTTGATCTGAAATGATTGGTCATAATTAAACCATAAGCAGACGATAAATTCCCAACGCTCATCTCTTAATAAATGCCAGTTCAGCAAGACAGGAAAATAGAATCCTTTTGGCTGACTTGCTGAACTGTTAAATTTTTTACTGTGGCTGATCCAGGGCTACGGTTACTTTTGCACTGCAATTTTGATCGCTGTTTACAAAAGAATAGATATAAGGGGTGTCGGCTGCTCTACGATTGATTTGTACCTGGCATGTTTTCACCTGGTTATCAATCTGCACATTGGTAACAGGTATGGTGACGAAGATTGAATCCACTGTGCTGCTTCCTATATCCAGTGTACTGGAACAATGTTCTGTGCTGATTGGATCTGCTTCATAGCGAACTTTATTGTCTTCCGCGTAGAACCTGTAGGTGCATTGTGATTGGTCATCTGTCAATGTTAACTTGGCAGTGAGCAATGTCTGGTTGGCAGCAGCATAGCCTGAAAATGCAAGTATAGCCAAGAAAGTGCTTAACTTTTTCATCTTTAAACTCTCCATGTTATTGTAGTGAAACCATATGCTAGCATCATTCAGCATTAAAAACGCCAATGTAAACCAATAAACGCTTCTCTTGCTGTCTGAATAATAGATTATATACCTAAGATACATCGTTTCAAGGAAAAACCGCACTTAAAATCGCGCCCTATGACTGGGAGAATGTGGACAAATATATTCTGGTGTTATACATTGACCGTTTTTAGCAGGAAAAGTTCATGCGTATTGCCTTAGGGGTTGAATACGATGGTAGCCAGTATCATGGCTGGCAAGCGCAAACTGGCCTGCGTACTGTTCAGCAAGTACTTGAGAATGCAATAACCAAGGTTGCTGACAGTGAGGTCAGTGTAATCTGCGCAGGCAGAACCGATACAGGTGTACATGCGACAAACCAGGTTATTCATTTTGATTGTGAAAAGCAAAGAACCATACGATCCTGGATTCATGGGGCTAATTCTTTTTTGCCTAAAGACGTCTGTGTCAAGTGGGGACGGGAGATGGCGGATGACTTCCATGCCCGCTATTCTGCTTTGTCCCGGCGTTATCGCTACATAATTTACAATTCGCCAATACGCCCGGCACTTTTACGGAGCAATGTGACGTGGCAGTATCGTCAGTTAGATCATCGAGTGATGCAGGAAGCCAGTGTATGCCTATTGGGAGAAAATGATTACACTTCATTTCGTTCGGTGGAGTGTCAATCGAATACGCCAATGCGTAATATTCATGATTTGCGTGTGACCCGTACCGGCGATCTGGTAATGATTGATATCAGTGCGAATGCTTTTCTGCATCATATGGTGCGAAATATTGCCGGCGTGTTAATTGCGGTAGGTTCGGGAAGAAGACCTGTGGGCTGGGTTCAGGAGGTTTTGCTGGCAAAAGACAGGCGCCTGGGCGCTGAAACAGCGCCACCCTATGGTTTATACTTGGTAGGTGTGAATTATCCGAGAGAGTTTGGCGTCATACAAGGGAATCCAGGACCATTGTTCTTGTGGGAGCGTTAATTGGCAGAGAATCGGGTACGAATAAAAATGTGTGGCATGACGCGCAGGGAAGACATAGCCCATGCAGTTGCATTAGGTGTAGATGCCATTGGATTAATATTTTATTCTGGAAGTTCCCGCCATATTTCCATCGAACAAGCTAGATTATTGCTAAAAGATGTTCCCTTGTTTGTGGATATTGTAGCGGTGTTCGTCAATCCTCTTAAGTCTTTAGTAGATCAGGTGATTAATGAATTACCTGTTCAGTGGTTGCAGTTTCATGGTGAGGAGACCCCAGCGTTTTGTAATCAATTTCAGATACCTTATATTAAATCCATTCAGGCGGCCTCAGCAGATGTTATTAGCCAGTTAGCCATAGATTACCAGCAGGCATCGGCTATCTTACTGGACACGCCCTCTGATAATTATGGGGGTACAGGTAAAACTTTTAACTGGGGGATAATCCCTGTAAATTTAAAAAAACCATTTATCTTAGCCGGGGGATTGGATTTTGCTAATGTAACTAAAGCGGTTGGCCTATGTTCACCTTATGCAGTAGATGTTTGCAGTGGCGTAGAATTATCAGCCGGTATCAAGGACCATGAGAAAATGAGCCAATTTGTTAACGCATTATGGGGTAAAGCATGAGTGAAATAGAGTTCCCGGATAAGCATGGTCATTTTGGTCCATACGGTGGTATCTTTGTAGCTGATACTTTAATGGATGCATTACAACAGTTGCAGGAAGCTTATCAGCAATACCGTAACGATCCGGAGTTCCTGGAAGAGCTGGCATCTGAGTTACGGGATTACGTTGGTCGGGCAACCCCTCTTTACCATGCCCGGCACTTAAGTGAAAAGATAGGTGGTGCGGCTATTTATTTGAAAAGAGAGGATTTAAATCATACTGGTGCCCATAAAATTAATAATACAGTGGGTCAAGCCTTGCTTGCCAAGAGAATGGGAAAGACCAGGATTATCGCGGAAACCGGTGCTGGGCAGCATGGTGTTGCTTCAGCAACTGTAGCAGCAAAGCTTGGCATGGAATGTGTCGTTTATATGGGGGCTGAGGATATTAAACGGCAAGCCAGTAACGTATACAGAATGAAGCTGTTAGGGGCGCAGGTTGTGCCGGTTACTGCTGGCTCAAAAACCTTAAAAGATGCTTTGAATGAAGCCATGCGTGACTGGGTAAGTAATATAGATAATACCTTCTACATTATTGGTACCGTAGCTGGCCCTCATCCATACCCCCAGATGGTAAGAGATTTTCAATCAGTAATAGGTCAGGAGGCACGGTCGCAGATTTTGGGGAAAACCGGGAAATTGCCTGATGCTCTCGTTGCTTGTGTAGGAGGAGGGTCTAATGCGATTGGTTTATTTTATCCATTTTTAAAGGATGAATCAGTTGCTATTTATGGTGTGGAGGCAGGAGGTAAGGGCATTGAAACAGGCGAACATGCTGCCTCTTTGATAGCAGGTAAACCAGGGGTATTGCATGGTAACCGTACTTATTTGTTATGTGATGAACATGGACAGATTAAAGATACCCATTCTATCTCTGCAGGCCTTGATTACCCAGGGGTAGGACCAGAACATGCTTACCTTAAAGACAGTGGACGGGTAAACTATGTCGCTATTAATGACGATGAAGCACTGGATGGCTTTCGTACATTAACTCGAGTAGAGGGTATTATTCCGGCTTTGGAATCAAGTCATGCTGTTGCTTATGCCATGAAGCTTGCTAAAAACATGTTGCCTTCGCAACGTATCGTGGTGAATTTGTCTGGGCGAGGGGACAAGGATATGCATACGGTAGCCAGTATTGACGGGTTGTCTGTATAGCCTGTTATTCGCTTCCCGGTTGAAATACCTGGGTTCTGTGAACCAATTAGCCGCATTTGCAGCCGTGAAAATTTTTGTTCACAGAACCTATTAGTTAGGGTAATTTATGAATCGAATTAGTAAAACATTGGCGCAGCTTCAGGCTGACGGCAAAAAGGCACTGAGCCCTTATATTACAGCGGGTGATCCAACGCCTGAATTAACTGTTCCGTTGATGCATGAACTGGTTGCAGCCGGTGCCAATATACTTGAAATAGGTATTCCTTTTTCAGATCCCATGGCAGAAGGACCTGTAATTCAGGCTGCTATGGAGAGAGCGCTTGCTTATGGAGTTGGGTGTAATGAAGTATTTTCCATGGTGGAAGAGTTTCGCAAAAAAGATCAAAATACACCAATTATATTGATGGGTTATGTTAATCCAATCGAGCAGTATGGCTATGAAGCCTTTGCGAAACGGGCGCATGAAACTGGTGTAGATGGGACTATTATTGTTGATTTGCCGCCAGAGGAAAGCGGGTTTGTCGCTTCGATATGGCAAGCTAATAACCTGGCCAGTATTTATTTGTGTTCACCTACCACCTCTGATGAGCGGATGGTATTGATAGATAGATCGGGGAGTGGCTACCTTTACTATGTTTCATTGAAAGGAGTGACTGGATCTGATTTTGACTTGCAAAATGTCAGGGAGAGGTACTTGCAGAGGAAAAAACAGACGGCTTTGCCTTTAATGGTAGGTTTTGGTGTTAAAACAGCGGCAATGGCTGCTCAGGTGGCGGCATTTGCTGACGGTGTAATCGTTGGAGCTGCCCTGATTAATAAAATTTATGAAGCCTATATTTCCAATAGCAATACACTTGCTGCAGGAGCTTCTTTAATTAAAGATATGCGACAAGCGATGGATAACCATGAGTGATAAGATGAATGACGGTGTTGAAAAAAGAGCACATTTTATAAGACAGATGATTGCTGATGATTTAGCGAGTGGTAAGCACCAAGAGGTTATAACCAGGTTTCCACCAGAACCTAATGGTTATTTACATGTAGGACATGCCAAATCCATCTGTTTAAATTTTGGTTTGGCTGAGGAGTTTACAGGACGTTGTTATCTACGTTTTGATGATACTAACCCAATCAAAGAAGAGGAAGAGTTTGTTAATGCCATTATAGATGATGTGCATTGGCTTGGTTTTGAATGGCATGCGATAACTCATTCCTCTGATTATTATCATGATCTATATGATTTTGCTGTTCACTTAATTAAGCATGGAAAGGCTTATGTGGACAGTTTGTCTATGGAGGAAATACGTGCTTATCGTGGTACGCTGCAAGAACCTGGTCGGGAGAGTCCTTACCGTAATCGCGCTATAGAAGAAAACCTTGACTTATTTGCACGAATGAAAGCGGGTGAATTTGCTGATGGTACTCATGTTTTGCGGGCGCGTATTGATATGAAATCAGGAAACGTCAACATGCGTGACCCGGTAATTTATCGTATAAGACATGCCAGCCACCAACGCACAGGCAATGAATGGTGCATTTATCCTATGTATGATTATGCTCATCCGATTTCAGATGCGTTGGAAAAGGTGACCCATTCATTATGTACTTTGGAATTTCAGGATCATAGGCCGCTTTACGATTGGTTTATCGATAATTTGCCGGTGCTTGCTAAACCTGTTCAAACTGAATTTGCAAGATTGAACTTGTCCCATACGGTTACTTCCAAACGTAGGCTAAGGGAGTTGGTTGAGAAAAAAATTGTTTCAGGCTGGGATGACCCTCGGTTACCTACATTACGCGGTATGCGCAAAAGAGGCTATCCTCCTGCTGCTATCAGACAATTTTGCGAAATGATAGGTATTTCCCGCAGCGACTCGGTTATTGACATGTCTTTGCTTGAGGAATGTGTACGAGATGAGCTTAACCGGACTGCGAAACGAGCTTTGTGCGTACTTGAACCATTAAAAATTGTGATAGAAAATTATCCCGAAGGCGAAGTAGAATCATTGAATGCAAAATTCAATCCGCAGGATCCTGAGTCTGAAGGTCGTGTTTTACCGTTTGGCAGAGAACTTTATATTGAGCGAAGTGATTTTATGGAGGATCCGCCAAAGAAATATTTTCGACTGTCTCCCGGTGCTGAAGTACGTTTAAGACATGCTTATGTCATTCGCTGTACTGATGTAATCTGTGACGAGCAAGGTCATGTTATTGAGCTGCGTTGTACTTATGATAAAGAGACATTAGGGAAAAACCCGGTTGATAGAAAAGTAAAAGGGGTTATTCATTGGGTATCAGCTAACCACGCTCATCCAGTCACTGTTTTACAATATGATCGCTTGTTTAATGATGCTAATCCGGCACGTGAGGAAAATTTTCTCCAATTCCTCAATGAAGAATCCCTGCAAGTCAGGCAAGCTGTTTGTGAACCTTCCTTAGCCTCACAACCTTTAAACGAAGTCTTTCAATTTGAACGCTTAGGTTATTATTGTGTCAATCAAACTGAGAAAGGACAGGTCACAGCGGTGCACCGAGTAGTGGGGCTTAAGGATACCTGGGGAAAAATGAGTTAAGGGTTAACTATGCTATATCTTTATAATTCTTTGACTAGAACCAAAGAACTCTTCCAGCCTGTTCAACCAGGTAAAGTTGGAATTTATGTTTGTGGAATAACGGTTTATGACCGTTGTCATTTAGGCCACGCTCGTTCTATGGTGTGCTTTGATGTGATGGTGCGTTATCTGCGCTCTCAAGGCTATGCTGTAACCTATGTTCGTAACATAACCGATATTGACGACAAGATTATTGCGCGGGCGAGGGAGAGAGGTATTTCTATTGATGAACTTACTTCGCAGTATATCAATGCAATGCATGAGGATACCAGAGCGTTAAATATCCTGACTCCTGATATACAACCCAGAGCAACAGCTCATATTGAGTCGATCATTCAGTTAATTGGAAAACTAATTGATAAAGGGTACGCCTATTTAAGTGATAATGGTGATGTTTGCTATCAGGTAGAATGCTTTAAAGAGTATGGCAAACTGTCTCATAAGGATCTGGATGGTTTGATAGCAGGAGCACGGGTCGAAGTTGTAAAAGAAAAGCGCTCGCCACTGGATTTTGTCTTATGGAAAAAAGCAAAGACAGATGAACCCAGTTGGCCATCTCCCTGGGGTGATGGCAGACCTGGCTGGCATATTGAGTGCTCTGCCATGGCAATGCATGAGCTTGGTGAGCATTTTGATATTCACGGTGGCGGCTTGGATTTACAATTCCCGCATCATGAGAATGAAATTGCACAAAGTGAAGCGGCAACCGGTAAAAAATTTGCTGACTATTGGCTGCATGTGGGTATGCTGCAGGTCAATAATGAAAAAATGGCCAAGTCCACCGGCAATTTTTTTACCATTGAGGATGTATTACAGCGATACCATCCAGAAGTTATCCGCTATTTTTTGCTCAGTAGTCATTATCGAAGCTCGTTGAATTATTCAGAAGAAAATTTACAAAACGCCATAAAAGCGTTAACAAGGCTTTATCAGTCATTAAAGGATACTAATTCTTCTGGCATTGATATTGATGAGCACTGGCTTGAGCAGTTTAATCAGGCGATGAATGATGATTTTAATACCCCAATGGCATTATCAGTGTTATTTCAGCTAAGTCATGAGCTTAACAAGACAGGCTCACCACGCCTCGCATCTACTTTAAAGCAGTTGGCCTCAACACTGGGTTTACTGCAAGTTTCGCCGGAATCTTTTTTGCAATCAGGAATTAATGAGGTTGAAAAGGAAACTGTCGAAAATTTAATTGCTGAAAGGTTGCAGGCCAGACGAGAACGAAACTGGGCTAGAGCAGATGAAATTCGTCAAATTCTTGCCAATCAAGGGATTGATTTAGAAGACGGTCCTGAGGGTACTACCTGGCGCAAACGGGTGGAGAAACGTACTGACTAGATGGTCCATTGACTCTTGAATAATTAATTCTAAGAGTCAATGGAAATCTCATCAATGTCATGGTCTTATTTTTGGGGGAAAGATCAATAGCCTATAACCTCAGACTAACTAAATTCACGTAATAATAATTCGCATATTTTCAAATTTGAAATCAATAAAAATGAATAACTCATCTATACTCTGATTAGGGATAATATCCTGCGTATGAAATCAATTTCAGGGGGATAATCATGAAAAGGATAATTTCAGTTTTTATAGCAACCTTTGGGCTATCAATGTTTGCTCATGCGGGCATGAATGCGCCCAATACTGATTCTCAGGGGACAAACAATATTGAACAACCTACTGGAACAACTACTTTACCGGGTAACTCTCAACCGACCACAACTACTCAGGAAACAAATCCTGGTCTCAATGATGACGGCACTGTAACGGGCTCTACCTCTGTTGATCATAATACCAGTACGATGGACTCTGGTACCACCACGGGAATGCCTACTGATCCAATGACCCATGGTAGTGACCCGGTAACCACGCCTGATCCGACAACAACCGATGGTAGCCTGGATACTACTGACTCTGGTACTACTACTGCTCCACCCGATACCACAACTAATGGAAATACTGATACGGGTATCGGAACAAGTAGCACTACTACGTCTCCTGATGGCGCCAACGATACTTCCAACGACACAGGTATTACGGATGCGGCAACCGAATATTAGAGTCTGTTGATATTTCAACTTATATTGTCCACTTCCCGCGCTTTATGCGCGGGATTCATACAAACAACACGAAAATAACCATCCTATTGACGAGTTTGGGACTAGATTCCACGCATAAAGCGCGGAACGTAGGCTCTGGGCCAATTGTATTAGGATTTAGCTTTTGGATAAGGTGGATGGACATTTGTCGCTTCCACTTTTTGCTTTATTTAAAGACCAATCAGATTATTTAAAAGCAATATTGTTCTTTATTTTTTGTAAAAGCATCATTTTTGAACTAGTTTTAAAAGAAGGAGGTAAAGGGGGAGAGCCTAATGAGGGAGCAATTAAAAGCGCTAGAGGACGCTTTGGCCTATATGTTTGAATTACAAACCAGGAAAACCGGTAAATATATTAATCCTTCCATACAAAATCTTAGAAAAGCATTAGATAATTACAAAAATGGTCCCTCTCTTTCATTACGTGAATTAATCGCAGCTATTAAATTTGCTTTGCCAATCATAGGAAATTATGTTGATACTTACATAGTAAAACAAAAGATGAATGCTTTGGCAGAGGCTAAAGGATCTTTTATTGTCTGGGATACCCGAGGTAGTCGATATCCTCATTTCCAATTTGCTGCTCATAACCAGAAAGTAGAAAATAACTTTATCTCCTGGATTTCTTTGCAGACAGGCAAAGATTTCTTGGCGCTTGATATTCCGGCTCAGACGGAGCTTATGCTGGCTTGCAGATCGGAGATTGAATTTACAACTAAATTGGGAGAATGTCTATTATCCAATCCCGATTTTCTTCTTGATTTTGTTTTAAAATCATCTGATGCTTTTCTAAAAATTATAACTACCAGGATTGGGTTTCAATTAGAAAAACATCAGATAGCAAAAGCAATTGCTCATCATTGTGATTCAATGATTGATAATACACTTTCCCCTTCTAAACAAAGAGTAAAACTGATTCAATTTTTAAATGAAAAATTATCAGAAACAGGGTGCTCTTTTGAGAAGTTGATGGCTGATCCATTGGCAAAAATCGAGATCAAAAAGTTAGAAAAACTAAAGTTTCACTTTCACCAGGAAGCACCTTCCAAAGCCTTAAATACAAAAAATATTTCTGCTATTTAACCAATAAATGCATTTGCAAATTTTTTAAAGGAGAGAAAATTCATTGTTAAGGTATTGCTGCAGTCTAATGTTGGCTGGTAACGCGCAAAATTTCTGCCAGTGAAGTATCACCGGCTATAACCCGCTTGAATCCATCTTCACGGATGGTTGGGGTAGCCGGGCGTAAATAACTATCAATGAGTTGCAGGTTTTCATTACGATGAATCATTCCGCGCAAGGTTTCATCAATGGTTATCAATTCATAGATTCCTGTTCGCCCTCGATAACCTAGTTGGTTGCATTGCTCACACCCATTCGGTTCGCACACTTTGGAAATATCAGTGTCAGGCTTGATACCCATTAACTCTATTTCATCTTTTCGCAAATGATGGGGAGTTTTACAATGAGGGCATAATTTTCGTACTAATCTTTGGGCAATCAAGCCTACAATACTGGAAGCCAGTAAAAAAGATTCTACTCCCATATCGTGCAGGCGGGTTAATGCTCCCAGTGCGCTGTTGGTATGCAAGGTTGAAAGTACTAAATGGCCAGTGAGACTGGCTTGAACTGCAATTTCGGCAGTTTCCAGATCCCTGATTTCCCCAATCATCACTACATCTGGATCTTGACGAAGGATGGCTCTGAGCCCTTTGGCAAAGGTCATTTGTACTTTGGTATTGACCTGAGTCTGGCCGATACCGGGTAAATCATATTCAATGGGGTCTTCAATGGTGAGAATATTACGGCTAACCTCATTAAGTTCAGTGAGCATCGCATAGAGTGAAGTTGTTTTTCCTGAGCCGGTGGGCCCTGTTACCAGGATAATACCATGAGGCTCGGCAATCATTTTACGCATGGCTGTTAATGTGGATCCAGGCATCCCTAAAAGGCTTAAATCCAGTTGGGCGGCCTGCTTATCCAGAATCCGAAGTACAATACGTTCTCCATGGTTGGAAGGCAGGGTTGAAACACGCACATCAATGTTGTGTCCACCAATACGTAAGGCAATTCGACCATCCTGAGGTATGCGCTTTTCAGCGATATCTAATTTAGCCATGACCTTAACGCGGGAAATGACTAAAGGAGCAATTGCCCGTTGAATTTCCAGAACCTCATGCAAAACACCGTCTATGCGATTTCGGACAAGAACCCGGTTCTCATAGGTTTCAATATGAATATCAGATGCTTTCTGCTTGATTGCTTGAGTGAACAAGGCATTAAGTAAACGTATAATCGGTGCATCATCCTGATTATCAAGCAGGTCTTCACTGACAGGTAATTGCCCCGCCAGTAATGACAAATCCATATCTTCTTCCATGACCTCCGCCGCATCGAAAATTGACGATTGGGACTGATAAATTTGAGCTAGATGTTGCTGGAAATCAAATTCGCTTACTTCCTTCAGTTTCAATTCACATTGAAGCAAGCGTTTGATTTCCGCAAGCACTGGCAGGGGAGGATTAGCCAAATGATAGAGGACAGCAGTACCATCATCCTGCATGTTGGCAATTACTCCCTGGTTTTTAGCAAAACTATAGGGCAGACGTTTCGTTATTTCATTATTTGCCATCTATTTCGTCATTGGTATGGTTTTTTTTACTTGGTTCTTAATTATAACCTTTTGCTGAACAGAGTCGCTAAAAGGTTTTGGCAATGCTGCCTGATTAAGCGATGGCAGCAATATGTCATCATTTCTTTGGTTATAAGGTTGTGCACGTAAAGAATCCAATTGATCCTGCCGTATGTCACGATATTTATCGTTTGTCACCAGCAGGGCATCATTTTGACTTCGTAAAATACAGGGTTTTATGAAGACCATTAATATGCGCTTTTCACGATTTTGAAGATTATGTTGGAAAAGACGTCCAACACCGGGGATGTCCCCGAGAATAGGAAGGCGTATATTATCATTTCCCAAGCTGTCCTGGGTTAAACCTCCTAATACGACAATATCGCCGCTTTCAACATGCACTGAAGTAACAATGCTGGAAATTTTAAAAACGGGGTTGTCAGCATTAAGTGAACTTGCGGGATCAATTGTATCGTTGCCTTGATCAATTTGTAATTGAATCCCGTTGCCACGAGTAATCTGTGGCCTTACATAAAGATGCAACGCCACATTAACACGATCAAACGTAGTATAAGGGGTGGCAATGGCTGTTCCACCGGCATTATTAGGGTAAGAGGTGGAGGCAACTGAAACCTGTCGGCCAACAAGGATCTTGGCCTGCCTGTTATCAAGCACTACTACTGAGGGAGTTGATAAAATATTGGCTTTACGTTGGTTAGCTAGCGCATAAATTTGAGCTTGCAGGTCATCCACGGCTGTTTTGGAGTTAACGATCGCAAAACCTGGCCTGAAATCGCCAGGTCTGCCAGTTTGCTGATTAGAGCCCCATTCGATTCCTAGGCTGTTGAGATCACTTTCATCAATTTCAGCGACCAGCGCTTCAATTAGTAATTGGGCTGGACGAATATCCAACTGGCTAATAACTGATTTCAATATTCGTATCAGGCTTGCCGGTGCATTAATGATAATGGAATTGGTATTAGGCTCACCAATAATTTGTACTGTCGGTTTAGTAGTCCCTTCCAGTTGGGTGGCAGCACCAGTCGTAGTGGGTGTGGCTGCTGGATTTGTTGCCTGAGACGATGATGAGGTTGAAGTAAGGCCTTGAGTAGCAGAAGAGGTACCTACCAGATTAGAGGCAGGATTTGTGCTATCCAGGACAGGCCTTGTTATGGTACCTATCGTTGTGCCAACGTTACCACTGAAATTTGCTTGAGCAATTCCTGCCAGTATAGGAACCAGATCTTCGGCACGCAAATAATGTAGATAAACCACTTGAGTGTTACTGTTGCTGCCATAGGGACTTTGACGATCCAGTTTTGCGATAAGCAAACGAAGTCTGATACGTTCTGTCTTGCTGCCACTCAGTAAAATAGCATTGCTGCGATCATCAGCCGCAAGCATGGTCTGACTGTGACCGCCGGAAGCGGGTTGGGCCTTGATCAAATCCTTAAGGGTATTTGCAACATCCATAGCCAGGGCGTGCTTGAGGGGAACCATATCAATACCATTTGCTGATGAGCTATCTACCTGTTTGATGATTCTGACCATCTGTTTAATATTGTTTGCCCGCCCTGATAAAATGAGCATATTAGAAGGAGTATAGGCAGATACACTGCTCCATTGGGGCATTAAGGGTCTCAAGACAGGTACAAGCTGTTCAGAAGGCACATAGTGTACAGGGATTACAGCAACCATCATGTCATCCCCCTGAGGGCGACTTTTTAATTGGCTTAGTAAATCAGGTGACTGGGTCTTGGCGTCAATATTGGGTACAATTTTTATCACATCGCCACTGGGGATTGCTGCGTAACCTGAGATTTGCAGCATAGATAAGAAGACCTGATATAACTCCTTATCTGAAATGGGGGTGCTGGAGACAATGGAGATTTTTCCTTGCACGCGTGGGTCAATAATAAAATTTTTTCCAGTAACCCTCGATACCTCCCCAATAACAGCACGAACATCTGCCCCTCTTAAGTTCCACAGTTTCTTGGGAGGCGGTGTATTGGCTTTTTTGCTTGTTGCGGTATTAACGATGGGAGCTGGAGGGGGGGCAGTGTATTTCGTTAACGGCAAGTCTTCTTTAATTTCGGTTTGTAATTTTTGCGCTACTTCATAATCTTTAACAGGACCTACTTTTACAACATAATTTTTTTTATCAGATAATTGTGCAAGCGTAACAGGCTGATTAATGGATGAGGATAGTTTAAGTTTAAGTTGTAATGCATTGCTTTCATGAAGAAATTTACCTACATGAATCATATAGGCAGGATTGCCAGCTTCGGTAACTGTCTTTATAGTAACTTCGGTGGCATATGCAAGCTTCAAGCAAAGCAAAACTAAAAGATAACCCGCAATTTTTCGCATTAAACAACCATAAAATAATTCATAGCAACATCATAACTAAATTTATAAGGATACAATAGAGTTTTCGGAAATAAACGTAATTCATTGATTAAGGGTATTTAATCCAGAGCCAGGAAATTGAAGTGCTTATCTGATACGAGGATTTCGTTATATTTTCACATTTGAAGATATGTGATTGTATGGTGGCTATGGGTGGACTCGAACCACCGACCTCAGCATTATGAGTGCCGCGCTCTAACCGGCTGAGCCACATAGCCATCGAGGCGTGATTTTGTCCTTTTAGGACTTTAATGTCAAGAGAAAATCCTAATTATTTTTAAAATAGCTCTATAATATCATGGCTTATTTGTCAAACATGGATATGAGTAAAATCAAATACTAAGAAATATAAGGGGGCGATTAAAACTACAGTTTTTCCTTGAAAGTTGTAGACACCATTAATTAACACCAACCGCAGTTTTAATCTCACCCGAAATATAAATTTGCTCTTCTTTGAGAAACAAGCTGAGTGTCAGCTACTGAAAAAAATACAGGGAAGGGGGAGGATGTTCTGGCAAAAGCCAGGACATCCATCTCGTTAGTTAAACTATTAATAAATAAAGGGCTCCAGGTCCACGTAACACCTGCAACAGCAATTGCTTGTTTTTCTGCTGGGCAATCATTTGCAGAGCCCTGACAGTTGGTGTCGATTGCTTGTTTGCTGCAATGATAATGTCACCAGGTCTTAAACCAGCCCTCCATCCGGCACTGTTTTCTGACGCCCCAGTGACTTGTACGCCAATAACAGGACCGTGCAAGGGTGAGTCTTGCTCAAAGTTCTTCAGTGCAAGGCCGTACAGGAATGGATTATTAGCTTGCAATTTCTGCTCATGTTTTTTGATATCGGTAACCATCGCGCTTAAGGTCATTTCTTTACCATCTCTCTTAATAGTCAGTCTTGCCTCACTACCAACTCGTAAGAGTCCAATGGTTGATTTAACCTGAGTAGCCTGAGTGATTTTGGTATCATTAATCTGAGTGATAATATCACCTGGCTTGAGGCCCGCTTTTTCTGCAGGGGAATCTTGATTCACCTGAGCGATAATTGCGCCTTGCAGTTCCTCAGGATAACCCATTGCCTGGGCTAATTCGGGAGTAAGGTGCTGAACGAAAATTCCCATTAACCCCCGATGGATAGAACCAAATTTTATCAATTGTTGTGCGACATCTTTCGCCATATTGATTGGTATGGCAAAACCAATTCCGACGTTGCCTCCGTAGGGCGAAATGATGGCGGTATTGATGCCGATTAATTCCCCATTCGTATTCACCAGGGCACCGCCTGAATTTCCGGGATTAATTGCTGCATCAGTTTGAATGAAGTTTTCGACACCTTCAATGTTCAGATCGCTTCGCTTAGTGGCGCTAATAATGCCAAAAGTAGCGGTTTGGCTATTGCCAAAACTGTTTAAGCCGAATGGATTACCTATGGCGACCACAAAGTCTCCGACTTCTGCTGTATCGGAATTTCCAATGGGGAGGCTTTTAAGGTTTTTGGCATCAATTTTTAAAACAGCGATATCTGTCTCACTGTCGCCACCAATAAGTCTTGCTTTCAGGCGTCGCCCGTCATTTAATGTGACCGTAATTAAAGAGGCATTACGGATGACATGATCATTGGTAATGATCACTCCATTTTGCGGATCTACGATAACGCCTGAACCAATGCTTTGAAACTTTTTAGGCTTTTCTGGCAACTGAGGTCTTGCCTGCTTGTCCTCACCTTCTTCATCTTCAGGGCTTGCAGGGTTTTGCACAAAACCCTGTACCGCTACGTTAACAATAGCAGGCATGGTATTTTTAAGTATGGGCGCCCAGGTAGCCAGTGGCTTTGCTTCTTCAGCTATTGCTGTAAAAGTAAAGAGCGTTAAGAGTAAGATTTTTATTGTAATACGAAGTTTTCTAATCATATCAAATATTCCGGTTTTTTTCATTGAACCAAATGAGAGTAGCCATTCTACCTGTTTGTGACTCTCGGCGATAGGAATAAAAGTCATTTTTTTGTTCAAATGTACATAAATTTGACTGATAAACAGACATGATGCCCAAACTGTTTAACATATATTCTGCGAGTTTTGGTAAATTCGCATGCCATTTGTCACCTTTAGCGCGGAATGCCTCCGGTGTGTAAGCATGGCTGTTTTGAAAGGCCGTTAAAACGTCAGCTCCTACCTCGAAGCAGTCTTGGCAAATAGCAGGTCCTATCCAGCCTATCAGTTGAGACGGGTGACTTAGCATTTTACTGACAGTATTTTCAATCACCCCATTTGCCAATCCTCGCCATCCGGCATGGATTGCGGCTACTTCATCACCTCTTTGGCTGCAAAGTAAAATTGGCAGGCAATCTGCGGTCATAATAGCCAGAGTATGCTGTGCGCTGCGGGTAATCGCTGCATCAGCAGTGCGATTAGTGTCTTCTTCAACAATAATGCAGGTATTGCCGTGTACCTGCTCTAACCATTCCGGATCTGTGGGTAGATTGAGTTCTGTTTTTAATTGCTCACGATTTAAACGAACATGAGATGGATCATCACCTACATGTAAAGCAAGGTTGTTGCTGGCGAAGGTTAATTTGCTGTGCCCTGTATTTCTCAGGGTTGTCAGGGCATGCACATTGGGAGGAGAAGACCAGTTAGCGTGTATATTAGTCAAGATGAGTTTCCAGCATTTCCAGAAGTAATTGAAAATCATCCGGTAAAGGCGCTTCAAATGTCAATTCTTCTTCGGTTTCAGGATGAAGGAAAGACAACCTGAAAGCATGAAGTGCCTGACGTTGGAATTGACTTAGCGTCTCCCTTAACTCTTGCGAGACTTTAGCCGGAAATCGCAGTCTTCCACCATATAATGGATCACCAACAACAGGGTGGTTAATATGAGCCATATGAACACGAATCTGGTGTGTACGCCCAGTTAAAAGATTAACATTAAGAAGTGTAAAGTCGTGGTATTGCTTGCGTATCGAATAATGAGTAATGGCTTCCCGCCCCTGGGTACAAACTGCCATTTTCAATCGATTCCTTGGGTGTCTGCCATAAAATGTGTTTATTTCACCGCCTGAGATAAGATGCCCATAGACTAATGTAATATATTGTCTGTGAATTTCGCGAGCCTGCATTTGTCTTATCAGGCTGGTATGTGCAGTCAAGGTTTTGGCAATTACCAATAGGCCGGTAGTATCTTTATCCAATCTATGAACAATTCCTGCCCGAGGCAAATGTTGTGACTGAGGCGCATGATATAGAAGGGCATTGACCAACGTATGCTCACGATTGCCTGCTCCTGGATGGACGACAAGCCCTGCCGGTTTATTAATAACCAATAATTGTTCATCTTCGTAAATAATATTCAGAGGAATGGCCTCAGGAAGTGAGAGCGTTTGTTCTGTTATTTCAGAGGAAGTGATCGCTATATCAATTTCATCGCCGCCAAAGACTTTCTCTTTGGGTTTACATTCTCGCTGATTCAAGGTTATGGCTCCCTTTTTTAACCAGTTAGTTAATTGGGAGCGGGAATAGGCCGGAAATAGCTGTGCAAGTACCACATCGACACGTTGTCCGTGATACTCACGCGGGACAATAATTTGTTTGGAAATTAATTCACTCATTCAGCGACAAGCTCATCCACTAGCCTTCCTCGCAGCGAATTTGGTAATGCTTCAGTGATATGCACATTAACAAATCTGCCGATCAACGCAGGAGTTCCATCAAAATTTACTACCCGGTTGCATTCAGTTCGCCCAGCCAGCTGCTGAGAGTTCTTTTTAGATGTGCCGGTAACCAGGATACGTTGAGTGCTGTCTGTCATTGATTGGCTATAACGTGCTGCTTGTAAGAGAAGTCTGTTTTGCAGTATTTGCAACCGTTGCTTTTTTACTTCCATTGGCGTTTCATCTTCCAGGTTGGCAGCTGGGGTTCCAGGGCGTGGGCTATAAATGAAACTAAAAGAAGTATCGAAGCCAATTTCATGAACCAGATCCATGGTATCTTGAAAATCTTTTTCAGATTCGCCTGGAAAACCTACAATAATATCAGTTGAAAGACGGATATCCGGACGGACCTTACGTAATTTACGGATTTTTGATTTGAATTCCATCGCTGTATATCCACGTTTCATCATGCTAAGAATCTTATCAGAGCCACTCTGGACAGGGAGATGCAGATGGTTGGCAAGTTCAGGCACTTCAGCATATGCGTTAATTAAGTTATCAGAGAAGGCAAGGGGATGTGAGGTAGTAAAACGAATTCGCCCAATCCCATCAATGGCGGCCAAATAATGAATAAGTAACGCTAAATCAGCGATATCCCCATTGTTCATTGGACCTCGATAATCGTTAACGTTTTGTCCGAGGAGATTAATTTCCCTGACTCCTTGCTCTGCCAACTGATAACACTCTGCCAAAACATCATCAAAAGGCCGACTAATTTCTTCTCCTCTCGTGTAAGGGACAACACAATAACTGCAGTACTTGCTGCACCCTTCCATGATAGATACAAAAGCAACGGGGCCTTCGGCACGAGGGGCCGGAAGGTGATCAAACTTTTCAATTTCTGGAAAGCTGATATCGACAATTGGTTTTTTGGTGCTTAATCGCTCATTCAACAATGCAGGTAGTCGATGGAGAGTCTGGGGACCAAAAACCAGATCAACAAAAGGAGCTCTTTTAATAATATCGGCGCCTTCCTGACTGGCCACACAACCCCCAACACCTATAACGACATGGGGATTTTTCTGCTTAAACTCTCGCCATTGTCCTAATTGAGAGAATACTTTTTCCTGGGCTTTTTCGCGAATTGAACAGGTATTTAGCAAAATAACATCTGCTTCTTCAACTTGTTCCGTTTTTTCCAAGCCATGGGAATGTAACAAGACTTCAGCCATTTTAGATGAATCATATTCATTCATCTGGCAACCGTTGGTTTTGATATAGAGTTTTTTCGCCATAATCTTATCTACTGTTAAAAACTTGTTTATTACGCTATCCGCTGCACAGGATGGCAATACGTTTCTTTAATACGGGGTAAAATTAATAAAGACATTAAAATGCACGCCGGTAATAAAGCCAAGGCAACATGGTAAGCTTCCAGAGGGTAAGCCCGTACATTATTAATTATCTGGCCTTGCCACATCTTGTCCAGGATATAACCTATAATGGGCTGGGCAAGTGCGATGCCAACCATGTTCATCATATTCATAAAGCTTAAACCGGTTGCTACATATCGTTTGCTGCATAACTCCTTAGCAACAGCAAATGCAGGAAGAAACCCGGCAGAAAACAAACCGAAAGCAAGCAATAGCAGCTGCATTATCCAACCAGACTGAATATTTAAATAGATAAATCCCAGGGATGTCATCAATGCACCGACGCTCCCTATATACATGGGAGGTTTACGTAAGCCGATACGGTTGGAAATAATTCCCCACAGAGGACTGGCTATCGCCCAGCCGACAAAAACCAGGGAAATATAGTTTGCAGCAGTCGTTTTTGCAAGATCCATTTTGAACATTAAAAAGGGAACACCCCATAATCCACAAAATACCGGCGTTGTCATATACATTAACCCGCCATAAGCGGCGACCAGCCATAATTGCCTGTTTCTTATAATAGTCAGCAAGCTGGCTAACACAGGCTCCTCTTCATGTACGTGACTCTCATGGGTTTTGCCTGGGGAATCTTTGGCAATTGTTGTAATTAATATTGCCAGCACGATTCCGACGCAACCCATGATAATCATGCTATGCCGCCAGCCAAAGTTGTCAATTAATAACGCTAAAGGAGCTTCTCCGCCAATTGCTCCCAGCATGCCAATTGTGACCATCATTCCTGTTAACAAAGCAAAGCGTTGGGCAGGAAACCAGTTGGCTGCCAATTTCATTGTACCAACCGCAGCAAACGCTGAGCCGAAACCAATCATTAAACGGGCCAGACAAGCCATAATAAAACTGTCAGTAAGACCAAAGAAAATTGTGCTGACAGCACAAATCGAAGTCGCTATTGTTAACAGGCGTTGAGGTCCAAAATAATCCATCAATACACCGCCAGGTAATTGCATGGCAGCATAAGAGTAAAAATAAACGCCTGACAAAATACCAAGCGTCTGGCTGGTGACGCTAAAATCATGCATAAGTTCAGAGCTCATAACACTGGGTGATACTTGAAGCAAACATTCGTAGAAATAGAATAGACAGCCCAGACCCCATACGATCCAGGGTAACAGGTATTTAAGGCGGGTATTATTAGGGGAGGCAGGTTGCGTGCTGCTTAAATCCATCGATTGTTTAACTCCTGAACTTTGAAATCAAGGTGACTATTGCAATTCGACAATCATGCAAGAAGCCAAATTAAAAATATTATCATCTTGATTACTTATTGTCTATTCTGTATCTAAAGTAAGGGGGTTATGACTTTCAAGGAAAAACCGCAGTTTTAATCGCCGCCAAATTAATATCATTAGTGGTAAATCTAAAATTAACATGATAGTTTATTGGAACCCAGTGGACAAAAGTTTCTAACTTACAATAACCTAGCTTTTTCAGGTGGACAGTACCGCTGCTGATCATTTCTGATGTATTACCATTTTTGAGGGTGGTTATATGATTGTAGAAATTCTATCAAGAGTACAGTTCGCTTTCAGCATAGGGTTCCATATTCTTTTCCCAACGCTTAATTTGGGTCTGGCGATATTCCTGGTTATCATGGAAGGCGTATGGCTTAAAACGCAAAAAAACATTTACTTAAAAATCTGTAAGTTCTGGACGAAGATTTTTGCGTTGACTTTCGGTATGGGCGTGGTCTCAGGCATCGTTTTAGCTTATCAAATAGGAACTAACTTCGGGCCTTTCATCACTCGTTTTGGAAATGTTCTGGGTGCCTTGTTTGCTTATGAGACGCTGACTGCTTTTTTCCTTGAAGCCGGGTTTTTGGGCGTGATGCTATTTGGTTGGAATAAAGTGCCCCGAAATTTACATTTTTTAGCGACTTTACTGGTGGCAATAGGCACCACAATTTCTGCTTTCTGGATTTTATCGGCTAATTCCTGGATGCAGGTACCGTCCGGATATGAAATAGAAAACGGGCAATATATTGTTTCCAGTTGGTGGGATGCTCTGTTTAATCCTGTTTTTATTCCTCGAATGATTCATATGTTATTGGCCTCTTATACAACCACCTCTTTTGTGATAGCGGCTGTTTCCAGCTATTTTCTTCTGAAAAACAGGCACATTGATGTGGCTCAGAAATGTCTTTCCTTTGCCATGTGGGCTGCATTAATTGTGGTTCCTGCCCAGATGTATATGGGGGATACTGTGGGACTCGCTGTGCATCAATATCAGCCGCTTAAAACTGCCGCGATGGAAGGGGTTTGGGAAACACAGCGTGGGGCGCCATTTTTGATCTTTGCATGGCCGTCTCAGGTAGAACAGAAAAATAATTACACCCTGGAGATCCCTAAACTGGCAAGTCTACTTAATACCCATGAGCTGGAAGGGGAGATGATTGGCTTGAAATCAGTAAGCCGAGCTGACCAGCCTTTGGTTGCTCCGGTCTTTTTTTCTTTCAGAATCATGGTAGGCATAGGGCTATTAATGTTAGCTACGACGTTGATTGCTTTATTTCTGCGTTTTCGCCAAACATTTTACACTTCAAGAAAATTTCATCAATTATGCCTTTTTATGGCTCCTTTGGGATTTGTGGCGACTATTGCCGGGTGGTTAACTGCTGAAATAGGACGTCAGCCATGGGTAGTCTACAATCTGATGCGAACAAAAGAGGCTGTGTCTGCGATAGGAATGGAAGAAGTGATTATTTCGTTGACACTTTTAATCCTTGCTTATGGGATTGTCTTTAGTTTTTATCTCTATTACCTGATGAAAACTATCCGTCGCGGACCGATGGCAAGCCATGAAGTTGAGCATCATTCATTCCAATATATGACAGACAACAGGGGAGAAAAAAAATAATGCTTCCTTTTATATTTGCAGGCATCTTAGCCTTCATTATCATAATGTATGTTATTTTGGACGGTTTTGATTTAGGGATCGGTATTTTATTTCCTTTCACGGAAAGTGAGCGTGAACGGGATCAAATGATGAACTCTATTGCGCCTGTGTGGGATGGCAATGAGACCTGGCTGGTTTTTGGTGGCGCCATGTTATATGGTGCGTTTCCTATTGTATATGGCTTATTGCTTCCTATCCTTTATATGCCTCTGATGCTGATGTTAATTGCGTTAATTTTCAGAGGAGTCTGTTTTGAATTTCGTTTCAAGGCAGAGCGAACCAAACCTTTATGGAACTGGTCATTTGCTATCAGTTCTATTGCTGCTGCCTTTTTTCAGGGAGTGGTACTGGGGTGTTTTGTTCAAGGGTTTCCAATTGATAAAGGGGCATTGACGATTAATGAGACCGATTGGCTAACACCATTCAGTCTGCTTACAGGGATCGCGTTAATATGTGGTTACGGCTTATTGGGTGCTACCTGGATGATTATAAAAAGTGAGTCCCAATTACAGAGGAAAATGAGGCATCTTGCAAAGGGACTATTGGTATTGGTGAGTATTTTTTTGGTTTTTGTGAGCATTTGGACCCCCTTGCACAACCCTGAAATATTTAGTCGCTGGTATAGCTTTCCCAATATGCTGCTTTTATCTCCTTTGCCTCTTGTTACAGCGTTTATGATTGTATTAACATGGAAAAATTTATCAAAAAATCATGAGGTTAAACCTTTTTTTTATAGTATCATTATATTCCTGTGTTCTTATACAGGAATTGCAATTAGCGTTTACCCTTATTTGATTCCTCATGAAATTACAATTTGGGAAGGGGCTGCTCCTGATTCCACGTTAATCTTCATTTTGGTGGGTGTTGTTATTATATTGCCGATTTTATTAGCTTATACCAGTTATGCCTATCATGTATTTCGTGGTAAATCACAGGAAGGTTACCATTAACAAAATTAGATTATGACAGTTTTCAAATAGTTGAATAGGACTAATATGTGGTATTCTAGGCGCGCTGTACATTTATCTTTTAACGAAGCGACGTTTTGATCAAATTAATCTCAATTTGCAGTTGATAAAAATAAGTGTACAGAGTCTGAGCCTCTCAAAATTGGGGCTACCAAATTTAAGGCGTCGAGAGGTAAATGAGAAGAGATTCGTCTATCTGATAGGCTGATAATACCGTTGTTGATTAGATTTTTGAGGCATAAAGCTTATGCATACCGGGGCAGTTTTTTATACCATATTTTTAATTTTTGCAGGCGCAGCTGTATTTTCAACTATAGTTTTATATACCAAGCAATCTCTACTTGTTGCGTATATTTTATTGGGTGCTGCTCTAGGTCCATGGGGGTTAAGGCTGGTTTCAGATATCAGCGTAGTCCAGCAGGTAGGAGATATTGGCATCGTATTTCTGCTTTTCTTGTTAGGTCTGCATCTCCAGCCTCAAAACCTCGTGCATATGCTAAGAAAAATAACCTGGATTGCTATCGTAAGTTCAGTGTTATTTGCCGTTATTGCCTACCTGATAGGGCGTTGGTTCGGCTTGAGCGTTACCGAGTCGATGATTTTGGGGGCGGCAATGATGTTTTCAAGTACCATCATTGGATTAAAGCTGTTACCCACAACAATTTTGCATCATCAACATACTGGTGAGGTCATGATAAGTGTTCTCCTGATGCAAGACGTTATTGCTATTATTGTGTTAATTCTTATTAACGGCGCACAGGGGGCGGGTTTTTCCTGGAATGATTTGATTTTGGTAGGACTTGCTTTACCCGGACTCACGCTTTTTGGGTTCGCCGTAGAACGGTATGTTCTTGTAAAATTACTGGCTCGTTTTGATAGAACTCAGGAGTATGTTTTTCTGCTGTCAATTGGCTGGTGCTTGGGAATGTCATTTCTTGCACAGAAGCTCGGATTATCTGAAGATATAGGGGCTTTTGTAGCGGGTGTAGCTTTGGCGTCGAGTCCCATTTCTCTTTATATAGCCGAAAGCCTGAAACCTTTGCGCGATTTTTTTCTGGTAATGTTTTTCTTTTCAATTGGTGCTACCTTTAATTTTAGTTTTGGAGCCCAGGTGGTCATACCAGCTTGTATATTGGCGTTTTTAATGTTACTGATTAAGCCACTACTATTTAATTTTCTATTATCAAGGGCGGGTGAAAAAAAACCTGTAGCGAGGGAAGTCGGTTTACGTTTAGGTCAGGCAAGCGAATTTTCTCTTTTGGTGGCAAGTATTGCATTAAGCACCAGGCTAATTTCGGAAGTGGCGGCAAATCTTATACAAGCCACAACTATTCTGACCTTTATTGTTTCCTCTTACCTGGTTGTGTTGAAGTACCCGACACCAATCGCTTTGTCTGATAAAATGCGTAAGGATTAGAAATGAAATTATTAGTTATCGTCCTTTGTTTATTGAGCGAACGTTTTTTGATTCATAGGATATCTCATAGTCGATTTCATTGGTTTTCGTCTTATTTTACCGGCATTAGTCAGAGATTGCCAAAAACTGAAATCTCTTTATTCAGTGAAATTTTTATTTTATCTGCTGTTGTATTGCCGTTGCTCTTGCTGACCTGGTTGGTGTTGGCTATTTTGGGTCATTGGCTGTTTGGATTCGTTGGTTTGTTACTCCATTTAGTAATTTTTTATTATTGCCTTGGTCCTGAAAATCCTTTTTATCCTGTTAGAGAGGGTGAAGAAGGTGAGGATGAAGTAATAACTGGTAATTATTTTGCAAAAGTTAACGGTGGGCTTTTCGCTGTAATTTTCTGGTATATAGCAGCTGGTCCTTTGGGGGTTCTTGTTTACCGCTTGATTTCTCTATCCAGAACACAATCATTAACTACCAGGCTTGCTCAGATGCTTACAGATCTCCTTGATTGGGTTCCTGCAAGGCTTACTGTGCTTCTTTATTTGTTGGTGGGCAATTTTCAAAAAGGAATACGCTTTTGGATAGGGATGTTTTTTGCCTCGCCTGATAAAAATTATTTATTGCTTAGTCAGGGAGGACTGCTTGCCGCCAAAACGGATGAAATGGAAGTCATACAAATGCCTTATGCAGAAAATCTTGTAGAATATGCGTTAATAGTTTACTTGGTTTTCCTGGCATTATTTACTTTGGTTGCCTGGTTATAAGTTGTATACACAGGGGCGGTCAGAGTTTCTTAAAACGGAATTTAATAACAAACTGATGAATTAATTATGATTAAAATTATTACGTTGCTTTTAGCGAGTGTTTTTCTTGTTTCCTGTATTCATACCATGACGGTTCAGGAAAAGAATAAAATAGCTGCCTGTCAGGTATCTTGTCAAAACAAGGCCGCTAGTTGCAAGCAGGCTTGTCGTAATAATTGCCCTCAATGCTGTTCTTTTTCTAATAAATCAGCGATAAAAAAATACAACCATTATAAACATGAGGTTTGTGTTAAAGGAGAATTTCTCACACTTCAGTTGAATTCCTTCCGTGATCCACTACAATGCCGCAAAACTACTTGTAATTGCCAGGCGGATTATCAGGTTTGCATGCAGGCTTGTAGTGGAATGGTTTATAAAAGCCTGCGAGTTGCGCCAGGTTGCCGCTGAGATCCTGAAATAATGAGGAACATTCATGTTATATGAAAATAGTAACGATATCGATCCAACTGAAACACGTGAATGGCTAGATGCCTTGCAGGCTGTGCTTTCCACTGATGGGAATGAGCGTGCTGCATTTCTTTTGCAGGAGCTTGTGAAAAAGGCCGGTGCGGAAGGTGTGAAGCTCGGAAGCTCAATTAATACTCCTTATCGCAATACAATTAAACCATATGAAGAAAAACTGATGCCCCCCGATGAAGGCATTGGCAAACGGATCAGTGCATTGATTCGTTGGAATGCGGTGGCTATGGTTTTGAGAGCAGGTAAATATGCCCCTGAGTTGGGAGGGCATATTGCTTCTTATGCTTCCTCATCGACCTTGTATGAAACAGGATTTAATTATTTTTTTAAGGGAGCGGAAGGAAACAATGGTGGGGATTTGGTTTATTTTCAAGGACATTCTTCACCTGGAATTTATGCGCGCGCATTTCTTGAAGGCAGGCTGACAGAGCAACAACTGGATAAGTTCAGGCAAGAAGTAGAGGTGAATGGGCTTTCATCTTATCCTCATCCCTGGCTTATGGGGGACTTCTGGCAATTTCCTACTGTTTCCATGGGGTTAGGCCCTCTACAGGCTATTTATCAGGCACGATTCCTTAAGTATCTTGAAAACCGCGGTTTAATCCAGGCGCAAGGACGTAAAGTCTGGGCATTTCTTGGTGATGGTGAAATGGATGAACCTGAATCAGTAGGTGCTTTAACAATTGCTGCCAGGGAAAAACTGGATAATTTAATTTTTGTAGTTAACTGTAATTTACAGCGTCTTGATGGGCCGGTACGGGGTAACGGCAAAATTATCCAGGAGCTTGAAGGATTATTCCGCGGTGCTGGCTGGAATGTCATCAAAGTGATATGGGGCGGACGTTGGGATCCATTATTTGCACGTGATGACAAAGGAATCATGCAAAAGCGGATGGAAGAATGTGTGGACGGTGACTATCAGGCTTATAAAGCAAATGATGGTGCTTATGTTCGCGAGCATTTTTTTGGCCAATACCCAGAGCTTAAAAAAATGGTCGAAAATATGACTGATGAGGAAATATGGCGCTTAAATCGTGGAGGCCATGATCCGCAAAAAGTGTATGCTGCCTATGCCCAGGCTGTTGAGCACCAAGGAAGTCCTACGATAATTCTTGCTAAAACAATCAAGGGTTATGGTATGGGAGCTGCTGGTGAAGGTCAAAACATTACACATCAACAGAAGAAAATGTCTATTGAGCAGTTACGGGCATTCAGAGACCGATTTAGTATTCCTGTTAGCGACGACAAAATAACAGAAATTCCATTCTATCGTCCCGATGATCAAAGTCCGGAAATTCAGTATTTGCGAAAACAGCGAGAGGCGTTGGGTGGCTATTTGCCAGCGCGTACCAGTAAGTTTGAACCTCTAACAATTCCAGCGTTATCCGCTTTTTCAGCCTTGCTCCAAAGTACAGGAGAGCGCGAAATCTCTACAACGATGGCTTTTGTACGCCTCCTTTCTGTTTTACTTAAAGATAAAGCGCTGGGAGCGAGAATTGTTCCCATTGTTCCAGATGAATGCCGTACCTTCGGGATGGAAGGTTTGTTCCGCCAAATTGGTATCTATTCACCAGTAGGGCAGTTATATACGCCTGTTGATCACGAGCAGGTGATGTATTATCGCGAAGCTAAAGATGGCCAAATTCTGGAAGAAGGAATTAATGAAGCAGGTGCGTTTTGCTCATGGATAGCGGCTGCTACCTCCTATAGTTCCAATAAATTGGCAATGATTCCTTTCTATATTTATTACTCTATGTTTGGTTTCCAGCGTATTGGTGATTTGGCTTGGGCTGCTGGTGATATGCAGGCTCGCGGCTTTTTATTAGGGGGTACTGCAGGTCGAACGACTTTGGCTGGCGAAGGTCTACAGCATCAAGACGGCCATAGTCTTATCATGGCCTCGACTATTCCTAACTGCGTTGCTTATGATCCGACCTATGCTTATGAATTGGCGGTGATTATCCAGCATGGTTTGTATCGGATGTATGAAAAGCAAGATAATGTTTTTTATTACATTACCGTTATGAATGAAAATTATTCTCATCCTGAGATGCCGGCAGGCGTGGAAGAAGGCATTATAAAAGGGATGTATTTATTGCAAAAAAGCGATAAGCAAGGCAAACACCATGTTCAATTAATGGGTAGCGGCACCATCCTGCGAGAAGTCATTACTGCAGCAAAAATGCTTAAGGAAGACTTTAAGGTAACTGCAGATATTTGGAGTGTGACAAGTTTTAATGAATTAAGACGAGATGGGTTAGATGTCGAACGGCATAATCGCATGCATCCTGAGAGTACTCCTGGGCAAAGTTATGTCAGTAAACTGCTTACTGGCCGAAAGGGACCGGTGATTGCCGCAACGGATTATATGCGTATCTATGCTGAACAAATTAGACCCTTTATCTCTGCGCCGTTTACTACGTTGGGGACGGATGGTTATGGCCGTAGCGACACACGTCAGCGCTTGCGCCATTTCTTTGAAGTTGATGCCAAATTTATTGTTTTAGCTGCATTAGATGCCCTGGTTCAACAAGGCGAGTTACCTAAATCAATAATAATTGATGCAATGAAACGTTATGGTATTGATAGTGATAAACCCAATCCTGTAACACATTAATTGATTAAGGTTTTTAATAGGCAGTCCTTGCTAATACCGCAAGGAGCTTGTGAGGATAAATGCATGGCAGAAGAGATTAAAATAAAAGTCCCCGATATTGGTGGTGCAACGAATGTTGATGTGATTGAAGTATTAGTCAACAGAGGGGATGAAATAAGCAAGGATACTCCGCTTATTACCCTGGAGTCAGATAAGGCGAGTATGGAGATTCCTGCACCTGAGTCTGGAAAGGTTGTAGACATACAAGTCAAAATTGGAGATAAAGTTTCTGAGGGTGATGTTATTTTAACTTTACTGGTAGAAGCAACTAAGAAAAGCAGTTCAGAGCCCAGGCAATCTGATAGAGAAAAAGAAGGTACTGAAAAATCAAAAGCCAGGGAAGAAAGCGCAGAAAAACCTGTCGTGTCCAAATCGATGGAAGTGCGGGTTCCTGATATAGGTGGGGCAACGGACGTTGATGTGATTGAGATTTTGGTCACGGTCGGAGAAGCAGTTAGCAAAGATCAATCGCTTATTACTCTGGAGGGTGATAAGGCAACCATGGATATTCCCTCTCCTGTTGCTGGGGTAATCGAAAAGATTGCTGTCGGCGTAGGGGATAAAGTTTCCCAGAATTCACTTATCCTTATCATGAGTGCAGAGCAGCCTGCTGAGGAAGTATCAGCATTGCCCTCTGCGCAACCTGCAGCTGCACAGGTAGAGTCTGTAGAAAAAGCAGAAACGAAGCAACCTGTTGCAGCGCCTGCTAATTATCAGGAGAGTGTTGGCACAACTATTTCTGCCGGTCCTGCTGTACGACGTATGGCCAGGGAGTTTGGTATTAACCTCGCTGATATCAGGGGAACTGGGCGAAAATCAAGGATTACCAAAGAAGATCTTCAGCTGTATGTAAAAAACAAATTAAGTGAAAAAGAAACTACAGGCGGTTTTTCATTCCCGGCTGCACCAACTATTGATTTTAGTAAATTTGGTGAAATCGAGACCAAACCTTTAAATAAAATTAAAAGGTTAACGGGTGTAAATGTTCATCGTTCATGGATTACGATTCCTCATGTGACTCAATTTGATGAAGCTGACATTACTGAATTGGAAGCATTCAGAAAAACAGAAACGGAAAAAGCGAAAGAGGGTTATAAGTTAACAATTCTTGCTTTCGTAACCAAGGTTGTTAGTAAAGCTTTAGCCGTGTATCCACAATTCAATGCTTCTCTTGATTCAAGCGGTGAAAATTTAATATATAAACATTATTACCACGTTGGTATTGCTGTGGAAACGCCAAATGGCCTGGTGGTACCGGTTATTCGTGATGTTGATCAATTGTCAGTTAGTGATATTGCAAGAGAAATGGGACGATTAAGCGCCAAAGCGCGTGACAAAGGATTGATGCCGGCTGATATGACTGGTGGCTGTTTTACGATTTCCAGCTTGGGTGGTATTGGTGGAACAGCGTTTACCCCAATTGTAAATAGCCCTGAGGTTGCTATTTTGGGGCTTTCACGATCGAGCATAAAGCCTGTATATGAAAAAGGTGAGTTTAAACCGCGGCTGATGTTACCTTTGTCGTTATCTTATGATCATCGTGTTATTGATGGTGCAGAAGCTGCCCGATTTACCCGTTTTATAGCGGATTCACTTGCGGATATCCGGCGGATTTTATTGTGAATAACGAAGGGTTGCTCCCAAATTAGTAAAATATAAATAATTAAGAGGCGTGAGATGAGTGGAATTAAAGCAGAAGTAGTTGTATTGGGTAGTGGACCAGGTGGATATACCGCAGCGTTTCGTGCGGCTGACCTGGGAAAAAAAGTGGTACTTGTTGAGCGCTTCGATAATTTAGGCGGAGTTTGCTTAAATGTAGGTTGTATTCCTTCAAAAGCGTTGCTTCATATTGCCAAGGTTGTTGATGAAACCCATGAAATGGCAGAGCAAGGTGTGACTTTTGGCAAGCCAAAACTGGATAATAAAAAATTGGTCGCCTGGAAAAATTCTGTTGTCAATAAACTCACTGGGGGTTTAAAAGCCTTAGCCAGGCAACGAAAAGTAGAAGTAGTAACCGGAACTGCCAGGTTTTCCGGAACTCATCAGATTAGTGTGGAAGGAAAAGAGGGTGTTGTTACTGTCGATTTTGAAAATGCCATCATTGCTGTAGGAAGTGAATCGATAAAATTACCATTTATTCCTGAAGACCCACGTATTTTCAGTTCTACCGGGGCTTTGGAGTTGGCTGATATTAAAGGTAGCCTCTTGGTACTAGGCGGTGGGATTATTGGTTTGGAAATGGCAACAGTCTATTCGGCGATGGGTGTTGAGGTAACTGTCGTTGAGTTCATGGATCAATTAATGCCTGGAGCTGATGCCGACTTAGTGAATGTTCTGCAGAAAAGAATGGCTAAAAAAGGTGTCAAGTTCTTGCTGAAAACAAAGGTTACCGCAGTAGAAGCAAAAAAAGAGGGTATTTATGTCTCTATGGAGGGGGAGCATGCAACTGACAAACCGCTTTGCTTTCAGCAAGTATTGTTGTCAGTGGGAAGAAAACCAAATGGAGGCGCTATTGATGCAGAGAAAGCTGGCGTTAATGTTGATGAGCGTGGCTTTATAAAAGTTGACAAGCAAATGCGAACCAATGTATCTCATATTTACGCTATTGGTGATGTGGTTGGACAACCTATGTTGGCTCACAAAGCAATTCCAGAAGGCCGGGTAGCAGCCGAAGTAATAGCGGGGATGAAGCATTACTTTGATCCTAAATGTATTGCCAGTGTTGCTTATACTGATCCTGAAGTAGCCTGGGCTGGTCTTACAGAGAAAGAGGCCAAGGAAAAGGGTATTGCCTATGAGAAAGGGGTTTTTCCTTGGGTAGCCAGTGGACGGGCTTTAAGTATGGGACGTGAAGAAGGCATGACCAAACTTTTATTCTGTCCGGAAACAAAGCGTATTCTTGGAGCTGGAATCGTTGGGGTGAATGCTGGTGATTTGATTGCCGAGGCTGCATTAGCAATTGAAATGGGTTGTGATGTAGAAGATATCGCCTTAACTATTCATCCTCATCCTACCTTGTCTGAGTCTATTGCTTTAGCTGCGGAAGTCTTTGAAGGGACTATTACTGACTTATATCTGCCTAAGAAGAAAAAAGATAAATAGACGAAGCTTCTAAAGTCTTTTAACTCCATACGCCATCCATTGCTTCGCTCGGAATGGCGTATGGAGTTAGTTTTTGTGCTCCATCCAGGCTACCATTAACCGCAGTTTTAATCACACCCTCCATCCGATATTAAATTGCGTTTACTTCAAAACACTCCCTCACCCGCACAAGGAATTTTAATAGTATGATGGCTTTCGCCTAAGTCGAGCCTTGATCATCCGAACTTTGATTATTTTAAATGGATTTCCATAGGAGTTGACCTATTTTTCTTGGCTCCCTTTTGGATAACATGGATTTTTACACATCTTGATTAATTAAAATATATACAAAAAGGCAGATATTTTGCTATCATAGCTGCCTGTGAAAGTTTAACCTTTTTGGAAAGAGATATGGCTAATTTTGAATACCTGGAAGATATTTTAAAGATGGATTTTTCCCAGATGCGAGCATGGTCGACTTCTTCAGGAGAGATGAGGGCTACGGATGACGCTATTTTCTTTTTTGTCACTAACTTAAATATGTTTTTTAATCAATTTGACAGCAAGCCTTCTGAAGAAGAGAAAAATAAATATCGTAGTTGCCTTGAACAATTGGTTAAAAAAATTAATGAAAGCGAATATGAATATTTTAAGAAGAAGTATTCTAATGATCCTGATTATAAGGATGTATCCGAGAAAGAAATTGAAGAATTGGCTAAAGATAGCGGTTACATTAGCTCTATTTACAATATCCCAGCAAGAATGCAATTTTGGGCAAGAGCCGAAGAGCGGGGGGATTCAATAAGAAATGCTGAAGCACATAGGAAGGTTGTCAGCAATCTGAATAAGTGGTCAAGGTCTTTGCAGTCTAAAAGATCATTTTTTGCAGATTACAGTCAGACAGAGATTGAGGAATCACCTACTCAAGCACCCAAGCGCCTTAAGCTGGGCAATTAGAAGACTATCACGGGAAGGGCATTTTTTGATATTAAAAAAGGCTCCAAACCTTTAAAACTGGAACGGATCGCTGCGGTGATTTTCTTTTTTACGTACGGTGCCGTCTTTGGCATGGATATACAAGGCGGCTCCCGTACTTTGACTCATCTTGCGAGCGGCATCGATTGCGTCTTTTTGTTTCTCAAAGTACTGAGCATTACCTGACTCATGCTCTCGTTTCACTTCCCAGCCACCTGCTTTAGCAGGAATAACATGATAATCGCCATATTTTCTCATTTTGCCAATTCCTTTCGCTATTTATTTTAATTTTAGTCAACAGTGAATGGGAATATAACGATTTAGAGTTTTTAGTGTCAGAAATTATTTCTGGTACAATTGATTATTAATGAAAAACAGGATTTCTTATGTTCAATTTTACGGGAACTTACACTGACAAGTATCAGCTTACTATGGCTCAAACGTATTTTATGAAAGGTCAGAAAGAGCATACTGCTATTTTTGATTATTTTTTTCGTAAGCTGCCGTTTGAGGGTGGCTATGCTGTTTTTGCCGGCCTGCAAGTGTTACTCGAAGCACTTGAAAACCTGCGTTTTGACAAGGCAGACATTGATTATCTCTATGGACAAGGTTTTAATCCTGAATTTCTTGACTATTTAAAGGGTTTTCGTTTTCAAGGAAACATTTTTTCTTTTCAAGAAGGAGAGATTGTCTTTCCTGCTTGCCCGGTACTAACCGTTGAAGCGACCTTAATTGAGGCTCAACTTATTGAAACAATGTTGCTGAATTTATTGAATTTTCAAACACTGATTGCTACAAAAGCAAGTCGTATACGGCAGGCTGCCGGTAGTTGCCAGTTAATTGATTTTGGTTTGCGAAGGGCCCAAGGGCCTGGGGGCTATTATGCCAGCCGAGCGGCGATAATTGGTGGCTTTAATGCCACAAGTAATGTCTGTGTTGGTCGTGATTACGATATCCCTACTTCAGGTACTATGGCTCATTCGTTTGTACAAAGCTATGATACTGAATTATCTGCCTTTCGTGATTTTGCCCAAATTTGGCCTGATAACTGTATCTTACTTGTAGATACTTATAATACGTTGGAAAGTGGTGTTCCCAATGCCATTAAGGTAGGGAAAGAGTTAGCCAATCAGGGTTATCAATTACAAGGAATCCGGTTAGACAGCGGTGATTTGGCTTACTTATCCAAGAAAGCGCGGCAGATGCTGGATGATGCTGGAATGCAGCATGTAAAAATTGTAGCGTCTAACCAATTGGATGAATATGTGATTAAAAGTTTAATGGAGCAGCAGGCACCCATCGATGTTTTTGGTGTTGGTACCAATCTGGCTATAGGAAATCCTGATGCAGCATTGGATGGGGTATACAAGCTTGCTTTTTCTAATAACCAGCCACGTATCAAGCTTTCAGAGAATATCGCTAAAATTACATTGCCCTATAAAAAGCAAGCCTACCGAGTTCTGGAAAACAATGGATTTTATTTAGGGGCAGATGTCGTTGCCCTTGAAAACGAGCAGGATCCTCCTGTGATGTACCACCCTTTTGAGCAATCCAAGTCATTGATAATTAAAAATTATAAAAAAATGCCTTTATTGCGCAAGGTGATGGGAAATGGAGAATCCTTAGCTAAGGAAAAAAGCCTTTATGAGATAGCTCAACACAGCAAAGATTGTTTGAAAAGGCTGCCTGATGAGTATCAACGTTTTAGTAACCCGCATATTTATAAGGTAGGATTAAGTAAGCAGCTTAAAAATAAGCGAGATGAATTAATTCAACAACATCAAAATAAAGCATGAAAAGATTAGGGTCTACGCATGAAAATTAAAATAGAATTTAATGACACCGAACTGATCGATATTTCTACCTCCCGTGACTTGTTCACGGGATCCATAAATTTTCGAATGTCACTCGATTCCGCGGATAAACCGCGGAACGTAGAAGTCAAGAATTTTTTCATGCGTAGGCTCTAATGAAGACATTAATTATTATTGATGCTCAAAATGATTTTATGCCTGGTGGCTCTTTGGAAGTGCCAAATGGTGATGCTATTATCCCGGTAATTAATGCGTCATTGAATCAGTTTGATTTAGTCATAGCAACACAGGATTGGCATCCAGGGACTCATAATAGTTTTGCATCGAATCATGTGGGCAAGAAGCCTTTTGAAAAAATTATCCTGAATGGTCTGGAACAGGTACTTTGGCCTGATCATTGTGTACAAGGCACTGTTGGTGCTGAGTTCCATCCTGAACTTGAAACCCGGGCAATTGAAACTATTTTTCGCAAAGGAACTGATCCAATCATCGACAGTTATAGCGGCTTTTATGATAACGGACATTTAAAAAGTACAGGTTTGGCTGGCTATCTTCGTGAAAAAGAAGCGAGCGATCTTTATTTTGCCGGTTTATGTGCCGATATTTGTGTTTTTTACTCAATAAAAGATGCTTTAAAGGAAGGATTTAATTGTTGGCTAATCGAAGATGCGACTTGTCCGCTGAATAAAAATGAATATTCTCGTCTCAAAGCGGGTCTTTTAAAAGAGAGAGTCAAGATAATTAAAAGTAATCAATTGTAATCATTTTCCTGCTATAAGATTTCCTATACTTAAAAGAAATGTAAAGCTGGGGGTAATCTTATGAGTGCCGATAAGCAATCTGTAGAAAGTACTCATTATGATGTTGTTATTTCAGGTATGGGCATCGGCGGGTTGGTTTGTGCTTATGAAGCGGTCTGTGCTGGCAAAAAAAATATCCTTATCATAACCAATCGGGCAAATGATTTTGTCAGAACACAACGAACTGTGCTTAAAGTGGAGGTGGATTTATACGCTGATCATAACAGAATTTATTTGCAAGAAATGATTTCTGACACAAATCCCATAAAACAATTAGCAAAAGAATTATATCAAATCAATGATCGTGAAACGGTGGAATCAATTATTGCTACTATCAATAAGTCGATGGAAGAACGTCCTGAGTTAATTCTATCGTTAGTAATTCCCGAGGGTCATGAGGTAACGATAAAAGCATTACTGTCCCAGATACCCCATACAGCCGATAATATTCAAGATTTGAAAATGCTCTATAGTCTGGAAAAAGATGTTGCTGTTTCGTTAAAGGATATTGAACGTTACCTTAAACGAAGGGTGGATGAGGCTGCCGAAGAAAACAAAACAAATATAGATTGTCTTCAACATCATCAGCTTCAGACAGTTAACTTAACTGATGGTGTGGCAAGTGTTTCATCGCTTCAGGAGATAGACCAAGAAAAAATTGTTACCTTTACTTATCTGGTAGGCGCAGATGGAACCAGGCATCATGCATTGGATCTCGTAAATGCAGGATTTTCTCCCCCTTTGATCACACACAAAAAAGATGAGGTTGAATTTCATGAGCATAACGTCAGTGCTTATATTGTAGTAAAACGCAAGGATGGCTTACCTCTTGAATTACCAGAAATTTCTGAGCAATCAGGTGATGAAGAAATCAAAGCATTAAAAGAGTTCTATATAAGTAAAGACGGTGATTTGGTGTATATTTTTGGTATTGATAAATCATCTTATGCTAAATCCCATAATTTGTCATTTAAAACGAATTTTGTTGGTGAAGTGCCTGGTGGACTTATTGAACTTGATTCCGATCAAAGATTAACTTCTACCAGTAAAGAAAACATATTGGATAGCATTAAAGAAAAAATAACAAATGCGCTTGTTGAAGCAGGTATGAAAGAGGTGGAACTAGAGCTTTTAACGGTTAAACCCAGTAGAAAACATGGGGTTGCCAAGGATAAGGTAAAATTTTTATTCTTTCCTACCCATCTGGAGACGGCTGAAAAAAGTGCTGTCTGCGTAAATGGCCATTATTTCCTGCTTATTGGTGATGCTTATCGTTCTTCATTTTACCCGCTAGGGCATGGTGCTTATGATGCAATTAGCTATGGCAGATATACCCAAGAGGTATTTCAAAGCAATGCTATAGAAAGCTTTAATGAGGTTTGTGCAGAGATAGCGGATAAAATTCAAACGGATGTAAAAAAATTTCAAACTAAAAAAAGCGAGTATTTTGAAGAACACAAAGAAAATATCAGAGATGCTGAAATTTATTTGGCAAGCAATAAATTGTGAGCGAAGCCCTCAAGGACATTCCAGATAAGAATATGCCAGGAGATAAATTCGGTTTAATTTTGCACCGGTCCCTTAGTACCGGGATATAATTTCCAAGGAAAAACCGACGCCACCTGATACAACATGATCTTAAAATAATGATTTCTTTCAATAACCTTGCTATCAACTTGTGACCGTGGTAAAAATGCCATTGATAATATCAAGGAGTGAAATTTGATGTCCTATTCTCCAGGAAAGCACTTCCGATCGCTTATTCAAACTCATTCACCTCTACAGATTGTAGGAACTATTAATGCCTATTCGGCAATGTTAGCTGAGGAAGCGGGCTGTCAGGCAATTTACTTATCCGGTGCAGGCGTTGCGAATGCTTCTTATGGTTTACCCGATTTGGGAATGACCAGTCTACCTGAAGTGCTGGAGGATGCCAGACGTATTACAGAAGCCTGTTCTCTCCCGTTGCTAGTCGATGTAGACACCGGTTGGGGGCACGCATTTAATATGGGTAGAACGGTAAAACTAATGGAGCGCAGTGGGGTTGCTGCCATCCATATTGAAGATCAGGTTCTTGCCAAGCGTTGTGGCCATCGTCCTAACAAAGCAATTGTTCCAATACAGGAAATGGGGGACAGGATAAAAGCGGCTGTAGATGCACGAACTGACAAAGAGTTTGTTATTATGGCTCGCACCGATGCCTATGCGGTTGAGGGGATGAATGCTGCTGTTGAGCGAGCACAGCTTTGCATAGAATTGGGGGCTGATATGCTCTTTCCTGAAGCTATGACCACACTCACCGAGTATAAGGAATTTTGTCGGCATTTTAGTGTACCTGTGCTGGCTAATATCACTGAATTTGGGAAAACGCCATTATTTACCCGCGATGAACTTAAAGCGGTCGGTATTCAGCTGATTTTATATCCTCTTAGTGCGTTTAGAGCCATGTCGCAAGCAGCCTTGTTGGTTTATAAAACGATAATAGAGAATGGAACACAAAGGGAGTTGCTTGAGGATATGCAGACTCGCAATGATTTATACAAAATATTAGGGTATCACAATTACGAAAAAAAACTGGATCAATTGATGGAGGGTAAGGATGGTTAATAAGTCAGGAGCAGGATTGGCAGGCGTTGTTGCCGGGCAATCAGCCATAGCCACTGTGGGTCAAGCCGGTAAAGGTTTAAATTATCGCGGCTACTCTATTTACGATCTGGCGGAGCATGCAACATTTGAAGAAGTTGCCTATTTACTTCATTACGATCGACTGCCTACCCAAAAAGAACTTGATAATTATGTAAAAAAATTAGTTGGCATGCGTCAATTGCCTGACGCCTTAAAGCAGGTATTGAAATTAATTCCTAAGAATACGCATCCTATGGATGTATTAAGAACCGCCTGTTCAATGCTTGGAACACTTGAGCCAGAGGAAAATTTTTCTCAGCAGTATGATATTGCTGATCGTCTGCTGGCGTTATTCCCAGGGATAATGTGTTATTGGTATGCTTATCATTTTCTGGGAAAAGAAATTTCAGGAGAAACCGGTGAGCAGACTATCGGAGGGCATTTCCTGGCCTTGTTACATGATCGCAAGCCAACAAAACTTGAATGCGGTATGATGAATGTATCATTGATTCTTTATGCAGAACATGAATTCAACGCCTCAACTTTTGCTGCCCGGGTTACTGCGGCAACGCTATCTGACTTTTATTCAGCAATCACTACTGCCATAGGTACCTTGCGCGGCCCTTTACATGGTGGGGCAAATGAGGCCGCGATGGAGTTAATTCGCCAATTTAAAAGTGCAGATGAGGCCGAAGAACAGCTCATGAAAATGCTATCCCAAAAAGCAAAGATTATGGGATTTGGCCACCGGGTTTATACTGAGTCAGATCCACGTTCAGATATTATTAAGTCCTGGTCACGTAAATTGGCTGAGGCTCGGAATGACATGCTCCTTTATCATGTTTCAGAGCGTATTGAAGCGGTGATGCGCCGGGAGAAAAAATTGTTTCCCAATCTTGATTTTTACAGTGCCTCCGCTTATCACTTATGTGGTATTCCCACGTCTTTATTTACACCAATTTTTGTTATGTCACGGACTACTGGATGGTCTGCCCATATTTTTGAACAGCGAGCTGATAATCGTTTAATCCGGCCTACATCAGAATATATAGGACCTGAGCCCCAAAAATTCATTGCAATTAATGCGAGAGGTTAAGTATGCATGTTTCTGTGGAAGATAACATAAGACCTGATTATGATGCAGTGATTATAGACATTGCTGATTATGTTTTGAATAGTCCTGTTTCCAGTGTTGTTGCTTATGAAACAGCACGCCTCTGCCTGATGGATACCTTAGGTTGCGGCATGCTGGCACTTAATTTTCCTGAATGCACCAAATTGCTAGGCCCTGTGGTTCCAGGCGCTTTATTGCCGGGTGGTGCTCGAGTGCCTGGTACTTCTTATGAACTTGATCCTGTGCAAGCTGCATTCAATATTGGCACAATGATTAGATGGCTTGATTTTAATGATACCTGGCTGGCTGCTGAATGGGGCCATCCATCAGATAATTTAGGTGCTATTTTAGCCGTTGCCGATTACGTCAGCAGACAAAATTTGCAGCAAGGAAAGCCGGCGCTCAGTATGCATCAAGTATTGACCGCTATGATTAAGGCTCATGAAATTCAAGGTTGTCTCGCACTTGAAAATAGTTTTAATCGAGTAGGACTTGACCATGTATTTTTAGTCAAGATTGCCAGTGCTGCAGTGGCTGCTCAGCTACTGGGTGCCGACAGGGACAGAATGCTTCGCACGTTATCTCAGGTATTTGTGGATGGACAGAGTCTTAGAACCTATAGGCATGCCCCTAATGCAGGATCACGTAAATCCTGGGCGGCTGGTGATGCTACAGCACGTGCTGTTCGTCTTGCGCTTATTGCTGCTGCAGGAGAGATGGGGTATCCCAGTGCTTTAACTGCACCTACATGGGGCTTTTATGATGTATTGTTTAGAGGAAAACCATTCCAATTTCAGCGACCCTATGGCAGTTACGTGATGGAAAATATTTTATTTAAACTTTCTTATCCAGCGGAGTTTCATGCACAAACGGCGGTTGAGTGTGCTGTGTCGTTGCACCCGTTAGTAACAGAGCGGTTTAACGATATTGCTCGAATTGAATTGATTACTCATGAATCAGCAATTCGTATTATAAGTAAACAAGGGCCGTTGTATAATCCTGCTGATAGGGACCACTGCTTACAATACATGGTGGCAATCGGTTTGTTGCATGGTGATTTAAGGGCAGAGCATTATGAAGATATATCAGCAGCAGATCCGCGAATTGATCAGTTACGTGAAAAAATGCATGTTAGCGAGAACAAGCAATTTTCTGTCGATTATCTGGATCCTGAGAAACGCTCCATTGCTAATAGCATAAAATTAATTTTTAAAGATGGTACAGAATCACAACTGGTAACAGCAGAGTATCCTATTGGACACAGGAGGCGACGTGAGGAAGGTATTCCGGTTTTACTCGCCAAGTTCAAGCAAAATTTAGCGACTCGATACACAGCCGATCGGATAGACGCAATTATAACTGCGATGGAAGATACGGACACGTTGGCTGCATTGCCTGTAGTGGATTTCATGGCGCTTTGGCATGCTTAAGCAGTATTTATTGATACGCTTACAGGCTTAAATTTTTTGATCTTGTTCTATCTCAGGGGGAGCAAGGTCAGAATTTTGCATAAATTAAAACTTCCGTTTAATCCCTGCGGAAGCCAGTATTTTAGTTGCAATTTCTTCAATAGAATACCTTGTAGAGTTAAGGTAGGGTATTTTCTCACGTTTATACATGGCTTCGACCTCTGTTACTTCAAGTCGGCACTGTTCAGCGGAAGCATATTTGCTGTTAGGGCGGCGCTCTGTACGGATGTGCTGTAAACGTTCAGGATCAATAGTTAATCCAAATAACTTGTTTTTATAAGGTTTCAAAGCTTCTGGTAATCTAAACGATGTTAAGTCATCGTCTGTAAAAGGATAATTCGCTGCCAGAATACCAAAATGCAAGGCCATATAGATACAGCTTGGTGTTTTACCACAACGGGAGACACCGATTAAAACAACGTCTGCTTTGTCATAATCACGTACTTTTATGCCATCATCATGTGCCAGGGCATAATCTACAGCCTCAATTCGATGCCTATAGGATTGTGAGTTTGCTACCCCATGAGTACGCCCTACAGTATAGGATGATTTGGCGTTGAGTTCTTTTTCAAGGGGAACTAAAAAAGTATTAAATAAATCGAAGATACAGCCCTTCGAGTTAGTGATTGTTTTTACAATATCTGGATTAATAAGTGTAATGAACACAAGTGGTTTGATGCCTGTTTCTTCGTAGCAGGCATTAATGCGTGTTACTGTTGCTTCTGCTTTTTCCATGGTATCGATATAAGGGATTGTGAGTTTATCGAACTGAATACTTTCAAATTGGGTAATCAAACTATTGCCTAAATTTTCAGCAGTAATGCCGGTACCATCTGAAAGCATGAATACGTGTCGCCTCATAATTAATCTCTTTCATCCAATGTAAAAAATATTTTAATCAATAAGATATTTATCTGCCAGCATTGCTTGGAAAACTTTTTTTCTTCTGTTATGGTCATTAAATCAATGAACAATTAGTAAAATTAGCTGCTCGTATGATGGAAACGGTTGTTAATGTAAATCAATTCCAGTTGAAAGGAATTTTCTTGGAACAGAAAGGCTATGTGACACATCGAGTTGATGTGAGAGCCTTAATAGTCCAAACTTTGCAATGAACTTTACATTGTTTATGACTAATTCAGAGTGTATAAAATGGAACATGATCGTTTCAAACAAAATAGTAAGCTTTTTATAATTGGGATAATTGCATTACTGATTAGCTTAAGTTTATTTGCTTTTAGTTTTTATATCTTACCTTACCTTTTGTGGAATTGGATTTATGAGGTACCTTATTTTATTTCTAATTGGCAAGAGTGGATAAAAAGAGAATATAATTTTACCCATACAGGTGCCTCCTGGTTAATTTTTGGTGTATTTATCATTCCCGCATTCATCTTTGGTTATCTCTCTTATCTAATTTCAAACTACATTGACAACCGTATTTATCATATGGTTTCTGAAGAGTTGCCGGAAACAAAAGAAGAAGTCAGTAAAGATGTACGGGATACGCTTGTTTTTTTCTTAAAAATACTGATATTAGGTATTCTGATATTTGTTGTATTAACATTGATTCATCGATTTCTTTCTGTTCCCCCACCAGGCTAAAAGGAGTGTGTATGTTCTTTAAGCGTTTTAAAATTAGACGACTGACAAAAAAATTAAAGGCGATGCAGCAAAGCCGCATACATAATCAGCCACGGGATGAAATATTGGCTAAGGAAATTAGCTATTATCATGAGCTGGCAGCAATTTATGAGACGTTGATAGGCCATAAAAAATATCCTTTTGCTGAAGAGATGATGATCGCTTGCTTGCGGGCGGCTGGTACCCTGGATGATTCAAGTGCCCAATATCAAGTCGCTAAAAAGCTATTGGAAGAAGCTAAATTCAGACAACGATTACAGCTTGAGGGGCTTTTTGCCAGTCCAAGTAATGAACGTCAAATGAAGCAGTTGTATGAGGAGGCACTGGTTTATCTGCAAGCAGCGGAAAAGCTTGGACATATTCAGGCAAAGCGCTTGCATGGACTTTGTTATATCAATGGTTGGGGTGTGGAGTCCGATAAAGAAAAGGGATTTGAGTTGGTAGTTGCAAGTATCGAGCAGGAAAATAGCTGGGATAGAGTGCCACAAATCTTCGCATCAATTGGTTTAAATAAGCCTGAGTTTTTTGCTGCAATTATGAAACATCGTCATAAGCAATGAGAAAAATCAAAAATACTCGTTGGTTTTGGGTGTGATTAAAACTGCGCTTGGTATTAATCAATGGTAGCCTGGATGAAGCGCCAGCGAAATCCAAGGTATTAGTTTACATCAAGCGCTGATCCCGGGTTACAACTTTCAAGGAAAAACCGTACTTAACCTCTTTATTGGTCTGAAAAATTAACTCAGGTCAAATTACCTGTTAGATTTCAAAAAAAGATAATTTCTAGATACCAGGCAATAATGGATTTTCCCCAAAATAGGGAAACAACGCCTGCCACGCAGAGAAAAGGGCCAAACGGAATAGGTGTATCCTTGGTTTTTTTGTTTACTTTCAGGTAAGCAATCCCTGTAATCGCACCTGTGATTGATGCCAGAAATAAAATTAATGGTAATTGAGTCCAGCCAAACCAGGCTCCGAACGCAGCAAATAACTTGAAATCACCATTTCCCATACCTATTTTTCCAGTGACCCAATAAAAAAGGGTTATAAGCAACCAGAGGGCGAGGTAAGCGGTAGCAGCAGTTAAGACGGCGTCTGTTAAAGAGGTGAATAGAGATTGGCTATTGGCTATCAGGCCAAGCCAAAGTAAACCTAAAGTCAGACTATCCGGTAGTAAATAATGATTTAAGTCGATAAAAAACAGGCTAGTAAGAAACCAGATGAACAAGAGTGCAAAAAGGAGCGTTAAATTAAAACCAAAATGCCAGGCTGCATATAATGCGAGTAGGCAACTCAGTAACTCTACAAGAGGATAACGTAATGAGATACGCTTACCACAATGTCTACAGCGGCCTCGCAGCAGGCAATAACTTAAAACAGGAATATTATTGCACGCTGATATCATTGTTTTACAGAAAGGGCAAAAAGAGCGTGGAAGAAATAAATTCAACTTTTCATAAGAACCTGGAGGTAAATTTAATAAATGACGGCAATCTTTTTCCCATTCAGTACGTAACATGATAGGTAAGCGATAAATGATGACATTCAATAAACTGCCAACAGCCAATGCAAATAACGCCAGGAGAAGGTAAGCATAAAGCGAATTAACTAACTCAAATTGATTAAACATAATACCTACATGATGGTGCCAAGTTTAAAAATAGGAACATACATGGCCATTAATATGAATCCAATTAAAATTCCCAAGATCGATATAATAAGAGGTTCTAACAAACGATTTAATGTTTCCACAGCATTATTAACCTCATCTTCATAGTAGTCAGCAACTTTATTAAGCATCAACTCAAGTTTGCCTGATTCTTCTCCAATAGCAATCAATTGTACCATCATACGAGGAAACACCCCTGTATTTTCAATTGCAATCTGCATTTGTTGGCCTGTAGATATTTCGTCTCTAATTTTATAAGTAGCCTGCTCGTAGACACTGTTGGAGGTTATAACTGCAGCAGATTGTAATGCTTCAACCAAGGGCAAACCGGAAGCAAACGTTGTGGCCAGAGTGCGCGAAAACCGAGCTATAATGGTTTTAATGAATATAGGCCCCCAAATGGGTATTCTAAGTACTGCTCGATCAAGGTATTGTGAAAAATGGCGAGAATATTTTCTGGCGTAATTGAAACTGTATCCGCTAATAAGCACTGAGCCTGCCATCCAATACCAATAGCTCTGAAAAATATTGGAAATCATAATAATTCCCCGGGTTAACAGAGGAAGCTCTGCTCCAAATGACTGAAATAATGCAGCAAACTGTGGGATCACAAAAATCAGTAGCGTAGTGGTGACAACAATACTGGTTATCAAGACTGAGGCAGGGTAAACCAATGCTTTTTTTAACTTTCTTTTGAGTGAATGAATATTTTCTTTATAGTGAGCTAATCGTTTCATCATAATCTCAAGAGAACCCGATTTTTCTCCTGCATCGACAAGGCTACAATATAATTTATTAAAAAAAACAGGGTGTTTTTGAAGTGATTCGGTAAATGTTAAACCTGTTTCAACATCAGCTTTGATTGTTTCAATCAAAATTTTCATCCGGGATTTTATTTGCCCCTTGTTAATGATGGTAAAAATTTGGATCAAAGGTATTCCTGCTTCAATCATTACGGCTATTTGTCGTGTGAAAATAACAATATCATTTTGTGTAATTTTCCTGGTGCTTTTACTAATTGGAAGAGTGAACTTTCTTCGGATTTTATTCAAAAGAATGCCTTGGCGGTTCAGCTCCATTTTTGCAAGCAGAAGGCTGGGGGCATCAATAATGCCTCTGGATTCTTTTCCTTCTATGTTGGTTCCTTTCCACTGGTAAGTGATATTTTTACTATCCATAATCAATTGATGGTTACTCTGTTTATTTCTTCAAGGGTAGTAATCCCTTGATTAACTTTTTCCAGGCCGGAACGATAAAGCGTCTGCATTCCTTCAATCTGGGCCTGATTAAAAATATCCAGGGAGTTACCTCCTGATAAAATGAGGTTGGCAATTGTTTTTGACATAGGCATTACTTCAAATAAACCAATCCGTCCGTTATATCCATAAGTACATTGAGAACATCCACAAGCTTGATAACACTTAATCGATTGAGGTTCAACCGGATTATGATTTAAATTACCTTCTTGTAATCGCTTGCAATGATCACACAGTCGTCTTACTAATCGTTGAGATATGAGTAAGCTTATTGAACTGGCAATATTGTAAGGGGCGATACCCATATTCATTAAGCGGGTCAGGGTTTCTGTCGCACTATTGGTATGCAACGTGGAAAGTACCAGATGACCTGTCTGAGCCGCCTTGATGGCTATTTCAGCTGTCTCAAGATCACGAATTTCTCCTATCATAAGTACATCAGGATCTTGCCTTAAAAATGAACGAAGGGTTTTAGCAAATGTCAGCCCTGTCTTGGGGTTAATATTCACCTGGTTGATACCTGGCATTTTTATTTCAACAGGGTCTTCAACTGATGAAATATTCCTTTCCTGAGTATTTAATTTGCTGAGAGCAGCATAAAGAGAGATTGTTTTTCCGCTGCCTGTTGGTCCTGTAATCAGGATCATTCCCTGGGGTTTTTCCAACGCCGTCAGAAAAAGTTTTTCTTGTTGGCTGTTAAAACCAAGTTCTTCAATTCCCAGGTTCGGTGAATCTGAGTTAAGAAGGCGAATAACAATTTTTTCGCCGGAAATAGTAGGGCAGCTATTTACTCTGCAATCAATGGAATCTTTGTCGGATAATTTTAACTGGAATCGTCCATCTTGTGGCAAACGCCGTTCAGAAATATCCAGATTAGACATTATCTTAATGCGAGCGGTGATTCTGCTGGCTAAATCAAGAGCAGGTGCTGCTGCTTCCAATAATATCCCATCTTGCCGATAACGGATTCGATAGCTTTTTTCATAAGGTTCAAAGTGAATATCAGATACTTTCCTTTTAATCGCATCAAAAAGGATTTCATTAACCAATTTTACAATGGAAGCATCTTCATTAGACAGATAAGCAGGTACTGTTTTATTGATAACTGGATTTTCTTTCTTTTCAGTATAATTAGTTACTCGTTGAGCGACTCGTTGGTTAATAATCTGCTCAATAAAACAACGTAGCTTATGAGTCTCCACTACTATAGCGGTGGTGTGCAAGCCAGTATGAAATTGAATTTCTTTCAAGGCAGTTGTGCACCCAGGATCATCCATAGCAACATATAATTGGCCTCCTCGAATGAAAAGAGGCGCTAAGTGATAGCGACGTATTAAATTTTCATTTATTAGCTTTGGGGCCAGGTTAAAATTAATGCACTCTAAATCAAGGAAAGGAATGCCAAAATGTTGCGATATCAGTGTGGCGAGAATTCCAGGGGGAAACTGATGGATCGTAACGAGGTATTCGAGCAGTGTTTGGTTGGTTAACTCCGCTTTTTCTTGATATTCAAGTATCTCCGCTTTTTTCACAAGGTTGTTATGTACCAATAACTGGGCAATGACTTGTAATTGTTGTTGTCTTATTTTTTCCATAGGAGACTTGCTTGTTCATCCAGCACTATAATAGACAAAAAAGACAGACTAAAAAAGTCATGTGCTAAAATTAAAGAATAAAACTTGAAATCAATGAGGGGAAATAGAATGGAAATTGGTGAGCGAATAGCTGATCCACCTCGCTATTATAGTCATCCTTACTCCATACTGACAGATCAGGAGCTGACCAAAGAAGAACAGATTATTGCATTAAAAAACTGGCGAGATGATATTAACTTGAAATTGACTGCGACTGCTGAAAATATGTGCAGAGGAACTGATGACGCATCGCCCATTGCCGAAATTAATGAGTTATTATATTCCTTAGAGAAAGAATGAATATTCAATTACTTCAGCCAGATCAGTTCATAAAAAATACAGTGGATTTTAATATAGTTGCTGCGGAGTATACCTCTATGGTAAAAGTAATAACTGTGCTTTTAAATCATGAGGCATGACTTTGTCTTTAGAAGATGAGGAAAGTAGGTTTAAGGCTCTCCGCGATTGGTTTTGTTCTACCCAAGGCAAGCATGTAGGACATGCTTTTGCTACCGAGCTAGCTTCTGTCGGTGAATGCTTGTATGGACATACCTTATTGCAACTTGGAGATTGCGGCGATAATTTCTGGCTTCAACCTCTGCATTATACTCATAAGTGGCTGGCAACCCCTTACTATAACCATTCCAGTGCACTGATCACCTCATTTAACAAAATTCCTATTGACAGAAACAGTGTGGATTGCGTAATTATGCCTCTTGTTATGGAGGCTTTTAGCCGAAATAACACGCCGATTGATGAGATTGACAGGATTTTAAAACCAATGGGTTATGTTGTTTTCTGGGGCATTAATCCCATGAGCCTTTGGGGGCTTTTTACGCGTTTTGGCCATAATTCTTTCTATGGGAAATTTCCTGTAAATGCTAGCTCAGTTTTTCATATCAAACGTACAATGCTTCATCGAGGCTATATTCAATGTGGCTTATCCAACTTTTATTTTATTCCTCCTGTCCATAAAAAATCTTGGATTCATAAGTTAGAAATTCTAAATGAGCTAGGCAAAATGATCCGGCCTTGTCCTGCCGGGTTTTATTGTCTAATCGTACAAAAATACGAAGAAACCCAACCGAATTTACTGTCTGAGAAAGTGGAAGAAGAGTTATTGGATGCTCAAAGAGTGTCATTACCCGCTTGTCGTTTAAGGAACTCAGTTGATATTAAAAAATAAGTCCTTACCCTGTGTCAGTATTTTTATAAAATACCGCCCCTTACTGCTCCAGTATGTCCAGCGTGGACAAAGTTTCCAGAAGTTTGAATTACTAAAATAAAGTGGAAATAGTATTAAACTACCTGCTTAATTTCGATTTTTATACCCTTATTGGATATAACTCTTGTATCGGCAATTTTAACATTTGATAATTATTAGGAGACTCCCTGGAAAACCTGTTAATTTGACATGATTGCTATTAATTAATGAGATGCTCAGCAAGATTTTGTATAATAGTGCTGGTTCTATTTTTAGGTTGATTGCATGTCAAAAAAATCGCTATATCGGATAACTTTTGCAAATCAAGAGGCAGTTTACGAGATTTATGCGCGAAAAATTTGTGAGAGTGAAATATTTGGATTTCTCGAAGTAGAGGAGTTTGTGTTTGGCGAAAATACTTCACTTGTCGTAGATCCCTCTGAGGAGCGTCTAAAGGTAGAGTTTAGTAGTGTCAAGCGCACTTATATTCCGATGCATTCTGTTTTTCGCATTGATGAAGTGGATAAACAGGGAGTTGCTAAAGTTCACGATAAGTCAAGAGATGATGCTAAAGTAAGCATGTTTCCAATTCCTGGCAAACGTAAAGATTAATTTCTATTTAACTTAGGATTTCTGATGTCTATTCCAACAAAAATTAAAGAGGTATATGAAAAGTCAAGTTGTCTTTTTACAACAAAAGAAGTAGAAGCGGCTTTAGATCGGATGGCAATCAATATTCATGAGCAGTTGCATGATAAAAATCCTGTTCTGTTGTGTGTCATGATAGGTGGCTTGGTACCTATGGGTAATTTATTACCTCGGCTTGATTTTCCTCTAGAGGTTGATTATGTCCATGCGACTCGCTATCGTGGGGATATTAGAGGTGGGGAATTGCACTGGAAGGTTAGACCAAGCCTTGATCTGACTAATAGGGTTGTTTTGGTTGTTGATGATATCCTTGATGGTGGTTTGACATTGGCAGCGATTATCAATGAAGTTAAAACGATGGGTGCCAGTGAAATCTATAGTGCAGTTTTAGTAGATAAACATCATAAACGGGTTCCGGATGGCTTAAAGAATGCTGATTTTGTCGGACTGCAGGTTGATGATCATTACATTTTTGGTTATGGTATGGATTACAACGAATACCTGCGCAATGCACCGGGAATATTTGTTGTAGCACCTGAGCATGAATAATGAGGTTACTGCCAGGTGATATTTTACTGGCAGGATGTTATTTTCTGGCGATTGCAATTTTCTTATGATTGACAGGGTATTGGGCTAAGGCTGTGGCTATTTGTTTATATAATTCAGGTAGCCAACGTGGTTGAGCAAAGTTAGATGTGGCTGGCTTGCCAATCCTTAAATCATTTGGGGCGATAATTAATTTTACATGATTCAGTCCAATGCGGCGGGCAAGCATAAACAACTGATCAATCGCTTTATCACCAACAGCCAGACATCCTACAGAGAGTGATTTGCCATGAATAAAAATATTATTGCCAAGTTTTCTGCGCCCATCCTTAATTGCCTGCAATCGATCAAAATAGTTAGGATAGTCGACCATCATTGATAAATGCATTGAGCTGAAAGGATTAAAAGTAACCAGTCTGTAAATACCTTCTGGAATTTGCCCATCGTTTTCTCTGAGTTTGGGACCTAGACGGCCACTAGAGGCTGTTAATGGATAGGCATGGATATAGCGCCATGATTGATTTTCATTTTTAGCCCACAATTCAATACGTCTCTCTTTTTTAAAAGCCAGAAGCGTTATTTCTGTAGGAGGGTAAGCTATGTTGGCCTGAGCAAAAAAACGCATGAGTTCAGGTTCAGTTTTCAATCCATACTTATATACGGCATTATCTATCGCTTTATCCCAATTTAATTTAGGCGCCATACTAAATGACATCGAAAAAAACAGGAGCAATACAGGCAAGAGTAAACTGCGCATCATCATCATGATCTAGATAATAATTTCCGGTATGTTAGCAAAAATTAAACAATAGGACAATTTATTTACAGCCCTTTGATATTATGTTAAAGGAATTCAAGTTTATCATCCATTTATACTTCAGGAACCAGACTGTATTAAAATTGTGAAGCGAAAATCATTTCTATACATTAAGATATCCTTATCAAGATAACAGGTAAAAAGAAGGCAATTGTTGCTTTTTATCAATCAGAATGGTCAAGTTTTTTTTCTAAAGAAGGTAATTGTTTAGTAATAAAATCAGGTACTGATGGTAGTTCGCCAACAGAAGGAATCAAGCCGTAATGATTTGGGCACATGAATGCTACTTTTTTATCCTGGTTGATTGTATAGAAGATATATTTGTAATCACAGTAGGGCTGTTTACTGAAACTTGCAACCTGTAAAATGGGAGTGCCTGGTAAGCGGTTTTCCACAAATCTTGCGTTAATCCATAAATTGATTAATAAAAGAATTGTTCCCGTCACTAAAATTGCAGATAAAAAGCTTCCTATATAACGTACCAGCCTGTTTTCCATTCCATAAAGAGGAACAAATAATAAAACAAGAAGAGCAATTACAAGCACTATCAGGTTAAGAGAATAGATTGCTGCGTGTAAATAGTCAAAATAACTGCCAAGTATTTCTCCCCCTGCGATACGATAATGCAAAAATAATGCAAATAAACTGACCCAAAAAGCTACCTGGATATAATTTTTCTGCTTTAAATATACACCGAAAACTAAAACAATGAGGCTAACAAAGGGTAGTAAAATATGAATGAGATCCATTATGGTAATCATTGAATAATCCTTAGCTCATTATTTAATATCATTTTGGCATTGGGAGTCTGTTGTCCTTTCAACTTAAGCTGCTCACTTCCCGCTCTTTATGCGTGGGATCCACGCAAACCACACGGAACTAACCATCCTCTTGATAAGGTTTGAGAATAGATTCCGCGCATAAAGTGCGGAACCTAGGCTCTGGTTCCAATTGGCAGCAGACCCTAGTTTAACGCAGAGTAGACAAGATGTCTCGCAGCTTTTTAGTGGAATTTACTGCTCAGGCCCATTGGATGACTCCCTGATTAACAGTACAACGGATTCTACCTTTATTGGTAGTTTTGGCTTCGATGGTAAGAAAATACGGTTTTGCATGAATTTGGGCAACGCATCACTTACATAAAAAATCGAAATAGGATGGCTTGGAATGTTCTGGATGGTCTTTTTTGAATCATGGGGTTTTAACACCCTATGAGGATGAACGCTTCCAAGCCATATTGGTTGGCGGAAATGTTTAAGGTGATAGTTAGAACGCCAGATCCTTAAAATTTGTACCGGGTTGCCGTCAGGTGGTTGATAGGTCATGACGAGCATCGGTTTACGATTTAAATAAAGTTGTGCCATTAAAGGCAGATCACTGGCAGATGTTTGTCCACTGATCCGTGTTAAGAGTGAGTTAAAAAAAGAATCATTTAGTTTCTTCCAGCCATAATCAATTAAATGTTGTTCTATTCCGGCAAGTGATCCAACATATTGAATATTAAATATGCTGGCAGGATGACCAATTCGATTCGTGCGGTAGACCGGTAAAAGAGGTTCACTTTGATTCCACCATACTTCATCCGTCAAAACATATTGCGCCAGATAAGGTTGATGAGCACGAAGGGAGTGCTGGTAATTTAAAAAGCCTGAAATACCACTGGATAAAATTAATAAGCCTAATATATACAGTGGTCCATAGGGCGAACAAACTACTTTCGGATTGTGTCGACGATAAAAAAGCCAAAATATAAAACATAAACTAAAGCCACACAGATAAGCACCCAAGCTATCACTAAGCCAATAGTCTCCAAGGTAAAGCGGGGCAAGGCCAGCCAATAGAAGCCAGGTGGTCATGATAATTTTTACGAGACGCTTCCAAAAAGAATTACAGCAGGAGTTAATGAAAAGTAAGAAAGCAGTAAATAAGGCAGTAATGTAAGTAAGCCCCATAACAGGAAAAGAATTAGCTGTTTTAACTTCGGAAAGCCCGGAGGGCCTAGGACTGTCTATAAGCCAGTGTGATAAAGTCAGGAGGAGCGTACAGGATAAGCCCAGTCCTAACCAATAAGCTAATGAGCGCCAGTCACGATAATAAATGACTATGAAAACCACCGCAAAGAACAGGGAGAGTATAACTGATGGACTGGTAATCTGATCGACAATAATAAAAAAACCGTCAAAAGGCTGGGTACGTAAGCTCTGTAAAAATAAAAAAACAGGATAATTAATCCCATGAATCCAAAGTTTACAGATAACCAAACCCGTCAGTAAGAAAAATAGCAGGGTATTTAAGCAAAATAAAATTACCAATCCTGCTGTGGGGTAATAATTAAGTTCTGTAGCGGGCGTGAGTAACTTAAAAGCCCTCGCTAAAAAAGGATGATTAGCGGACCAATGCCAAAAATTATGTAAACCTAGCCGTAATAATTGATTAAGACGAATAAACAACCATTTTAAAATTACACTAAACAACCAGACGGCTGCAAGTAACACTAATATCAATAGAAAAAGGCGAGTGGCGCTTTCTGGTGATAACTCACTGCTTGCCGCACCGATGAGTACTCCAGGGAAAACGTAAAGAATCGCCCATCCAATTGCAGAGATGACATTTGCAATAAGAAAACGCCATTGACTCATACCCATCATACCGGCTATAACCGGGATGATGGAGCGTAAAGGGCCAATAAAGCGCCCTACAAGAACACTTTTTCCTCCGTGACGGGAAAAATAGTCTTTTCCGTATAATAACCAGTTAGGGTAACGGCTAAATGGCCAGATATTAACCAGTCGATCACGAAAAATGTACCCAAGCATATAACTCGCACTATCCCCTGCTATCGCGCCAAGAGTAGCTGCTAATAACGTCAAATCGATACGCATTACACCTGAGCCTGCAAGAATACCGATTGCAGTCATGGTGACAGAGCCTGGAATAATGCTGCCAATAATAGCCAGTGACTCTGAGAAAGAGATAAGAAAAGTTATTAACAGCGCCCAATGAGGATGAGCATGAAGCCAGCTGGTTAATGGTTGAATATAGTCAGAAAAATAATGCATAATTATTTCTCAAACTGGGTTAAAAATACCTCTGCGAGTTGCTTGCTGACATCAGCAATCTCTAAATGAGGAACATAATTAGTCATTTGAGTCATTTTAAGTCTTGCAAAACCACAGGGATTTATCCCTTCAAAAGGTGTTAAATCCATTGCTACATTAAGAGCAATGCCGTGGTAAGTACAGCCATTTTTGACTCGTAAGCCTATTGAGGCAATTTTTTGTTCATTCACATAAACGCCTGGAGCACCAGTTCGTATAGAGGCTGCAATATCATAATTTGCAAGGAGGGTAATTAAAATTTGCTCCAGTTTGCATACTAAGGTCCGGATCCCAATGTTCCGCCTGCGGATGTCTGTGAGTACATAGCCTACAAGTTGGCCTGGCCCATGATAGGTTACTTGTCCACCTCGATCAGTCTGTATTACCGGGATAGAATTGGGGTTTAGGATATGTTCGGCTTTACCAGCCTGTCCCTGAGTGTAAACAGCCGGGTGCTCAAGCAACCATAATTCGTCCATAGTGTTACTGGTTCTTAAGGAAGTAAATTCCTTCATTTCATTCCAGGTAGTTAAGTAAGGTTGCATGCCTAAATCGCGAACATGAAGCATTATAGCACCATTTTAACATCGGGATGTTTCGTTAACTCAAGATAAAAAGCGTCCAGCGTCATTTGATCTTCCACATAGACAGTAATAGTAATGGAAATATAATTGCCTTGCTGACTTTCTTGATAGCGAATGGCTTCATCAAGTGTTGGCGGGAAGTGCTTGCGTGTAATATCGGAAATTTCCTTAAAGAAATCAACGGTGTGCTTGCCGATAACTTTTAGAGGGAAATCACAGGGAAATTCTATAATTGAATGTTTATCAGTCATCATTGTCCATCAATTAATTGTTGATACTTTTCATTAATTCGACTCCAGAAGGTTCCTCCATACCCTTCACCTATCATTGTATCATTAATACAAGTGACTGGATAAATCTCTTTAGTTGTACTGGTTATCCATACTTCCTGTGCTTTAAAAAGCATTTCAGCAGGAATTTTTTCTTCTCTCAATGACCACCCTAATGAACGTATTAGCTCAATAGCAATTTGGCGTGTGATACCGGGAAGGCAAAAATTATCTAAAGGAGGGGTCCAGATAATGTCATTTTTATCCACTAAAAACACATTATTTGCACTGCCTTCGGTCAAAAAGCCATTACGAGATAGAATAGCAGTATTGGCGCCTTTTGACACAGCATCATTATTAAGTAGAATATTTGCCATTAACGATGTGGTCTTTATATCACAACGCAGCCAACGAACATCCTCAATAACTTTTGCTTTCAACCCTTGCTTTTTAGCTGTAAATGTAGGGTAAGGCATATGAAGGGTGTAGGCAATAACAGTAGGTTGTATATTATCAGGAATATCATGTTTACGAACGCCCTGATTGCCTCGAGTGATTTGCAGGTATAGTTGTAAATCTCCTCCACCATTTTGTTTAATTAGTTCTTTGAAAATGGCAGGCCAGTCTAAATCGGGTTTGGTTATCTTTGTTTCTGTCAGGTTTTTTTCCAGCCGTTGGAGATGTTCATCGACAAAAAAAGGACGTCCTTTATAAACCGGAATAACTTCATAAACAGCATCAGCAAATAGAAATCCGCGATCGTAAATGGAGATTTTCGCTTCATCTGCCTTGCAATACGTACCGTTAATATAAGCAATACCTGACATGATGCTGTCTCTTAGCCAAACCAGCGATGGAATATTAATCGAATAGAATCTTTCATGCGCGTAAAAATACCACCTCTCGATACAGTCTCCAAAGCATAAAGCGGTTGAGTACTGATAATGGTATTATCAAATTGCACGATTAATTCGCCCACTTGTTCGCCTTTCTCAATAGGGGCCTGCAGATTTTGGTTAATTTTAGTATTAACGCTTAATCGTTGATACTGACCATTGGGTATGGTAGCGAATTGAGCTTCATTTAAACCTACTGCCAATGTATTTTTAACGCCTTTATAGAGAGGCACTTCTGTCATTGGCTGGCCTTGTTTGTAAAGTTCATGGGTTTCAAAAAAACGAAAACCATAATTAAGCAAGCGTTCACTGTCGTCCGCTCGCGCCGCTTCGCTTGGCGAACCGAGGACTACTGCTAATAAGCGCATGCTTTGCCGTTTGGCGGATGAAACCAGACAATAGCCAGCCTCAGTAGTATGCCCGGTTTTTATCCCATCAACCTGGCTGTCCCGCCATAATAAGCGGTTGCGATTAGGTTGGCGTATGCCGTTGTAAGTAAACCATTTTTGTTTATACCAATGATAATACTGAGGGAAATTATTAACTAATGAGCTGCCAAGTATGGCCAGATCTTTGGCAGTAGTATACAAATCTGCATGAGGCAGTCCTGTGCTATCGGTAAAATGACTGTCCTTCATTCCAAGGGTTTGCGCTTGTTGATTCATAATGTCGGCAAATCCCGCTTCGCTACCTCCCAGATGTTCAGCCATTGCCACACAGGCATCATTCCCTGAGTCAACAATAATACCTTTAAGTAAATCTTCTATCGATACTGACTGCCCCTCCTTAACAAACATCCGTGAACCGCCTGTTTTCCAGGCATCACGACTAATCCGAACGTTGTCATTAAGATGAATTTGCCCATTATTGAGAGCATTAGAGATGACATATAAGGTCATCATTTTAGTCAGACTTGCAGGGGGTAATTTCTCTTCACTGTTTTTTTCAGCAATAATTTTTCTACTGTTAACATCAATAAGGATGTAAGCTTTGGCATTAAGGGTAGGTGGAGATGGGGTAATAAGTGGCTTGTTACTCATTGCAGTAGCAGAGTTTGTCGCAGGTAAGTTGGTTTTGGGCAGGGTGTCTGTTGCTGCATAAAACGTAGTAGTCTTGATTAACAAGGCTACCGCCAATGATACTCCACAGGATGATGAGAACAGGGACTTCATGTTTTCTATACTCGTAGTTACAAAATTAATAATCTTACCACAGCCTCAATCCTGCAACCAATCAGATTATTGTATCGGGATGCGATAAAGCTGTGGCTTTTCCTTAAAAGTTGTAGCTGGATGGAGCGCTAGCGAAATTCGGGAGCATGTATTTATTATTAAGATCCGATCCCATTCCGCTAGCGCTCCATCCGGGTCATTACTATCATTAGTTACTAACCGCAGTTCTAATCGCATCCATTGTATCGATGCTTATCAACATTCTCTTGAGAAGAGATTTAGTATTTGATGTAATGACTGTTTGATAATAAATAATTTGAGTGAAGTAATGCGATTTTTTTATTTATTTGCCTTATGTTTTCTGACAGGCTGCGTATCGGACTCTATTCCCGATGCATTGGAGTCTAAAGCTGCTCAATCTACTTATTCATCATCAAACAAGAAGGGCAACTCTCGGTACACTATGGAGCAAGATGGAGCGCCAGCAGGTCCGCTCCCTGTCTCCTTTAAGGAGGTAAGTCCTAAACATGAGCCACTTAGCCGCTATGGTAATCCGGATTCCTATGTCGTAGAAGGGCGAGTTTATGAGGTGATGAAAAGCTCAAGTGGATATAAAACTCGCGGTATAGCTTCATGGTATGGTACCAAATTTCATAAGCAAAGAACGTCCAGTGGGGATAACTATGATATGTACGCAATGACAGCAGCCCATAAAACGTTGCCTTTACCTACTTATGTGAAAGTAAGAAATTTGGGTAATGGACGAGTTGCCATTGTTAAAGTGAATGATCGGGGGCCTTTTCGTAACGATAGGGTAATTGATTTATCTTATGCAGCGGCAGTCAAATTAGGTTTGCTACCTCAAGGAACTGCTCCAGTTGAAATAGAAGCACTTGATACAGGCAAGCACACTGCGCACTACTATGTACAGGCTGGTGCATTTGCTTCACAAGAATTGGCGAATGCCTTACAAGGCAGGCTTGAAAAATTAACACCTTCTCCTGTAATTGTTGAACAATATAATCAACAATATGTAGTAAGGGTAGGGCCGTTTGCGGATAAGCAAATGAGTGATTATTTAAAAAATAAACTGGCTGCTAACGGTATTCAGGGTGCTTTTTCTTTATTGCGGTAACACCCTCAATTTAATTTATCCATGCTCGTTAAGAGAATCCGGTCAATGGATTCCCTTAACGCAGGCTGGGTTGTACAGCCTGCCCATAAGAAACTATAAACACCTTTCTTCAGACTCTGGTGTTTATTCCATATTTATTTATACATTTCCTTCATACGTCTGGTGGTTTCTTCCTCAGAGACATCTTCAATATGTGTGGAAATATACCATTTATGGCCAAAAGGATCTTCCAGAGTACCACTGCGATCGCCATAAAACTGATCTTCTACTTTTCTGAGTAATTTAGCGCCGTGTTTAACAGCTTTCTCCGCTACAGCATTAACATCTTCTACATACAAATGTATGCCTACTGGCGAACCGCCATAAGATTCTGGTGCTTTTGCTTCCATATCAGGGCACTCATCAGCAAGCATAAATTTTGATTCGCCAATGGTAAGCTCTGCATGCCCTATTTTTTTGTCTGGACCTTCCATAAGCAGAACTTCCTTGGCATTAAATACTTCTTTATAAAATTCAATTGCCTTGGTGCCATTGCTGACAATCAGGTAGGGTATAATGGTGGAATAGCCTTCCGGCAAATAAGAGGTCTGCTTGTTCATCCTGTCTATCTCCTTAAGAGTGATTATCTTGAGTATTTAACTTCATGTAGAAATGGTTAACTTTTCAGTACTTGCTTTCTTAACAACAGCTAAAATGATTGCACTTCCAGCTAACCCTGCAGTTGCTAATACCATGGGCAATATTGCACCGACCTGGGCAATCAAGCCAGTAAAAATTGATGTTAATCCAAAGCAAAGCGCCATGATAGAACCAGTAACACCCATTACCCAACCCTGTTCATTCTCACCTACCTGGTCTGAGAATATGGTTAGTAACACCGAGTAGGCAACAGACAAACTCATACCAATAAATAAAGTGGCGACCCATGCTACCCACTCTACATTAATCAACAGTGTCAGCAATACATAAGCAGCAGTTAATGATAAACCAACAATGACTATTGAATCATGTGGAAAACGCTTTGCACAGGCATCGACAATATAGCCACAACCAATACTAAAGCCCAGCCCCATTACGGCGAGAAAAAATGAGTTTTCAATTGCTGAATAGTGATAAGTTTGAAAAAGATAAAGTGAAATGAAGGAAAAATAATTGGACCAACCAAAAATCATTACCAGCAAAACCACAGAATACTTATAAATTGACGGGTGCTTGAAGGCTGATATGAAAATATGGATAGCATGATGCCATTTTATGTTTACTTTACCATGTACTTTGGTAAACGTCTCTTTAAAGAAAAAATGCAACAGAAGGGCGTTTATCAAGGCTAATATTGCGGCAAAATACATTGGCGTTGTAAAATTAAACCAGCTTAATAAACGATGATCGGATAAAATACCGCCAAAAATAGGCCCGAAAACAAAACCAAGAGAGACAGCCAGTAAAATTAAACCAATGTTTCTTGCTTTATGTTCTTCCGAGCTGATATCAACAATTGCTGCCTGTGCAATTGGTTGGCTTCCTGAGGTGAAGCCTGCAATGATACGGCCTATAATCAGCAGCCAGAAACTATGGGCTGAAATGGCAATTGCGGCAAGGAAATAACCCAGAAAAGAGCCAATTAAACAGATCATTAATGATTTTTTTCTACCAATGCTGTCAGATAGATCACCTAGAATGGCCGCTCCAAAGAACCAGCAAATCATAAAAATACCAATAGTCAGACCATAGTAGAAGTCACGCACACCGAGACTGATGCTAGCTGCCAGAAAACCAGATTGAGGCTCAATTAAAATAGTATTTAAAATGGGAAATAACAATCCTAACCCCATGCCGTCAATAAATAACACCAAGAACAAGGGTAAGATTGAAATTAGAGATTTGGTTTTAGTCATGGGGTCACCTGATGAAGTTCACGATTACGTCATATCTCAACAGTAAGCAACTTGTTTATAGATTTATAGAACTGTATTTAATTGATGTTTGTTACCGGAGCGGGGTAGCTTTGTTCCACATCGATTTAACAGATACTTGATAATAAAGTTTAATATAAAACAAAAACAGGCAGCTGCCAACAGGATTAATAAGAGATGGGTAAAGGTATGAGTATAATGTGCCTTAAGCTGTAAGACAGTTACTTCTCCAGGCTTAATGGCAGTTAAATTGGCCAATTTACCAGATAGAAATGCACCGATACCTAAAGAAACAAAAAAGATCCCCATCATCGTGCTCACCTTTTTACGGCTGGCAAGTACCGTTATTGCTGATAGGCCAACAGGCGACAGTAACAACTCTGCGATTGATATCATTAAATAAGCAGGGAGGAAATAAAGTGGAGACAGCAAGGTTGCTCCTTGACTGCCATGACATACCACAGTAATCAGAGTATAGGCAATTGTCATAAAAATAATGGCAAGAATAAATTTATTTCCGGTTCTTATGCCGCTTTGCTCGGGATTCAGGCGTTGCTTTTTACCACGGGATAGAAAATAACCAAATACAATCATCCCGATACTTTGAATACTGACATAGTAGGGAGGGGGAAAGAGTATGCCAAATAGTTTGGGTTCAACAACCCGCGATATAAAAAGGGTCAATGACAGAAACATTTGGAAATAAAAAGCCCAAAATACGATAGAAATAATACATAACAATCCAATCACGGCAGTTTGTTTTGCCTGATTTGGCGATTCGCTTTTGATTGAACGAATCAAATAAGCCAGTGACAAAAGGATAACGGTTATAAAGGCAAAGTCAGCAAGGTCAGGATAGTGAAGAATAAGGTAAGATGTTACCCATACCAGTGAAATTATAAAAGTTGCCTTAATTACGCGAGTGAGGGTCAGCCTGGAAGGATGATAGTCAGCAATTTGATAGCGATGGATACCGAAAGCAAATACTGAGAATGCGATAATCATGCCTATTGCAGCACTGGCAAACGCTGTTGACCAACCAAAATAATAATTGAGCTGGCTTGGAAGAGTAGTTCCCAGTATGATTCCAGTAGTTATTCCCATGTAAAAAATAGTAAACCCACTCTCGCGCTTGGGAGAATTTTCAGGGTATTCATTGCCGAGTAAAGATGAAATGTTAGGTTTTAGAAGACCTGTTCCTACCGCGATACCTGCCAGTGCTGCGGTCAACATCTTGTCAGAAGTCAGCAAAAACAAGGATAAGTAACTAAAAAATAAAACAGTCGCCCCGGCAAGGATGGCTTTTTTCTGGCCGAGCAAATAATCAGCTATCCAACCGCCGACCACAGGTGAGAGGTAGGTTAATGCAGTAAATGTCCCTACCAGATTATAGACGCGCTCATCTTGCCATTTAAAATAAAAAGCGAGGTATAGTGCCAAAAGAGTCTGCACCACATAAAACCCATAGCGCTCCCACATTTCAGTGGCAAAAAAGATACTTAGCGTAGGAGGGTGTTTTATTTGTTGGTTTTGCACAATGATTCTAACTACAAAAACAATTCTGCCAGTCTATCATGCTGCATGTTATTTTGACAGTATGCCATTTCAATTTATCGTTCACGGCAGTTATTTGCTAGTGTATGATAGTTTTGATTAATTGCATGAAATACCAGTTTCTGTGGCTTGGTCGCGAGGCATCGGCAAGAAAGCGGCATATCCCTTAAGGCAATATTTTGAGATTAAACATTAACCTTGATTTATTTTTACTGTGATCGATCCTGGGATGGAGAAAAAAATGGCAAAAAATAACGATCGAACTTCTATAAGAGCTAGTAGGGGAACGCAGCTGGAGGCTAAAAGCTGGCTTACTGAAGCTGCTTTGCGCATGTTGTGTAACAACCTGGATTCTGATGTTGCAGAAGATCCTGAATCCCTTGTCGTTTATGGGGGAACGGGACGTGCGGCACGCAATTGGACAGCGTTTGATAAAATAGTTGAGGTACTGAAAAGTCTCGATGAAAATCAGACATTGCTTATCCAATCAGGTAAGCCTGTTGGCGTTTTCTCCACTCATGAAGATGCACCTCGCGTATTAATTGCCAACTCAAATCTGGTGCCTCACTGGGCTAATTGGGAGCATTTTAATGAGTTGGATAGAAAAGGCTTAATGATGTATGGGCAGATGACAGCTGGAAGCTGGGTGTATATTGGTTCACAAGGGATAGTACAGGGAACGTATGAAACATTTATTGCTTGTGCCAAGAAGCATTATCGAGGTGATTTAACAGGCCATTGGGTATTAACGGCAGGGCTTGGTGGCATGGGAGGCGCCCAACCTTTAGCTGCAACGATGGCAGGAGCCAGTGTTCTTGCTGTTGAATGTGATATTTCCCGTTTGGAAAAACGTTTAAAAACACGGTACCTCGATAAATATACGGATAACTTAGAGGAAGCACTATCCTGGATTGAGCAGTCCTGTGAACAAAAAAAGCCATTATCAGTTGGCCTTCTTGGCAATGCTGCCGAAATCTATCCAGAACTCATCAGGCGTGGTGTCAGACCCTCTATAGTGACTGATCAGACCAGTGCTCACGATCCTTTAAATGGCTATTTACCGCTTGATTGGTCTTTGGACGAAGCCGAACAGATGAGGGAAACGGCTCCCCAGAAAGTCATTACAGCGGCCAAAGCATCAATGGCTATTCAAGTCAAAGCAATGCTCGCATTCCAATCTCAAGGTATCCCTGTCTTTGATTATGGAAATAACATCCGCCAAATGGCGTTTGAAGAAGGTGTGAAGGAGGCATTTACCATCCCTGGATTTGTTCCAGCTTACATCAGGCCTTTGTTTTGCGAAGGAATTGGGCCATTTCGCTGGGTAGCTTTATCTGGTGATCCTGAGGATATTTATGCAACGGATGAAAAAGTCAAAAGCCTTCTTCCAGATGATAAGCATTTACATCGTTGGCTGGATATGGCACGTGATAAAATTGCCTTCCAGGGATTGCCAGCAAGAATATGCTGGGTTGGTTTAAAAGATCGCGCCCGTTTGGCATTAGCCTTCAATGAAATGGTCAAAAATAAAGAAGTGAAAGCCCCTATCGTTATAGGCAGAGATCATCTTGATTCAGGTTCAGTTGCCAGCCCGAATCGCGAAACAGAAGGTATGCTTGATGGCAGCGATGCTGTTTCTGACTGGCCTTTGCTCAATGCGTTACTAAATTGTGCCAGTGGGGCTACCTGGGTCAGTATTCATCATGGTGGTGGAGTAGGTTTAGGTTTTTCTCAACATGCAGGGATGGTTATCGTGGCAGACGGTACAGACAAAGCTGCTGCTCGACTTAAGCGAGTGCTCCATAATGATCCGGCAACCGGCGTTATGCGTCATGCCGATGCAGGTTATCAACTGGCAAAAGAATGTGCAAAGGCAAATAGTTTATGGTTACCTATGGAAGAATCCAGTAGGGGGAAGAATAATAGTTGAGCCTTATGGCTTTACCAAGGACTGAGTAAGGACAATGAAATGGAATTAGAAGCGGTATTTAAGCAGCTAAAGCAGGATTTTTCAGTAAATCCTAATCTATCGCAGGATGAACGACGAAAAAATTTGCTGCTGCTTAAACAGCTATTACAGGAAAACGCCAGTGATTTAGCAAGGGCTGTCAGTAGCGATTTTTCTTATCGACCTTATTATGAAACGTATTTGTTAGAAATTTTTATTGCCCTCAATGCAATTAACTATTGTTTAAAGCACTTAAAAAAATGGATGAAAAAGCGTAAACGCCAGGTTGCATGGCTTTTTAAACCGGCGCATGCTTATCTGTTACCCCAATCTCTGGGAGTGACAGGGATCATCGTTCCTTGGAACTACCCGCTTCTTTTGGCTTTGGAACCTTTAATCTATGCTTTGGCGGCAGGCAATGTTGTTATGATTAAAATGTCTGAATTAACGCCTCAGACTGGTGCGACTTTGAGTGGCTTGATAAAAAACTCTCCTCTAGGGAGGAGAGTGGCTATCGTAAATGGTGATATCGAAGTTTCCAGAGAATTTGCCGGGTTGCCTTTTGCTCATTTGTTGTTTACTGGTTCAACAGCTGTTGGTAAGAAAATCATGGAAGCAGCTGCTCGCAATCTGACCCCGGTAACCCTTGAGCTAGGCGGTAAATCACCTGCTCTCGTGTCTAAAACTATCAATCCGAACGATTTCAAACGTCTTTTTATGGGTAAACTTGTTAATGCCGGGCAAACTTGCATCGCACCTGATTACTTATTAATTCCCCAGGGATGGGAAAAGCGTATTGAAAACCTGTTAAAAGATTTTATTGCTCATCATTACCCCCAGTTACCAAATAATGGCGATTATTGCAGTGTTATTTCAGATGATCATAAAGAGAGACTGGAAGAGCTTATCAGGGATGCGCGAGAAAAAGGAGCAGATATCGTACAAATAGGTCAGGAGGTTGAGCAAGGTCGGAAGATGCCTTTTTTCTTGCTTTTAAACGTCAATGCTTCAATGCGTGTCATGCAGGAAGAAATATTTGGTCCTGTTTTTCCTGTAGTAGCTTATGATTCTTTTGCAGATGCTATCGACAAAATTAATTTATTAGCCAATCCTCTGGTTATTTATTATTTTGGCGATGACAGAAAAGAAAAAGAAATGTTGCAAAAAAAGACCCTTTCCGGAGCTTTGTCAATTAATGACACCTTAACGCATGTGGCAATTGATGATCTGCCTTTTGGCGGCGTTGGTGCAAGTGGAATGGGGCACTACCATGGTCAGGAAGGTTTTGATCTTTTTTCCAAATTAAAACCAGTGTTTGTTCAAAAGAGGCTATCTCCGGTAACCTGGTTCTATCCTCCTCATGGCAAGCTGGTTCACTACTTGTTAACATGGATCGCCGGTATTCGGCTTAAGGAGAAGAAATGACAAGTGTTTTGTTTATAAGCGGTGGAAGCCGAGGGATTGGCCGTGCGATCGCACATCGATTTGCACGTGAAGGAGCCTGTATTGCGATTGCTGCTAAAACCGATAAACCGCATCCTACACTGGAAGGAACCATCCATACTGTGGCTAAGGAAATTGAGGATCTTGGTGGTAGTGCATTGCCTCTGATGGTTGATGTAAGAGATGAGAACCAAATTCACCGAGCGATGGAGAAAACCATTTTAACTTTTGGAAAGCTTGATATATTAATCAATAATGCCAGTGCTATCAGCTTAACAGACACCCTTTCTACATCGATGAAGCGCTATGATTTAATGCAGGCTGTTAATACAAGAGCAACTTTTGCTTGCTCCCAGGCAGCTATCCCCCATCTTAAAAACACGGATAACCCCCATATTCTGACCTTATCTCCTCCTTTAACTATGGACAGTAAATGGTTTGCCCCGCATCTTGCTTATACCATTAGTAAATATGGTATGAGTATGTGCACGCTGGGTCTTTCTGAAGAGTTAGCATCCTATGGTATTGCTGTTAATTCATTATGGCCTCGCACTACAATTGCTACAGATGCAATTCGCGTTAACTTTCCAGAGGCCATTTACAGGGCAAGCAGGAAGCCCGAAATTATGGCTGATGCTGCTTATTGGATTTTAACCCAGTCGGCAAAATCATTAACCGGACAGTTTCTTATTGATGAGGAAGTACTCACGAAGGCTGGTGTTAAGGATTTTTCAGTGTATGCTATGGACCCAACAGTTGAGCCTTTTCCAGATTTATTTTTATGAGTGTTGAAATTTATACTGATGGTGCTTGTAAAGGAAACCCTGGCCCTGGTGGTTGGGGTGTATTGATGAGATATAAAGGACACGAAAAAACACTGTATGGTGGAGAACCCCATACTACTAATAATCGAATGGAGTTAACTGCAGCTATTAAGGGATTAGAAGCCCTGACAAAGTCATGCGAGGTCAATCTTTATACTGATTCGCAATATTTGCGTTTGGGAATGATGGAATGGTTGGCGCAATGGAAGAAAAAAGGTTGGCTTAATTCCAAAAAAGAACCCGTCAAAAACGCCGACTTATGGCAGCAATTGGATGTATTAACAACAAAACATAAAATTCATTGGCATTGGATAAAAGGCCATGCGGGACACCCTGAGAATGAATTAGCGGATAGTCTGGCAAATCAGGCAATTATTGAATTATTAAATACTTGATGTTAATCGATGAGTTAATGCTTCGGTGTTAAATTACAAGTTCAAATAGCTTCTACATCCATGAAAATGTTAATATACCTAACTCAAAAACTACCCTAAGGATTTTATGCGTCAAGTGGTTTTAGATACCGAAACAACGGGTATCGGACATGAGATGGGTCACCGAATCATAGAAATTGGTTGTGTCGAATTACTTGATCGCAAGCTTACCGGGAATCATTTCCACGTTTATCTTAATCCTCAACGTGCGGTGGATGAAGGTGCTTTTCGAGTTCATGGCATAAGCAACGAATTTTTGCAGGATAAACCATTATTTAAAGATGTCGTAGATGAGTTTATAGAATTTATTAATGGCGCCGAATTGATTATCCATAATGCCGCATTTGACGTTGGTTTCCTCAATGCTGAATTAAAGTTGCTTAACTGGGCATCCTTGCTGAATGATTACTGTTCCGTTTGTGATACCCTGATTCTTGCAAGAGAGAAGCATCCTGGTCAGCGCAACAGCCTTGATGCGCTTTGCAAGCGTTATGAAATTGATAACTCCAATCGAACCCTGCATGGGGCTTTGCTTGATGCAGAGATTTTAGCGTCTGTCTACCTGGCAATGACCGGAGGGCAAACAACACTGTTTGATAACGAATCTGAATTAATCGCCGCAACGGATAACAAGGAAAGACAGCCTGCGGAAATATTAACCAGTCGCTCACCTGTTGTCACTGCAACAGAGCGGGAGCTTCAACGCCACCAGGATTTCCTGGCATTTTTAATTAAAGAATCAGGTATTAATCGTTGGGAAACTGAAGAGAGTTAAAAGCGGCACTTAGGCTCTGCGAAAAAATTGGTTCACAGAGTCTAGAGGAAAAATAGAAAATCATGAAATTGTGCAATTATTGAACTATATTTAGAGTTAGGGCTTGAACAGTTCTGGAAGAGTCATGGAAGAATTGAAACCTCGCAGAATTTGGCTTATTGGCTTAAGCAGTTTATTTATTGGTTGCATCCCTTTAAGTCAAGCTGCGCAGCAGGCTAATATTATATCTCCTGAGAGTCCTTATTTAACGCTCGCCTCAAATCATACTTTTATATTTAATCCCCGATCACTTACCTGGAAAGCAGTTAAAAATGGTAAGGTCATCAAAAGCGGAAGGGCCTCAGGAGGCAGCAAATATTGCGCTGATGTAAGGCGTCCCTGTAGAACTCCTTCAGGGACTTATCGGATCATCAGCAAGCGGGGTGCTGATTGCCAATCCAGTCGGTATCCTCTGGGAAGGGGGGGCGCAAAAATGCCGTATTGCATGTTTTTTAGTAAATATTATGCAATCCATGGATCTTATGATGTACCTAATTATAATGCCAGCCATGGCTGTATTCGCGTCCATCCTGGTGATGCGCTTTGGCTGCACAGGAATTTTATAAGGATTGGTACCAAAGTTATTGTACACCCTTATTGAAATAAGAGAAGCTTATTATAGGTAATCTGCTCCTATTCGTCATCATCCATGCTAAAGGAGGAGCCACAGCCACAGGTTGTTTTAGCATTGGGATTACGAATAACAAATTGTTCACCCTGAATGCTTTGTACATAATCAATTTCAGCCTGACTCAAATATTGATAACTCATTGAATCAACTAGTAATTTCACTGAAGACTGACCATCAGAACAGGTTTGCATTACGATAGTGTCATCTTCCTGAATGTTTGCATCAAAAGTAAAGCCATATTGAAAACCAGAGCAACCTCCGCCGGTAACGAAAACCCTTAAATTTAAATCAGGATTGTCCTCTTCAGCAATTAAGGAAGCTACTTTATCTGCTGCGCTTACGGAAAAATAAATACCAGAGGCAGTGGGGGACGCATTAATTGCAGCCATGTTTACTCCAAAATACATTAATATTTAATTATACAACATTCTTTGCGTCCTATTGTATCTTAAACTGGGCTTGGGATACGATTAAAGCAGCGGTTTTTCCTTGAAAGCCTGGATGGAGCGCCACCAACCGCAGTTTTAATTGCCTCCCTGTCTATGAAGCTAACGAATAATCTGCTCAATGGTTGCTCCGCCTAAGCATTGGTTCTTCTCATAAAAAACGATATATTGTCCAGGCGTAACAGCTCGTTGTGGGCTTGCAAACATCACGATATGCTGGTTGTTGTCTGCTGGTGAAATAATACAGGCCTGCTCAAGCTGGCGATAACGTGTTTTTGCGTAACAGGTTAATGGCAATTCGATGTTATGCTCAACAAGCCAGTGAATTGGACTGCAGATAAGCCCCTGAGAGTACAGCATGGGGTGGTCTTTACCCTGGGCAACAACCAGAGTGTTGGTCTGGATGTCTTTATCAACAACATACCAGGGTTCATCGCTTCCAGATTGGCATCCGCCGATTCCCAGACCTTGACGTTGACCCAGGGTGTAAAACATCAAGCCATCATGTCGGCCTAATACTTCACCAAGGCTGCTTTTAATATCACCTGGTTTAGCTAAAATATATTCCTTGAGGAATGTTTTAAAACGCCTCTCACCAATAAAGCAAATTCCGGTGGAATCTTTTTTACTGTGGGTCACTAACCCTGATTCTTTGGCAAAATCTCTGATTTGTGACTTATGATAATCACCTATAGGGAACAGGGTTCTGGCAAGCGCTTGAGGTTCAACCGCATGTAAGAAATAGGTTTGGTCTTTTTCTCTATCCTTTGCTTTAAATAACTCGCCTTTATTATTGTTTATTCGCACCTTTGCATAATGCCCTGTAGCAATATAATCAGCCCCTAAAGTGAGGGCGTGATTTAGAAAGGCATTGAACTTAATTTCTTTATTGCAAAGAACATCGGGATTGGGTGTTCTGCCTTGCTCATATTCGCTAAGGAAATGGGCAAATACGCGATCCCAGTATTCCTTGGAAAAATTGATACTATGAAGAGGAATTCTTAATTGGTTGCACACTGCTTGTGCATCAGCCAGGTCTTCTGCTGCAGCGCAATATCCGTCTGTATCATCCTGCTCCCAATTTTTCATGAACAAGCCTTCGACCTCATAGCCTTGTTCGCGCAACAACCAGGCGGCAACAGAAGAATCAACGCCTCCGGACATGCCAACAATAACTTTACCTTTCATAAATTCAACATATATAAAAAAATTAACAATTTTACGCTATAATTAATTACTTTTAAAATTATATACCCATTCAGGGTCTGATTAAAACTGCAGTTAGTGTTAATTAATGGTAGCCCGGATTTCGCTGGTGCTCCATCCGGGCTACCATTTTTAAGGAAAAGCCGCAGTTTTCATCCCTCATCCAATAGCATGTCGTTATTGATTACATAAAGGGCGGTAATTTAAAGAGCGGTTTTAATCCCAGGGAGATTACTTTTCCCTTGATTCTCAACGTCCCGCGGCGTTGACCAGGAAAACTGCGCTGTTAATTGCTCCCCCAAAGAGTTGAGTGTAGTAATATTATGTTTATTAATTTAAAAACTATGGCAGCACAATCTGGACAAGAGCAAGTAAATATAAAGCTTCAAGAGCGATTACCAGCTCATGTGGCATCACCTTGTTCAATTAATTGTCAGTTTAGTGTTGAAAGCTTTGACCATTATTATTTGTTGACACTCAGTGTGGATACTTTATTAGAATTAACTTGTCAGCGCTGCTTAAAAGAATTTAGCTATCATTATCTTAACTTAACGAAATTGGCTATTTGCGATTCAGAGGAAATGGCAGAAGAGTTAATGGAGCGATATGAATGCATTGTGGCTAATAATCATATTGATCTGCAGGAACTGGTCACTGATGAACTCCATCTTTATGCACCAGAATTACATCCTGAAATGATACATTGTGATGGCGAAATTAATAAATTTATAATGACAGAGGCAGAATAAATCATAAATTATCCAAGTAACACTTGGATTACCATTAAAAAATAGGTAATATTCCGCCCCAATGAATGCAAATTGTCTAGGAGTAATACAATGGCCGTACAACAAAATAAGAAATCACGTTCAAGACGTGATATGCGTCGTTCGCACGATGCACTAACCAAACCAACTTTATCTGTGGACTCAACAACAGGTGAAACCCACCTGCGTCACCATATTACGCCTGATGGCTATTATCGTGGAAAAAAGATTTTAGATACTGATAACGTTTACGAACAAGAGTAAATCGCTTGAAAAACATTACCATTGCTATTGATGCGATGGGCGGGGATCACGGTTTAAAGGTGGTGATTCCTGCTTGCGTTCGCGCTGCTAGGCAAAACCCTGATTTGAAATTGCTATTGGTTGGTGACCAGGCGCAGATAAATGCCGGCCTGAAGAAATTTGCTGTGGCAAACAATCAGTTTTCAGTAGTTCATGCTTCAGAAGTGGTTGCGATGGATGAGCTGCCTTCTCATGCGATGCGTAATAAGAAGGACTCATCCATGCGGGTGGCAATCAATCTGGTTAAAGAGGGTCGTGCACAAGCCTGTGTAAGCGCAGGAAATACCGGTGCTCTTATGGCTACTGCTCGATTTGTTCTCAAAACCTTGCCAGGCATAGACAGGCCAGCAATCATTGCTGAGTTACCGACATTGGAAGGTAAAACCCGTGTTATTGATCTTGGTGCAAATGTTGATTCCTGCGCGGAGCACCTTTTCCAGTTTGCTGTGATGGGATCCGCTTTAATTCAGGCTGTTGATAAGAAACCAAAACCAAAAATTGCCCTGCTTAACATTGGTGTGGAAGAAATCAAGGGTAATGATCAGGTTAAACGCACCGCCCATATGCTTGCTGAATGTGGTTTAATGAATTATGTCGGCTATGTGGAAGGGGACCATTTTTATTCAGGTCAGGTTGATTTGGTTGTTTGTGATGGTTTTGTTGGTAATGTCACCTTAAAGGCTAGTGAAGGCTTGGCCAAACTCATGCTTTCAGTGCTCAAAGAATCATTCTCCAGAAATGTTCTTGCCAAATTGGTCGGTCTGATTGCTTTGCCTGCGCTTACTCACTTGAAAAAACGTATGGATCCGGCACGGTATAATGGTGCAAGCTTACTTGGTTTAAATGGGATTGTAGTGAAAAGTCATGGTGGTGCTAATGAACTCGCTTTTCAATATGCTATTGAAGAAGCGGTGCTGCAAGTAAAAAATAATGTGGTCGATTTGGTACGCGAGCAGATTACTGATTTTATTAATCAAGGTTTGTTACTATGAAAAATGCCATTATTAATGGGACAGGCAGTTATTTACCGGAGCACTCTGTATCCAATCAGGAATTAGAGTCCAGGCTGGATACCAGCCATGAGTGGATATACAGCAGAACAGGAATTAGCAGCAGACATATTGCCTCAGAACATGAAACCACCTCGTTTATGGCTTCTGAGGCGGCAAGAAAGGCGCTCGCAGCTTCCGATATTGAAGCTGAAGATATTGATCTGATCCTGGTGGCAAGTTGTACGCCAAATCATTTTTTCCCCAGCATGGCTTGCCATGTTCAAAAAGCACTTAACATTACCCGTCCTATCCCGGCTTTTGATATTGGTGCCGCTTGTAGTGGATTTATATATGCTACGGATATTGCAAAGCAATACATTAACACGGGTAATGCAAAGCATGTTTTAGTTGTTGGCAGTGAGAGTATGTCTCGGGCTTTGGACTGGACGGATCGATCGACTTGTGTATTGTTTGGTGATGGAGCTGGTGCAGTGATTCTGAGTGCAAGTGACAAGCCCGGCATCATAGCCAGCACGCTACATGCCTCCCATGATATAGACGCTTTATTGACTTATCCGAATTACACCTCACTGGAAGGTAAGGCTTTTATCGGAATGAAAGGCAACGAGGTGTTTAAAATCGCTGTGAATATTATGGGTGATATTGTAGATGAAGTTCTGCAAGCCTGTCATTTACAGCAATCGGATATTGATTGGTTAATCCCTCATCAGGCTAATATCCGGATTATTCAGGCTATCGCTAAAAAGTTAAATTTACCCATGTCGCAGGTTATAGTAACCATTGAGAAACAAGGCAATACTTCTGCAGCATCTATCCCATTGGCTTTAGATCACTCCATCCGGGAGCAACGTATAAAACGTGGTGATCTATTACTCCTTGAGTCTTTTGGTGGGGGAATGACTTGGGGTGCGATGGTTATTCGATATTAGTTAATTGCTTGTCGGAGTTAATTTAATGGTAAATTCTGCCTTTGTATTTCCTGGCCAGGGTTCGCAGTCTGTAGGCATGCTATCAGAGCTTGCAGAAACCTATCCATTGGTTAGAGACGTCTTCTCTTTGGCTTCAGAAGGGGTCGGTTATGATGTATGGCAACTAACCCAGGAAGGCCCCGAGTCCCGGTTGAATCAAACTGAATATACCCAGGTCGCTATGCTGGCGGCAGATGTGGCTGTATATAAACTCCTGAAAAAATTGGGAATAGCGCAAGCGAAAATGATGGCAGGGCATAGTTTAGGTGAATATGCGGCTCTGGTGTGTGCCGGCGCAATTAACCTTTCTGATGCAGCCCAACTTGTCGCTAAACGCGGTCAATTGATGCAAAGCCACATTCCACTGGGTCAGGGGGCTATGGCAGCAGTTGTCGGATTGGCGGATGAACAGGTTAAGTCAATCTGTGAAAAAGCGAGCACTGCACATGCTCAGGTTACTCCCGCTAATTATAATGCAATAGGACAAATTGTTATAGCAGGGCATTCGGAAGCTGTTGAAGACGCAATTAAGCTTGCTGATGAAGCCGGTGCGCGCATGGCAAAAATTATACCGGTCAGTGTTCCCTGTCATTGTCCATTATTGATGGAAACAGCAGTTGCTTTCGATGAATATCTTCTCGAGGCGAAATTTAAAGTACCGGATGTGGCTGTTATTTCAAATGTCAATTTAGAAATTTATACATCAATCCAACAAATACGTATTTTGCTTAAGGAACAGCTATATAGCCCAGTCCGTTGGGTGGAAACTATTCAACTGATGAGAAAGCATGGAATTCAATACATGGTTGAATGTGGACCAGGCAAAGTGTTAAGCGGCTTAGCTAAGCGAATTGATAAAACGTTATTGACAGTTAATGTTAATGATAATGCCAGCCTGGATCAGGTGTTATCGCAGTTGACAGAAAAATCTTATTGAGGAAAACTTCATATGGCTAACTTAGAAGGTAAAGTTGCGCTGGTTACTGGCGCTAGCAGAGGAATTGGCAAAGCAATAGCGCAAAATTTAGCTCAAAAAGGAGCTTATGTCATTGGTACTGCGACTACTCAAGAGGGTGCTGGAAATATCAGTAACTTCTTCCTTCAAGAGAAATTGACAGGTGAGGGCAAGGTAGTTGATGTGACAAATAAAGAAGGTGTTGATGATTTAATGACTCAACTCTCAGATTTAGGCAAAATACCGTCTATCCTTATTAATAATGCAGGAATTACTTGTGATAATTTACTTCTAAGGATGGATGATGACGAATGGTATAAAGTAATAGAAACCAATCTAAATGCTATATTTCGATTAAGTAAGGCTTGTCTTAAAGCAATGTTTCGAGCACGGTGGGGACGGATTATCAGCATCGGCTCAGTTGTGGGTGCCAGTGGCAACTCAGGACAGGCGAATTATACGGCAGCAAAAGCAGGGGTTGTCGGTTTTACAAAGTCATTAGCACAAGAAATTGGTAGCCGAAACATTACTGTAAATGTGGTCGCTCCTGGTTTTATTGACACAGATATGACGGGTGCCTTACCTGAGATGGTAAGGGAGGAAATGCTCAAGCGCATACCGCTGAGGCGTTTTGGCAAAGTTGAAGACATTGCTGAAACAGTAGCTTTTTTAGCCTCTGACAGCGCAAATTATATTACTGGTGAGACTATTCACGTAAATGGTGGAATGTATATGAATTAAGTAGGTAGGCGCTAAGTTATAATAATGGCTATAATTTAGCTGCCACCTTATAAATAGGCTTGCGTTCTGTGCAGAATTGAATAAACTAGCCTACAGGAATTTTTTTAATCTAAGAGGAAATACAAGTTATGAGTACAGTTGAAGAACGGGTTCGCAAGATTGTTGTTGAACAATTGGGCGTTAAGGAAGAAGAGTTAAAAAATAACGCATCGTTTGTTGATGACTTAGGTGCTGACTCACTTGATACTGTTGAATTGGTAATGGCTCTTGAAGAAGAATTTGAGACAGAAATTCCAGATGAGAAAGCTGAGAAAATCACTACTATTCAAGAAGCAATTGATTATATCGAATCAAATCTAAATAAAGAAGAAGCTTGATAACTTCAAGGAGTTTTCGTTGACTAAGCGGCGTGTTGTTGTTACTGGTATGGGGATGGTTACCCCAGTCGGTCTAAATGTAGAACAAACCTGGCAAAATATCCTGGCGGGTAATAGTGGTGTTGGATTGGTCGAAGGCTTCGATACTACGGATTACCCTACTAAAATTTGGGCTAAGGTTAAGAATTTCCATATAGAAAACCATGTGCCGCTTAAAGACGCTCGGAAAATGGATGTATTCACCCAATATGGCATGGCGGCTGCTGAAGAGGCGCTGGCTGACTCGGGATTAGTGATTGATGAGAAACTCTCCTGTCGGGCTGGCGTTGCTGTCGGTGCAGGGATTGGTGGTATAGAGACGATTACCAATAATCAGGAAAAGTTAATGAATGGTGGCCCTCGTAAGGTGTCACCATTCTTTATTCCTGCTGGAATCATTAATATGGTAGCAGGTCAGATTTCTATTAAACATCAACTTAAGGGTCCTAATATATCAATTGTGACTGCTTGTACTACTGGTACGCATAATATTGGTATGGCAGGCCGGATGATCGCCTATGGCGATGCAGATGTTATGGTCTGTGGAGGCGCAGAGATGACCACTACACCATTATGTCTTGCCGGATTTTCAGCAGTGCGTTCATTATCCAAACGTAATGATGAGCCTGAGAAAGCATCACGCCCATGGGATAAGGATCGCGATGGTTTTGTAATGGGTGAAGGCGCTGGAATTCTGGTTCTTGAAGAATATGAACATGCAAAAGCTCGCGGTGCCACTATTTATGCTGAATTAATCGGTTTTGGAATGTCTGGAGATGCTTATCATATTACGGCGCCAGATGAGGATGCAGATGGAGCTACCCGTGCAATGGCTGCGGCTGTTCATGATGCTGGTTTAAACGTGAATGAGGTTGATTATATCAATGCTCATGGAACCTCGACTTACCTGAACGATTTAAATGAAACCAAAGCTGTTAAACGCCTTTTCAAGAATCATGCTTATGAGTTGGCTGTTAGTTCAACTAAATCCATGACCGGGCATCTACTTGGTGCGGCAGGCGCAGTTGAGGCTATTTTTAGTATCCTTTCCATCAAGGATCAGGTGGCACCACCTACTATTAATCTTGATAATCCAGATGAAGGTTGTGATTTAAATTATGTTGCGCATCAACCGCAAGAACGGCGAATTAATTTCACACTAAGCAATTCACTTGGTTTTGGGGGTACTAACGGAAGTTTACTGTTTAAGCGAGTCTAGATGAGGCGCTTAGGCAGATCAATTTTGTCAGGATGTTTCGCTTTAGTTTTAATTACTTTTTCTATTATTGGATATGAGAGCTATTGTTTACTAACCAGACCAATGGTGACTGCAGGAAGTCAGCCATTTATTGTAGTGATTGATAAAAATACCTCTGCATTCTCATTAGCTCATATTTTAAAGTCTAATAGATTAATCCAATCTGAGCGGTTATTTTTATTTTTAATCAGAGTCCAAGGGTTAGCTTACCGCTTGAAGGCAGGGGTATATGAGATTATGCCTGGTGAGTCTGTGCAAGAATTCATAAACAAAGTGGCCTCTGGCAAGGTTCTCACAAAAGCCTTTCGTATCATTGAGGGTTCAAATTTTAACCAGGTAAAAACAAACCTTAAGAAAGCTCCCCTTTTAAATTATAATCTGGAGGATTGGCAGGCTATTGCCAGTGATTATCCAACGCCGGAAGGGTTGTTGCTTGCGGATACTTATAATTATGATGCGGGCAGTAGCAGTAAGCAATTGTTGTTGCTTGCTAACCAGAAATTACTTGATTATCTTGATCATTGCTGGAAAAACCGCAGCCAAAGATTACCTTACAAGTCACCTTATGAGTTGTTGACTGCAGCTTCTATTCTGGAGAAAGAAACTGCAATCTCTGAAGAGAGGAAAATTATTTCTGGTGTCATTATCAATCGATTAAAGAAAAATATGCCTCTGCAAATGGATCCTACTGTTATTTATGCACTTGGAATAAATTATCACGGTAAGTTAACCCATGCTGATCTTTCAGTCGACTCTCCTTACAATACCTATCGCTATCGAGGATTACCTCCAACCCCTATTGCTATGGTAGGGAAAGAATCGATTGAAGCTGCAGCGCACCCACAAATTAGTGATTATCTTTATTTTGTTGCTAAAGGAGATGGCTCTCATCAGTTTTCAGTAAATTATGAACAACAGAAGCAAGCTATCTCCCGCTACCAGAAAAAGGATATATAATGATGAAACCCGGACGCTTTATTGTGGTTGAGGGGCTTGAGGGAGCAGGTAAATCAACAGCTATAGAAACTATCAGACAGTACCTTAGTCGTTTTGTCCCTGAGCTTGTTTTAACCCGTGAACCGGGAGGAACTCGAATAGGAGAGATAATAAGGCAGCTTATCAAAGAAAGAATAGAGGGTGAAACGCTGGATCCTCGTAGTGAATTATTGTTGCTTTATGCTGCCAGAGTACAATTGGTGGAACAGGCTATTCGTCCTGCTTTACAGAAAGGAGGTTGGGTGCTCGCGGATCGCTTTGAACTATCCACTTTTGCCTATCAGGGTGGCGGCAGGCATCTCGATAAACAAATGATTGCGAATTTATCTTCTTTTTGTTTGCAGGGGTTTCAACCTGACTTAATCTTTTTCCTGGATATAGAGCCCGAAGAAGGGTTGAACAGGGTAAAAAAGAGAGGGGCTTTTGACCGTATGGAAAAAGAGTCCTTGCAGTTTTTTACTGATATTTATGATAGCTATCAGGAATTAATTAAGACTATGGATAATGTAATCTGCATTGATGCCAGCCAACCACTGGATATAGTGCAGGAAACTATCCTTATACAACTCAAAAATTTTACTGCCCAGTATGCAATCGCTTAAAACAATTGAACTATCAGCTGTACATACTAAGTGGTGGGAACGCTTTATCCAGGTTAGTACAAACCAACGTTTACCACATGCTCTTTTATTGGTTGGCTCTTTGCATGTGTCTATCTGCGATTTTGCTTATCGTATGGCTGCTGCAATCCTTTGCCAGGGAAAAATAAAACCTTGTGAGGACTGTAAATCCTGTAGACTACTCAGGTTAAATGAGCATCCTGATTTATTTGTTCTTGAGCCGGAGAAAACAGGTGGATTTATAAAAATTGATCAGGTTCGTGAATTACAAGCTGTTGCTTACACATCCCCCCAATTAAATAATAATCGTGTAATTATTATTAATCCTGCGGAAAAGATGAACTTGGCGTCGGCGAATGCATTATTAAAGCTTTTAGAAGAGCCACCATCTGATGTTATATTTTTATTGGTGGCTGAGCAAATCAGCAGTATTCTGCCGACGATATTAAGTCGATGTCAACAATGGCAGCTTTCTTCAACCGAAGTTTTAGACAGGGGCTACCTGACCATTGGCGAATGTTATCCGAAAGAGAGTGAGCGGGGGAAGATTTTTAGCCAACACATTGATATTATTAACGATTTGTTTCAATTAGCAAGTAATAAAATTTCGATTTGCAGCTTGGCTATAAAATGGGCTGCGTTTGATTTTAATCAACTCATCTGGTTAATTTACCTGATTAATTCTCAGATGATTTATTATCAATTAATTCATTTTAATTACGATAAGGACTCAAGCGAACTGTTATATGAATTATCCCGATATTTTCAGCCGACTGTTCTATTCCATCAAATGGATGAACTGAATTCAATCATCAGAAAGTTAAACCAAAACATCAGTATTAATCAAACACTTGCATTAGAAGCACTACTCATGGGGTATACAAAGTAAATAAACCATCCCTCAAGATGTAGTAGATGCAGCCTTAATGCAATTTTTCTCGACCAAAACGATAAAATTGCTAAAATTATTCACTCACCTTACGTAGCCCACTATGAGTCGAAAAACAGAAAGCAACTCCTGAAATCCAGAAGTTGCTTGATTGATATTGGAGTCACCATAATGCATTTGTAATAAATGCTTATCTCGTTCTCATTAGAATCTCGGCGATACTGTAGTGTCCGGCTGTTGTTCCGATTGCAAAGAGAATAGTTGGGTTAGTATTAATTCAGCTTCTTCACCGATCTTGATCCTAATTTTTTCATTACTCATGATATCAGTAATAATAGCAGGTCGTTTTGTAGCAATATCAATAATATTATCCTCGGTTAAAACGTCACTTAACTCAGAATCGTTTAAAAGAAACAGGGCAGTTTGATTATGCAATTTGGCTAACTCGACTAAAGCAGCATTATAACCAAGGGATTCGGTGAGCTTGTTTGACTGTACTGCTGATTTTAAAATAGCATTTGCCGCCTCCGGATCTCTGTCTGCCAATTCAAGGATGGATGATGAATCTAAATTTGCAATAGTTAAATATGACAGATGAGGGTAGGTTTTAATCAGCTTTATAAGATCTTCCAATCGCAATTTGTTCGCTAACTGTGGTCGTTGCAGGATGGTTTTTGCGACTCCCACATTGGATAATGCAAAATAACATAAATCTTTATTGGTAAAATCACCATCAAAAACTCCTCTTTCGAAAATTGAGCTAACTTGTTCAGGATTTGATTTTACCAACTTTTGCATTTTACCCATCATGCCGGTATATTCAACCGGCGGATTAATGCTCAGATTATTACTATTGCTAACAGGAGGAATCAAAGCATTATTATTGTTATTATTCAAAGAGAGCTGGTCATTATTTTTCCTAGGAAAAAAATTATTATTATTGCTACTGTAGATACCCTTAGCCGAATGCGAAGACAGACTCATTGAACTTGGTTTATTATTTAAAACATTTTTATTAACATTGAAAGCAGATAACATAGATAATGTATTTTGTCTTTGCTTGATTTCTGTAAAAATGATATCAAAAACCTCGGCTTCTTCTTTACTTAAGACGTTAATCGGAATAATTCCTAAAGGGAACACCCTCTCACCTGCTCTTATTGTTTCTTCAAGAGGAATAAGAGGGGGCCCGGAATAAAGATAGATAAAGCAAAATTTGTTGCTTGCGTAGTCTTTGGAGAATTTTCCGAAAAGAATTTTTTGGAGGTCTAATATAAGTTCAATTCGGTGTCTTACGACAATCCCTCCGCTAATATTTTTCATCTGCTGGTCAAAGGCTTCACAATTTTTTTGTAAATTTTCATCGTCCGCATCTAAAAATGCTTGATACCCTGTTGACTTTAACTGCGGTAACAGCTTTTTTATAAAACTCGGGGTCGCAGGATCATGATGCATTTCCATGAAAAATAAGACTGGGAGATTTTTAAGTTCGCGGTCAGTGGATTGCTTTTTTTCTTCTTTCATTACTATATTTCCTCTACTTACTAAAACCATAGTCGCCTTGTTTGAGGCTAATCAAATAGGATGATTTTTTCATCTTTATAGCAAATAGATGCCAAATGCTAAAAATAGTACTAATTTTATACTTTTCTCATCAAAAGTGGTTAAAATACCACTGATAGATGCTTTAAGTAGTGTTCGCTCCCCTGATATTCTTGATTTTTTGAAAATGATAAATATAGGGCAAATTGTATAAATTTAATATATTATTATGCATGTGTTTTATTGGATAGCAATTGTACACATCAAGTGATAAAGAAGACACGACGTTCTGCCAAAGCTTAGCAACTCCGAAGTGAACACAATGGTCCAGAGATAGTTCATAGAACTGGTATGTGGAGAGAGGTGTTTAAGTATTTTTCTCTGTACTACTCCATCTGCTTTAACCTGATCAATCAAGGCTTCTTCCCACCAAAGCATGCGCGTGATAAACCTGCTAGAATTAATTAATGAATAAATTTAAAGCAAGAAAAATTTTGATACAACGAAAGTGTAATCAAGGGTTCCCTTCCGGGAGAGTAACTTCATGAGAAAGAGTTCCAATTATGAGAAAAAATCAAACAGAAATGGTCTTTGGCAGCAGCTTGAAAAACAACGTGAACGACAACAGAAAGCTAAGATTACCAATGCTTATGTGCTTCTTTTTTGTACAGTTAATGGGGAGATACAGATACTTGTTGGACAAAAACAGGTTATTAGTTATGAAGCATTGGCAAGACTTCCGGCGATAAAATATTCCGAGTTACCTTGGGATGCAATAGAAAGTAAAATTTCCTCAAAAGAAATTGTTCTGCAAAAAAATGGGAATGTCTCTGGGCTTGGCAAGCGATTCTCTGGTGCACTATTACCTGCAGGCGGAAAAGCTGCTTTTTTTGGTGGAAGAGTCGAAAAAACGGAATCACCTAAACAAGCAGCAATTAGAGAGTTATGCGAGGAATTAGATATTCCTGCTAATAATTTTAAAATTGAGGAGTCAGACTTAATTGAAATTTACGAAACTCAATGGGGTGGTATTTACTATAGCTTTAATTTAGATGAGCCGAAATACACAGCATTAAAAAAACATTTACTAGATAATATCACTGATTTACAAGAGGAAATCATTAAATTTGAAGCTACAGTAAGTTTATTATCCATTTATGATAAAGAAAATTACCCATTTAATGAAGTGATGAGCAGTTTTCCCGAAATGCATGCAATCAGGTGGATCAAGCTTGAGGATAGTGTAGCTTACTTAGAGAATAATAATGAAGAATATATACGAACCCAAACTGTATTATTCTGTAAATTTCTCAGTGAGCAGTTAGAGATTAAGGATAAAGAGAAAATAGACTCTTTTGCAGAATCAATTGTGCAGCATATGTTAGCTGAGCCAACGGATAGTAATATAGAAGCGGCTAAGGCTCTAAAAGAGAAGCTTAACTTAAATGAATTACAGGATAAATTAGGAGTGGTTGGTAAATAGTTACCACTTTGCTATCACAGCCTTTGATTTACAGTGAAATCCACGCTTACACGCACAAAAGTTATTACAATAAAACCACATCTTCTTAAATTAACAACAAGTGTTAATCGATAGGCTCCAGGGTAAGTTTCTCTTCGTCCTGAGTTGTTAATTGTCAGGTGCGATGAAATCAAATTTAAAAAAGTGAAAGTCAAGACTTTTTATTTGCGATTTTATCTTATAAAGTGGTCTTGGCTGTTCTTTATCCTTTGTTACATCCTGGCAACCCTGTTCGATTTTATTCATTTGCATAAGCATCATAGGCCTTGACTGGTAAGGGTTTTTTTTAATTGACAGAAGTCCACTTAGTCGTTGTCACGAAATATCTGGAGCGTTTTTGACGGATAAAAATTGAAGGAATTTTTTTGATTTTAAATCATTAACAAAGTATCCTAATTTGGAATAATTTTTTAATATTAAATAACCTATAGGATACTGGCGCAGAGGATGAGCTATCGATTAGATATCAAAAAAGAAGTACTCATAAGGTCCAATGACCGGACCATTGCCAGTAAGCAACAATCAGCACTGGATTTTCCCTTATTTTCATCCTTTTCCATTACATTGCATGGTGTTTCTTTCCTTTATTCAGAGTCTTGTTTCATCTCTTTACTCTACTTAAATCCTATGGTGCACGTTTGTGCATTTATTCCCTTATGCCAATCAATTGCTGCTGACTGCATCATCTTTTTACTTAATGGCTCGGTTTTACTTTGCAAGGAGCGTTTATGAAGCATCGTTTATTTCTTTCTATTGCCGCAGCCAGTGTTGTGTTGGGAGGTATGTCCTTTGCGGGCAGCATAGGGCCTGTTATTTCCTCCAAAGACTGTACCTGGGTTGGTTCCATAGCCGCGGGGCCAGTTTGGACAAGAGGCGGGGCGACACAGACGCTTTTTCTGGTTCCAGAAATTGAAAAGACGTATGCGGTGAGAAAATCCACGAATGCTCTGGCTTCTGGAGAGCTGTTTCTTGGTATGCAGAAATCGTGGCCTCCCCAATGGGTGGGGCAATTGGGATTAGTGGTCGCCACCACTGGTAATGCGACGTTTCAGGGCATGATATGGGACGATGGCGACCCTCAATTTGATAATTACCGCTCAATACAAAATACGAAACACTCGTGTAGCGGTCAAAGGAAAGCTTCTGCTTGGGGCGATGCCCTTGGGCAGAGCGGCAGGTCAGACCCTGAATAGCGGATTAACACTCAACCACCTCTCTACGAATGGGGTATTGTTCAATCTTACTTACGTGGTATAAGGATAAAATAATGCAAAGAAAACAAAGATATTTTTTTAGAAATGCGATACTGACCGCCTTTTTCTCCTGCCTGATATTCACAAGTGTACAGGCGGCAAAGCCCTTATGGACGTACTCTACCCCCAATCCTGCCAGTGTTACGGTATCGGACGGCGGGACGGCCACGGTGACCTATCTGGTGACTAATCAGTCCAAAAGACCAAAAAATCTGATATTACAGCAAGTTCGGGGCTTAAGCGCCTCGCCTTGTCCTCTGGCAGGTAAGGGCAGTACTTGCAGTTTGACTTTAACCATCAACGGTAGCCTGATACCAGATCAGGGTCTTCATACGGGCCCGGTGCTTTGCGAACAAGGCAACCCAAATCAATGTTACCAGCCAAATGCGGCTAACAGCTTAAATATTAACAAAGGTGAGGTGCCTCCTGACACGGCAACTCTCAGCATCAACCCTTCAGTTGTTAATATCGAAACAGGTGAAACCAGCAGTACAGTAACGATTAAAAACGAATCGAATACGGTAACTGCCGAGATGCTTGCCTTTACGTCAACGAACGTGAGTCTGCTCAATAACACATGCACCATCCCTTTGCCGCCACAGAACACGTGCTCTTTTCAAGTGGAGTCCACTGTGGTAGGGCAGCATGCCGTCACCGCCCAGGGAATCAATACCAATGTAGTATCGTTGACGGTAAACGTGAGTGCCGTACCTTTGGTGAATATAAGTATCGACGGTCCTGTTCAGCAAAACCGTATTATAGGGGTGAATCCTGCTGCCTCTTTGTCACTGACTATTCGAAATGATGACGCTTCAAATGCGGCAAATGACATTACTGTAAGTAATCATAACGCCTGTCCAAACTTGACGGTAGATGATAGTGACTGTATCAGCGTTGCTCCTGGCGATGCTTGTATCTTGGAATTAAACTCTGCAACGCCGTATGTGCCTTGTGAAATTACGATAAGCGGCAGTAATACTGCTAATAGTCCAACGACGTTGATTGCCTTTCAAACTGGCGGTGGATTGGTGTATGCCATTGATGGCGCAACCCTCAAAGTGGTCGCTGACAGCGATGAAGGTAACTTGCCATGGGATTCAAGTGATGCGTGTGTATTTTTTTTGAATTGCACTGACATTCCAGCTGCAGAGGACCCAAACGATGGTCCGAATAACACCTTCGCCATTATTATGGCATTAACTGGAGAGCCTGGCGTTACAGACACCAACTTTGCTGCTGGTGCTTGCAATGAGAAGGATGGTGGAGTGGAAGGCTGGTACCTTCCTGCAAGAAACGAGCTGACTACAGTCCATGGTGCGCTGTGCTCCAACTTTGCAACTCCCTGTAACTTTGGCGGGTTTACGTCCGCATTCTACTGGAGTTCGTCGCAGCTCACCATCGACGACGCGCAGGGCATTGTCTTCCCGTCGGGTATCTTTAGCGGCGGCGGTAAAGGCGCCGACAATTCTGTCCGTTGTGTCCGGGATTTTTTTTAACTCTTGACCCCTCTATCCTTTTTCTTTTGAGGCAGTGAAGCTGCCTCATGGCGTGGTGATTTGTACACCCCTTAAGAGATCATTGGAGGTCAAGATTTCTCCAGGAAGATAATACACGAAAGAATTTAAACTGGATGCGATTAGTGTGGTAACTGAACAAGGCTACTCTTGTCCCGAAGCGGCAAGAAGTTTGGGTATTAACTCGAACATTTTGATTCGCTGGATTCGAGAGTCAACAGAAGGAAATGAAGCATTCAGGAAAAATGGCAAACTAACGGAAGAGCAACTTGAAATCCATCGTTTACCCTGGCTTTTTCTTCATCATTGTCAATAAGCATTTTTCCAACTGTTTGCTCATTAATGGTTAACGAGATATCAGTAAAGGGTTGTGTGATATGCTGCAACGCGAAGCCTCCCGCTTGGCTTGTGACAAATTGGAGGGCGTTGTCGCAAAAGTGAAATTAAAAAGTGAAAGTCAAGACTGTTTATTTGCGATTTTATCTTATAAAATACTCTTGGCAATTTTTTATTTCCCTTTGTTACATCCTGTGGATAATTTATCCATCCTGACAACCCTGCCCGATTTCATTCATTCGCATAAGCATACAAAGCGTTGACTGGTAAGGGTTCTCCTTGATTAGCAGAAGCCTACTTATCCACAAAAAGTGTGGATAACACTGTGAATACAGTGTTTAATGCATTGAAATTACAAGCAAGAAAGCGTTGCGCAGGGAATGAACTTTCATTTACTTGTCAATCAGCACCCCAAATTGTCCCCTTGTGATATTCAGATCGTAAAAAAATAGTTCCATTATTTTCTTGATTTAAACCGGTGACTTTCATTGCCGATTTCAATGATGTCGCAATGGTGAGTCACTCGGCCCAGCATGACTGTTGTCATTTTTTTATCGACAAACATATACTTTTCAACAACAGGCTTATCATATTATAGGAAGAACGGCACTGGAAAATCGACTCTTTTACGTTTGCTGGTTGGTTTAGATACTCCCGATTCAGGTTCCATCATTTTAAATAAGCACTATCCAGTTGATCCTCTCCCCAAAACCGATCCGGTATTAATTAGAAAAACCGGCACCTAACACCTTCTGTTTGAACTGATTTGGAGTCAAATTGTTCAGTGAGGAATGAGGTCGGAAATCATTATAATCCTGTCGCCATTCTTCAATTTT
>NZ_CAAAJC010000009.1 GCF_900640175.1 Legionella sp. W10-070 | reverse complement strand
TTCAGCGTCGTGCCTACGGATTTAGAAATTTTGAAAACTATAGGTTAAGGGTTAAAGTTTTGTGTTCTTGATTAGTGCCCCCGGATTTGGGGAAGAGCCGAAAACTATAGGTTAAGGGTTAAAGTTTTGTGTTCTTGATTAGTGCCCCCGGATTTGGGGAAGAGCCGAAAGTTGATTAATGGTGGCCAGAGGCAGAATCGAACTGCCGACACGAGGATTTTCAGTCCTCTGCTCTACCGACTGAGCTATCTGGCCGAAGAGGTTGCTATTAAACTCTGAGATCGTTTTTGAGTCAAGTAGAGTTTATTGTTTTTTCGAAAAAAATTTTTTTGCGGCAAGTGTTTGAGTTTTATTGAGTCTTTTCGGATTAATTTTGTTCGATTATATGGGTGATCTGAGCATTGGCAAACTTCAAGTAATGATGGTGTTTGTTCAGTATGTCTACAGAGTATTATTGTTGATAATAGATCTTCGCTATCTCAGCACCCAGGAGCGCATTGTTTTTAATTAATTCAATATTGGCTTTTAGACTTTGCCCCATGGTTAACTCTGCAATCCGCTGCAGTAGAAAAGGGGTGATGGCCTTGCCTTGGACCTGATTGGCTTCAGCTTGAGCTTGCTTGATGCTGGGAAGAATTTTTTCATCGGGGATTTCAGCTTCCTGGGGGATGGGATTTGCGATGACAATACCATTGTTCAATTTTAATTTTTTCTGGTAAGCCATTAAGTTGGCTATTTCAGAGACGGTATCCAAGCGGTGCAGCAGAGAGATGCCGCTTGAACGGCTATAGAATGCCGGAAATTCGTCTGTACCATAACCAACCACAGGAACTCCATGAGTTTCCAACATTTCCAGGGTTTTGGGTAAATCCAGAATAGATTTGGCACCAGAACAGACCACAGTTACTGGAGTGGAGGCCAGTTCAATTAAATCAGCAGAAATATCAAAACTTTCCCCTACATGATGATGTACACCGCCAATTCCACCTGTAACAAATAAGGGTAATCCTGCCAGATGAGAGCAATACATGGTTGCTGCAACGGTGGTGCTTGCTGACATTTTGCGGCTTAGAACAAAAGCAATATCACGTCGCGAGGCCTTAATGACGCTACCATCTTTTGCCAAGTGTTGCATGATAGCTTCATCGAGACCGACATGAATTTTCCCCTGATGAAGAGCAATTGTTGCCGGGGTGACTCCTTTGTCTTTAACCAGCTTTTCCACTAATTTTGCCGTGACAAGGTTTTCAGGATAAGGCATACCGTGAGAAATAATAGTAGACTCCAGGACGACAACAGGTTGATTTTTACTCATCGCCTCCTTAACTTCTTCACTAATATGCAGTAATTCGTTAACCATTGTTCATACCCTGTCTTTGGGAGTAAAGCCGGTTGGTTTTTCTGACCCATTGCCAAAAAAATAGTTTTTCATTTCCTCATTGAGGAATTCACGTGCTTTAGGATCAATTAGACTAAGACGATATTCATTGATAAGCATGGTCTGATGATCCAGCCACATTTTCCATGCTTGTTTTGATATCTGGTTGAAAATTTTTTCTCCCAAGGGGCCTGGAAAGGGAGGGGAGTCTAAACCTTCTGTTTCCTGGTTTAATTTTAAACAAAATACTTGTCTTGTCATAACGTACCTGAATTGAATTGCAAAGTGCTGATTATGCTGGAATCTATCTCTCTCAGCAATGCCATTAAATGCTTAATCCGCTCTGCATCGTGCCTGAGCTACCATGATATGTTGGGAAAGAAGTTGCTCCTGTTCAGGATTTAACTCAACAAATTGCACGGCGGTGCGGTATTGGTTTTCATTATGGAATTGACTGTAGACAACTATTGCATCCACAACAATGGGAAGCATTTTAGGTTTAGTATAGATAACTATTTTCATTGGCGTTTTTTCTTTAATCCGTTCCTTCGTCTTAAAAGACATCCCTCCAAGGCTAATATTGACCTTGCGCAGATTAATTTTTTCATCAATAAAAAGATGCCTGGAAAGGTGGTCAATTTTTGCATTCAATAAATTTAAATAATGAGCCAGAGCTGGTTCATGTAAGCCTATAGTTTGTGTAAGCTCAGATAATTCATAATCCAGGCTTTGGAAGTATTGCGTAGTTTCAAGGTATTTTTTACCATTATGGCCCAATAAATCTTCGGTAATGGCTTTGTCGGAGCGAAACTCGTCAGTTCCGATTAATTGGTAATCAAAATAGACTTGATCTTCTATGCGGAAATGTTGGCGTCTTTCATGTACTGGCATAATCACTCCATAAAGTCCATTTTAAGAAGTTAGCACGCTTGCATATAGCTTTAATAAATTTCGTACTTTTAAACATCTATCATTGACTTCACTTAATTATTCTTATTCTTAATATAGACATAATTGAGCGTAATGGGGAAAAATATAAAACAGGAAGGATTTTGTTAAGATAAATGCGGGTTTAAACTTCAGCCCAGATTCTGCATTGTTCGGTAATCATTTGCTGGAAAGTGCCTTTTTCTTTGAAAAGCTTCCTTAATAAAACGGCGTCATTTACCTTGTTATTTACATCGTTAGCTAATTGGTCGATATATAGAGTATTTCTTAATTTAAGGCCATAAGGTTCAATTTTTTTAATGGTACTTAATATGTCTTTGCTAATTGACGTTTTTTTGAGGGTGCAGGGATCGATTACATAGCCCTCTAAACCGTAGCGGCAGGCTTGAAAACGATTATGGGTGTAAAGATAATACAAGTCCTTGTTGATTTCCACGGGTCTTTTTTCGAGTAGAAAGAGGGTCAGTGCCTGGATATAAGCAGCAAGATTTACCGCTTTGTGAATTGTAAGGGGAGTATCACAAACCCTGATCTCCACAGTGCCAAATTCAGGCTTTGGCCTGACGTCCCAGTAAAAATCCTTCATATTAACGATAATGCCCAATTTTTTAAACTTATAGTAATAATCAGAAAATTCGGGCCAGTCTAACAAAAAAGGAATATGACCACTTTGAGGGAATGTGTTGAAAATAATATTTCTACAGGAAGCATAACCAGTATCGACTCCCTGATAGAATGGAGAGGAAGCAGATATAGCAATAAAATGAGGAACATACCTGGCAAAGGCATGTGTAAGATACAATGCTTCCTCGGCATTTTTGCACCCAACATGAATATGTAGTCCGAAAACCGTTGCCCGTTTGGATAAATAGCGGAATTTGCTGGAAATAGATTTATACCTTGGGGTAGGGAAGATCTTTTGATTGCTCCACTTTATGAACGGATGTGTCCCCCCTCCACAAATGGCAAGGTTTAATTGCGTTGCCTGTTCCTGCAAAAAAGTTTTTAAATGGTTAAGTCCGGTGAGTAAATAATCCGGTGAATAATGGATAGAGGAATTTATCTCAATCATGCTCTGGGTGATTTCTGGCTTTATTTTGCTTTGATAAATACTTTCTTTGATGTTGCGAATTAAATCTTTTGCTCGAGAAACCAGGTGACGTGAGTCAGGATCAACAATTTGAAACTCAAGTTCAACACCAATTGATCCTGCTTTTGATTTCTTGAACGCTAATCTTCTCATCCGAATCCCCCTATTGATTCCGTTGCCTTCTCAGCCTGAGGAATGATTCCCTATTTCTTAATTAAATTATAACTGATGAGAGAAGCCGCTATTCTGGCAATGCATAAATAATGCGGCTGAGTAACCAAAATAAAGTTAAATGGCCTGGATAGTAAATATAAAAAAAATAAGGAATTCTGGGGAGCCTTAATTCAATTTTTGCAGCGAAAATGATAAGAGGCAAAGTCACTAGAGCCCAGTTATTTTCGTTTAAATGACCTATGAGGTAATAAGAATAGAAGGTAGCTATTAAAGCAAAAATGGAGGGGTTTCGGCAATAGAACCAACAGCTAATGCAAAATAACACACCTGGCCAACTATATTCCACAAAAGCACTGCCGAGTAAGAATAGAAAAAGGGCGATAAGAATGTTTACTATCCCTTTCTTTTCATATAAAAAAAATAAAAATGCGGCAATTAAAAGCATAAACATAATGTTTAATGGCCATAAATGATGCAGTCCTTTCATGGCCATGTAAGCAGGGGTGGCCAGTATGCCAAAAAAAGTAAGGCGCCTGAAAGTCTTAAAATAGAATCCGCGTTCAAAAACCCCTGGCCTGGCGAGATTATATGCAAAGATAAAAGCGAATAAAGGCATTGCTAATCTGCCGAAGCAATAAGCGGCATAGCTGCTTGTATGCCAGAAGAACCGATTGGCGTGGTCCACGGTCATTGAGAGCATGGCCAACCATTTTAATGCTTCTAACGTACTGTCAGAGATCAGGATGGGATAAAGACTGCCAGATGGTTTTAGCTTTACCTTTACCTGCTTATTCATAATCTCTCCCAAAAAATAATAGTCTATTCTCTTAGAAAATATCAACGAAGGATAATCATTTTTGCAATCCAGTTATTATCTTTTATGGAGATTATTCAGCTAAGACCATCCAGATTCAATAGGGGGTATCTTGGCAGGTGAAATTTCACTACAATAGATGTTTTACAAAATTAAACCACTTATGTTTAAACCGCTGGCATTATTTATAGGCTTACGTTACACCAGAGCCAAAAAACGAAATCATTTTGTTTCTTTTATCTCATTAAGTTCCATGATGGGAATTGGTCTTGGTGTTATGGTATTGATTACAGTATTGTCAGTAATGAATGGTTTTGATGAAGAAATTCACAAACGATTTTTTGGCATGGCACCTGAGATAACTGTTAGTGGAAGGGATGGAAAAATCAGCAACTGGGTTCAGCTTGAAAGTGAACTTAAAAACACGCCAGGTGTCAAAGCAATGGCTCCTTATGTAGGAGGCCAAGGATTGCTTACTCATGATGGGCAGGTTTTGCCTATTGTTTTAACTGGTATTGAACCAATTCAGGAGCAAACGGTAACACAACTGAAGGATAAGCTTCTGGCCGGTAATTTAACAGATCTGAAAGACTTTGGGATTATTCTTGGCCGGGGGCTAGCTGATAGCCTGGGTGTCCTGATAGGGGACAAGGTGACAATCATGATTCCTCAGGCAACGGTTACGCCGGCAGGGATGATTCCTCGCTTTAAACGTTTTACAGTAGTTGGCGTATTTACAGCAGGAGCAGGATTTAATTTTGACAGTAAACTTGCTTTCATTAACCTCGTTGATGCGCAGAAATTAATGCAGTTAGGGGAGAATGTAACCGGACTTAAACTGAAACTGGATGATATTTACAATGCACCTGCCATGTCTGACCAGCTAGCCGCTAAATTAGGCGAAGAGTATGAAGTAGGTAACTGGACACAGCAATTCGGGGCATTTTTTCAGGCGGTCAAGTTAGAGAAAACGATGATGTTTCTTATCCTTTTGCTCATCATTGCCGTGGCTGCATTTAATCTTGTTTCTTCCCTGGTGATGGTTGTTAATGATAAACAGGCAGAAATTGCTATTTTAAGAACTATAGGCGCTACACCTTCAATGATTCTTTGGGTCTTTATTGTTCAGGGAATGATGGTTGGCTTGGTGGGAACCCTGCTTGGCCTCATCGGAGGCTTAATCTTGGCTTCAAATGCTACGACGATAGTCAACTATCTGCAATCGCTCTTTAATACGCAGATTTTATCTTCTAATATCTATTTTGTAGATTATTTACCTTCCAAAATTATGCTTGGTGATATATGGCTGGTATGTTCTGTGGCATTATTAATGAGTTTTTTTGCGACCATCTATCCAGCCTGGCGTGCCTCAAAAACTGTTATCGCGGAGGCCCTACACTATGAATGAGGTTATTTTCAACTGCCAGGCACTTAGTAAGTCCTATCATGATGGTACGAACTCAATACAAGTATTGAAGGCTATTGAGCTTGCCATTTATCAAGGAGACCGGATTGCTGTTGTAGGGCCTTCTGGTTCAGGTAAAAGCACCTTATTGCATTTACTCGGTGGCCTGGATAAGCCTACGGCGGGTACTGTATTGATGGATGGAACAGATTGGCAAAAATTATCTGAAAAGAAACGTTGCCGGTTACGTAATCGCCACTTAGGTTTTGTTTATCAGTTTCATCATTTACTGCCTGAATTTACAGCATTAGAAAATGTCTCCATGCCATTGTTGCTTGACTCAAAGACAGTAGATGAGGCACAAACCAAGGCGGCGGATATTCTTAAACAGGTGGGTTTGACTAATCGACTGGATCATAAACCCTCTCAATTATCGGGTGGAGAGCGACAAAGGGTAGCAATTGCCCGTGCTTTAGTGCATCAACCCCAGTGTGTTCTGGCTGATGAGCCTACAGGTAATTTGGATCATGCTACTGCTGTAAAAGTGTTTGATTTAATGCTCGATTTAAACAAAAACCTGAATACTGCGCTGGTAATTGTTACTCATGACAGGCAACTTGCCAACAGGATGGATAGAGTATTTACCATTCAAGACGGGATTCTTTCGCAATCTTAAAGACTCAGGCTCTACTCTATGTCACCACTGATTGTGGTGATCATAGAATAGGCATAAAATCTGGATTGGTTGATTTGCTTAGTAATCTGCATGTCCGGGTGTTCTTGGGAATGGAATGACATCGCGAACATTGTTGACTCCCGTCACATAGCTTATCAAACGTTCAAAGCCCAGGCCAAATCCAGCATGAGGGACAGTGCCGTAGCGTCGTAAATCCCTGTACCATTGATAATAGTCCTTGTTTAAATTACATTCTTCAATGCGTTTGTCCAGTACTTCCAATCGCTCTTCGCGCTGGCTTCCACCGATGATTTCTCCTATTCCTGGAGCCAGGACGTCCATCGCGGCAACAGTGCGGCCATCATCGTTTAAACGCATGTAAAACCCTTTTATATCTTTAGGATAATCGGTAATGATTACCGGTTTTTTACAAAGCTCCTCGGCAAGGTAGCGCTCATGTTCAGACTGCAAATCGAGTCCCCAGCTTACCGGATATTCAAATTTGCGATCTGCTTTTTCTAGTGCGGCAATAGCATCGGTATAGGGCATGATTTCAAAATTCGATTCGATGATATGCTCCAGACGCTCGATACAACCGGGGGCGACAAACTGATTAAAGAAGTTCATATCATCTTCGCGTTCTTCCAATACCGTTTTAAATAAATAATGAAGCATTTGCTCGCTCAACTCACAAATATCGCTGAGGGAAGCGAATGCGAGTTCAGGCTCGATCATCCAAAACTCAGCCAGATGTCTGCTGGTATTAGAATTTTCTGCTCTAAAAGTGGGGCCAAAAGTATATACTTTGGACATTGCCAAACAGTAAGCTTCGACGTTTAATTGGCCAGAAACGGTCAGGAAGGTTTCGCGCCCAAAAAAATCTTTGGAAAAATCAACTTCACCTGACTCTGTTTTAGGCAGATTGAGTAAGTCTAACGTACTGACTCTGAACATTTCTCCTGCACCCTCACAATCACTGGCGGTAATGATAGGGGTATGTACCCATAAGTAGCCACGCTCATGAAAAAACCGATGGATTGCTTGTGCCAGGCAATGGCGAACCCGGGTGACGGCTCCGATTGTGTTTGTACGGGGGCGTAAATGAGCTACCTCTCTTAGAAATTCCAAGGTATGCCGTTTGGCCTGGACAGGATAGCTATCGGGACTGTCAACCCAGCCAACAACTTCAATTGCATCCGCCTGGATTTCAAACGACTGACCTTTCCCTTGGGAAATAACCAACTTGCCTGTGGCAATAATGGAGCAACCTGTGGTTAATTTTAAAATGTCAGTTTCATAATTTTCTAATTGATCAGTAACGACCAGTTGGATTGGTGAGAAACATGAGCCATCATGCAAACTAATAAAAGACAAGCCAGCTTTGGAATCCCGCCTTGTCTTGACCCAACCGCGTACAGTAGTAATTTCGTCTACACTGATCTCACCATCTAAACATTGCTTTACTGTATAGATTTCTGCCATTATTTAACTCCAAAAAGCGTAACTATCCCCTGATATCGCAACACAGTTTACTGAAGCAGTAAATATCCTCTGACTATGCAGTGATTAATAGCCCAGGCAGTAGTTTACTGAAAATAATAATTGCTTTTTAGCCTGTAACAATTAGTTTTGCAACCGGGTGCGATAACAGGCAAGAATGAAAAAGGAATGATACACTAAATAAAATGAATGGGGGAGCAGTAATGAAGCGGCTAATTTTATTAATTTTGATGATAATGCCGACATTTGGTCTTTTTGCGAAAGATACGATATTAAAACTTTATCAGCCATTTGGTGAAGCTATCCAGCAGGCTCCCATTGTTATTCAGCGGGAGGCTTCAGGAGAGTGTTGGCAACAGTCGCAGCGGATTAAGAGAGAGGATGCCTGGCGGTGTATGGCTGAGGGTAAGATATACGATCCTTGTTTTGTCAGGCAGTTCGGCTCCCATCAAGAAGCTGTTTGCCCTCAATCACCCTGGGTAGGAAGTAGCGTTAAAATTAACATGTCATTCCCGGTAGATAATAGCCAGCATGTTGAATTAAATATGGCTGAGACATATCCCTGGGCCATAGAATTAACGACTGGCGAAAAATGCCAGGCTGTTGATGAGGGTCAAGTTTATGATGGCTTGCCTGTGCGCTATCAATGTGACAACCAGGTTTTGTTGCTGGGCCATGTTCAACGATGCAAAACTCAGTGGAGCATGTTACAACACACTTCTAACGGTGTCTCAACTGCTCTGGTGGAAAGGGCATGGTTTTAAATCAATTGTTTTTGATTTTTCTTGCCTTTTTCCTGTAGACTGGAAGTTGTCCTCACTTGATTTTTATAGCAATTAAAGTGGATGACTGGCGTCATTACAGTCAAAAAACTGATTGGGAGTATGTTATGAATCAGTAAGGAATATTAGGTACTATACTAGTATTAATGAGCTTAAGGTTAAAAGGAGCTAACAATGTTTACCGGATATTTCCATTCTTACGTCATTGCCCAGGTGTTAGGTTTTTATCTGCTTATCATGGCCATAATTATGTTGGCGAGAGTCCCTTTTTATCGGCGCTTTTTAATGGGATTAACGGCAGATTATGGCAGCATAATTGTGGGGGCTTCTTTTGGCCTGGTGATAGGTCTGATTATGGTTGTTGTACATAATATATGGTCTATGGAGCCGCGGGTAGTAGTTACTATCTTAGGTTGGGTGATTTTGATTAAATCTATTTTATGGCTTGCTATCCCCGATACAATGGCTGTTTTCAGCAAAAAAGTTTATGGTGGCGCAGGCTATTATGTTGTTGTTGCTATTCTGGCGATTCTGGGCATAATTTTACTGACGAAAGGATTTTACCTTTTTATGTAGGATAATGAGTCCTGGGTATTTACAGGAAGATGCTGGGCGCTGACTTACACGTTATTGCGAACAAACCGCAAGCGTGTGAGTTGGCTATTCTTCTTTTGGTACGGCATCCTTGAAACCAGCAATACTTAAGCAATAACTGTTGATCTCACTGATAATTGGATAGGGTGCCATTGAAAAATTAAAGCGATTTGCATTATAGATCTGGGGTATGAGACAAATGTCAGCCAAAGTAACCTCAGTCCCATAGCAGAAACTGGTTCTTCCTGGCAAGGATTGCAGTTTTTTTTCCAAGGCATCAAATCCTGATTTCAGCCAATGGTGATACCAGGCCATGATTTGTTCTTCTGTTGCTTGAAACTGCTCTCTTAAATAACTTAACACCCGTAAATTATTCAGTGGATGGATGTCACAGGCAACCATTAATGCCATACTTCTCACCTCCGCGCGGCCTGAAATAGTCGGTGGTAACAGAGGAGGGGAAGGGTTTATTTCATCAAGGTACTCAATAATGGCCAATGATTGACTAATCACATGACCATTTTCCTCAAGCGTTGGTACCAACCCCTGGGGATTAAGTTGCAAGTATTCCGGGCTGTGTTGCTCTCCGCCATTTTTGAGCAAGTGCACGGAAAGCTTTTCATAGCTAATCCTCTTAAGATTAAGCGCGATACGAACCCGGTAGCTGGCAGTTGAGCGATAATAGTCGTAAAGTTTCACTTTATTCCTTATATCGGATGACGGTTTGTTCTATGGCGCCAAATAAGGATTTCCCCTGTGGATCGAGCATTTCAATCCGGATTGTATCACCATAACTCATATAAGGGGTTTTGGGCTTTCCTTCGGCAAGAATCTCAAGCATGCGTTTTTCAGCAATACATGAAGAACCTTTGCTCCGATCCAGATTGGAGACTGTTCCTGAACCGATAATCGTTCCGGCAGCCAGGAATCTTGTTTTTGCAGCATGAGCAATCAACTCAGGGAATGAGAAAGTCATATCTATCCCGGCATTCGGCTGACCGAAGAGATGGCCATTAAGGTGACTGCGCAAAGGTAAATGAACACGAAGGCCATCCCAGTGTTGTCCCAGTTCATCTGGTGTGATGGCAACAGGTGAGAAACTACTGGCCGGTTTTGACTGGAAGAAACCAAAGCCTTTGGCAATTTCTGCCGGAATTAAATTACGCAGGGAAACATCGTTCACCAGCATAAGCAGTTTAATATGATGTCCGGCCTGCTCTTTATCGATTTTCATAGGAATATCATCGGTGATGATTGCTATCTCTGCTTCAAAATCAATGCCGTAAGCTTCATCAGCTACTAAAATGGGGTCTCTTGGGCCAATAAAGCTGTCTGAGCCTCCTTGATAAATCAGCGGGTCTGTCCAAAAATTAGCAGGCATTTCGGCGCCGCGAGCTTTTCGTACTAACTCCACATGATTTACATAAGCACTGCCATCTGCCCATTGATAGGCGCGAGGCAGAGGGGAAGTCATCTGCTCAGCTTTAAAAGGAAAGGTATCTTTTACTTGCCCCTCATTTAATGCGAAATAAACTTCCTGTAATTGCGGTTCTATTTTCTGCCAGTTATCCAGTGCCTCCTGCAGATTTTCAGCAATTCTGTTTACTTTGGTAGCAGCGGTCAATCCTTGATTGACCACACACAACTCGCCATCACGACAGGTTAATGATTTTAGGCTCGCCAGTTTCATATCATGTCCTTTTAATGCGTTTCCTGTAGAGTCCCACGTTTGATTTGATCGCGTTCTATGGCTTCAAATAAGGCTTGAAAATTACCTTCACCGAAGCCCTGATTGCCACGACGCTGTATAATTTCAAAAAATACAGGACCAAATACATTCTCAGTAAAGATTTGTAATAGCAGGCCAGAGCTTGGTTCCTGCTCTCCATCAATAAGAATACGTTCCTGCTGTAATTTTGCGAGTGGTTCTTTATGCCAGGGAATGCGCTTGTCCACCATTTCATAATAGGTATCAGGTACATCAAGAAACGCAACGCCATGTTTCCTAAGTGTATGAACGGTGTGGTAAATATCTTCCGTATTAAGTGCTATGTGCTGAATTCCCTCACCGTGATACTCATGTAAGAACTCTTCAATCTGAGAAACATCATCTTTTGATTCGTTTAAAGGAATTTTGATTTTTCCGCAAGGGCTTGATAGCGCTCTGCTGATTAATCCTGTCATTTGTCCTTTAATATTGAAAAACCGGATTTCATGGAAGTTAAAAATAGATTCATAAAATTTGGCCCACTTATCCATGTTCCCGCGATAAACATTATGCGTCAGATGATCGATAAAGGTTAAACCACAGCCTTTTTCACTGTGGGCTGGTTTATGTTGCCAATCGCCTGCAAAAGGTTGATGATTTTCATCAACAAAATAGATCACGCTACCCCCAATTGCCTGGATGGCGAGCAAGCTATGGTTAGCATGCGAACAGTCTTCAAAAGCCACAGCACCCTGTTTGATAGCATGTTCATAGGCTTGCTTGGCATCTTTTACTCTAAAGCCCATGGCACATGCTCCGGCACCATGTGTAGCAGCATGTTGCTGAGCCTGGCAACTGTCTGCTGCATTGACAATAAATTGAATCGCTCCCTGTTGATAAAGGGTTATATCCTGATTGTGATGGCTAGCGATAATGTTAAATCCCATGTCGATGAATTGCTTGTGCAAGAGCGATTTATCTGGGGCTGAAAACTCCAAAAATGCGAAGCCATCCAATCCGCAGGGATTGTTTGCGGTGCATTCATTCATTTTAACTCCTTGTTAGTCCTGGTCATCCCAAGCCTGCTTAACAAACCTGGAGGGTTTTTTTGGCAAGCCAATAATCTTGTTAAGCACCATGAAAGTAACTGTTAAAAGTTAACAGAGTCCTTAACCAAATCCAGCGAAGCCTGGTGCCTTCACTCCATTGATTGGAGAATGTCAGGAGCGTGGCCTTACTAAGAAGAGGCCATCAGCAATTGCCAATAAACTGACATCCACACGATGGTCCTTCTTGATAAATTCATTAAGTCGACGAATTTCGCGTATCTGTCCTCCAATCTCTTGTTCATCGATTACTTTGCCTTCCCAGAAGATATTGTCAATAGCTATCACACCTTTTGGATTTATCAGCTGCAATGCCAGTTCGTAATAATTTAGATAATTGGTTTTATCAGCATCAATAAAAATAAAATCAAAACTATGCTCATAACCCTCTGCCAGTAAATCTTGCAAAGAAGTTAACGCAGGCGCCAGTCTTAATTGAATTTTTTTTTCTTGTTTGGCTTCGCGCCAGAAAGGGTGCGCTTTGGAGGTCCACTCGGCATTAATATCACAGGTAATCAGTTGGCCGTCTTCCGGCAGCGCCATGGCCATTGCCAATGCACTATAGCCTGTGAATGTGCCGAGCTCCAGGACTTTTTTTGCGCCAATCATACGGATCAAAAACTGCATAAATTGAGCTTGCTCGGGGGCGATTTGCATCTTGGCAAGGGGCATGGAGGATGTTTCTTCGCGCAAGGCCTGCAAAACAGGATTTTCTCGCAAAGAAATATCCAGCATATAATCATATAACTCGGACGTAAGATTTAAATGCTTCATCCCTACCACCTTAAGTCAATATAAACCCAAATATTAAGATTGGGTTGGTTAGTTGGCCAATTTTTCCTGGGCTAAAGTATCTGCAATTTCACTGGCTGGGAGATTTTCTTTTTGCGAGCGAGTAAAGATTTCTAACATCGATGTGCGGATACCATCTATCTGCTGGATAACCAGCGCTTCCGGTGTATTAAAATATTTACTGGCTGCAAAAATCAAGCCGCCTGCGTTAATCACATAATCTGCTGCATAAAGTATACCTTTCTCATGTAGCATTTTTCCATGGTAGGTATGGGCTAGCTGGTTATTTGCCGCACCTGCTATTATAGAGGTCTGCAATTGATGAATACTGATATCATTAATTACAGCACCAAGGGCACAAGGCACAAAGACATCACAAGGAACTTTATGAATGACATCGGTAGAAATCGGTGTTGCGCCAAACTCGTTTACTGCGCGCTCAACAGCTATGTTATTCACATCAGCAACTGTTAATCTGACTCCCAGTTCATGCAAGTGTCCTGCTAATAAATAACCAACGTGACCTAAGCCTTGAATTGCGATATGTAAGCCGCTTAGATTGTTTTTTCCTAATTGAAATTCAACGGCAGCCTCGATTCCTCTGAGTACACCTTTTGCTGTATAAGGAGAGGGATCGCCGTTGTGACTTGATAAGCTGGCTACATGGGGTGTGTGTTGCGCAATAATATCCATATCACTTAATTGGGTACCACTATCCAGGGCAGTAATATAACGGCCTCCCATTTCATTAACAAAACGGCCGAAGGCATGAAGATAAGCTTCCCGGTTGAAGGGCTTGGCAGGTTTGATAATTACAGCCTTGCCGCCGCCAAGCGGAAGGTTGACTGAGGCTGCCTTATAACTCATCCCTCTTGCCAAACGCATAGCATCCTGAATGGCGCTCATCGTACTGGGATATTCTATAAATCGACAACCACCTAAAGCAGGGCCAAGCTTGGTACTATGGATGGCGATAATAGCTTTCATCCCCGTTTCGCTATCGACTTTAAAATGAATATCGCCAAAACCGTGGGAAATTGCGTAATCTAGGAAGTCATCTTGAGAAATTGTGCTTGACTCATTTTTTTTCATTATATCAACAGACATCATCGACAAAACTCCGTGAATTTCTTGTGCCCATGTTATAGACTCATTCAGCAACTAAATCAATGCTAATAATCAACTTCGTAGTCGCTAAATCATGGTCTTTGATTGCTGCTTGTCAAATATGCTCACTCTTCACTCAGGAAAAAGTATATTTTGTTTGTAAATGCGTAGATAGGGTCATCCTTCGCTACCGATTACAGTAGTTTATACCCAAGATACATCAAAATGCCATTATCTTTTAACTTGAATCAAGATAAACAAATTGGAAGCATTCCCCGCATCGTGTAAACTGATTAAAAATATTGGAGAAAACAATGAAGAAACTGGCTGGAATAGCGGTACTGGCAATGTTTGGTTCCTTAGTAAACGCACAAGAACAAAAAGTGTTGCTTGATAAAGTTGCGTTTCAAGTTTCAGCGAAACAATGGGTGAGTACTCAAACTGCATTATTGACGGTAAATGTTAATGCTACTTTAAACCATGCCGATCTGGTTAAGGCGCGCGCACAAATAATGAATAGGCTTGCCAAAATTGCACCTGGTGAATGGCATTTGACACAATTTGAGCGTTCTCAGGATAGTTCCGGGCTTGAAAAGCTTTTTGTGACTGCAGAAGCCAGGGTGTTGCAAAATAACCTGACTAACATTTACCTGGATGCCAAAAACGTTAGCAAGCCAGGCGAAACTTATACAATTAACAGTATTGAATTCAAACCCGATCTTGACGAAGTGCAACAGGTCAAGCAGCAGTTAAGAGAGCGTTTATATCAGCAGGTTAATGATGAAATAAGTAGGCTGAACAAAGTGTATCCAGGTCAGCATTACACTCTTAATAATTTGGTCTTTTTTGAAGGAGACAGGGCTCCGTTACCACAACCCAAAGCTTATCAGGCACGTGAAATCAATACGATGGTGATGGCTGCTGCAGCTCCTGCATTGACCGTCAGCAATGAGTTGGTTATGAGTGCGGTGGTGGAGTTGGCTTCTAACCGGGAAGAGGGTAAAGCAGTTGCAAACAATTGAAAAAATTATTGGGCATCGAGGAGCCTCTGCCTATGCTCCCGAAAATACGATGGCGGCTTTCAATCAGGCCTTAGCGCAAGGGTGTCGTTATATTGAATTTGATGTCATGGTCAGCGTAGACGGAGAGCCTTTTGTTTTTCATGATGACACGCTGTCAAGAACTACCAATGGCCAAGGGAAAACCGGATTGGCTACCGCAGAGTATTTACAATCTTTAGATGCAGGACGATGGTTTTCCCGCCGTTATCGCGGTGAAAAAATACCTCATCTGCGTGAAGTACTGGAGTGGTTAACTGCTTCTGATGTCCAGGCAAATATTGAAATCAAACCTTACCCTGGCACGACAGAACAAACGACAGTAGCGGTTCTCTCCCATATTAATCAGTATTGGCCAGAAAATAAGCCATTGCCTCTGCTCTCCAGTTTTGATCTTGCTGCTTTAACGTTATGCCATAGTCTAGCACCCGAAATGCCGCTTGGATTACTGCTTGATAAATGGGATGAGGATTGGTTGCAAAAAGCCAGGGAACTACAGTGCTACTCCGTGCACTATAATAAGCGGGCGCTTACTGCTGCCCGAGTACGGGACATTAAACAACAAGGCTATGTCCTTTTAGCCTATACTGTCAATCGAAGACGGCAGGCAAAAAAGCTTCTCGACTGGGGGGTGGATGCAGTCTTTAGTGATTACCCTGATTTATTATGAGCCGACTATTTACATACGCGCTGTTATTCTTCATTTACTTAGGTTGTCTGCAGGCCAGATCGGTAGAGATTATCATGTGGCATTCACTTGCCGGGTATTTGGGGGATGAAATCAATCAGCTGACCAGTGATTTTAACCGCCGTTATCCTGATTATTTGATAAAACCTGTTTATAAGGGAGAATATACTGAAGCCATTACCAGCTTTGCTGCAGCTTTTCGAGCAAAACAGCCGCCTGATATGGTACAGATTTTTGAAGTGGGTACTGCAACCGTGCTTCATCCTGAGGGCATTATCAAACCCGTAGACGATATTATGCGAGAGCAAGGCATCAATTTGCCTAAAGCCAGTTTCCTTTCAGCAGTACGATCTTATTATAGTGATGATCAGCATTTACTAGCGATGCCTTTTAATATTTCTGTGCCGGTGATTTATTACAATGCGGATGTCCTGGCCAAACTTGGTTATACTCCAGATAAGTTTCCACAGACATGGCAAGAAATGGAAATCCTCGCTGAGAGGTTAAAAAGGGCGGGATCGGAGTGTGTTTATACTACCGCTTATCCAGCCTGGATACATCTGGAGTCTTTCTCAGCAATTCATGGGTTGCCAATGATTGATGCCAGTCACTCCCTGGCGGTTTACAATAATCCTGCTATTATTAGGCATCTTAATCGATTAAAAAATTGGCAAGAGAAAAATTATTTTGAATATGGCGGGCGTACCAATGATGCAACAGTGCTGTTTACCAGTGGTCGATGTCCCTTGTTTAGCCAGTCTTCAGGAAGTTATAACAGTTTATCTGAATTAGTCAAATTTCGTCTAGGCGTGGCTCCTTTGCCGTTGGATACTTCGATAACTACCCAACGGCATAATAACGTTGCAGGAGGCGCTGCTTTTTGGGCAGTGTCTGGACGCTCACCTCAAATTTACCGTGGAATGGCTCTTTTTTTTGCCTATATTGCTCAACCTGATATTCAACAACGCTGGCATGAACATACAGGTTATTTGCCTTTAGGATTGGATGGAATCTACGCTTCACTAACAGATACTAAACATCCGATTCTTGGTATTGCAAAATTGGATTTAGCGAATGAGCAGGATTCAGTGGCAAAATGCTCTGGGCCGCAAAACCTGATACGAGCAATTAATGATGAAGCGTTGGAGTCTATATTTGCTGGCATTAAAACACCTCAACAGGCTATTAATGAAGCGGTAGCACGAGCGAACTATACTTTAATGCGTTTTGTGAGAAATACAAAGCAAACAATTCACAACCAGATAGGTTAGAGTAAGACCCTCTGGCCATCCCAAAAGGATTTTTCTAATCTGCCTGCAGCATTCCTATATTTCGATTTATACTATTTGTTTGTAAAATGTATAATTTGAAATTTGGGGTTGTATGATAGATTAAGGGGGCTATTTGTATTGATAACTCATGTTACGCACGTGCGTAACATGAGTTATCAACGTCTCGTAAAATAGCAGAGGTTGATAAATACATTGACTATAGACACCGTGGTCGATGCCACGGTGATTCGTATACTACGAAAATAGCTAAAGTCGAGGATATTATTTTTTTAATTAGGCAACGTCCCTGAATTTTTTTTAAATTTATTTCCTATGGCACTGAGGAGGCGCATAGTACTGTCTCGAGCCTTTAGGAACCCGTAAGAACTTCAATACAGCGCAGTAGCTTCTGCCCCGAACGATTAAACACTGATCTAATGGGTTCCTTGGCCGCATCAGCATTATTTAATCCTTAATTTAGCTTTGGATAAATTCGCAATCTTAAATAAACACAGTATAATTCTCCTTTTTACTATAATTAAACAGGCATGAAGCTTTTGCGCGGAATAAATAAGGTACCCTGTTTTTCAGAGGGTTCGGTTGCTACAATCGGCAATTTCGATGGGGTACATCGAGGACATCAGGCTTTATTGACACAATTGAAGCTAAAGGCTGATCAAATGCGACTGCCTTTGGTGGTTTTGTTATTCGAGCCACAGCCCGGAGAATATTTTTATAGGCAACAAGCGCCTGCAAGATTATCAAGTCTTCGTGAAAAGCTGGATGTTCTCAAGCAATGCCAGGTGGATTACGTTTATTGCCTGAAATTTAATAAAGAATTGGCATTAATGCCAGCTGATAAATTTGCTGAAGATTATTTTTTTTCCTTACTGCAAGTCAAATACCTGCTAGTGGGCAGTGATTTTCGCTTTGGACGGCAGCGCTTGGGGGATACTCAGTTTTTAAAAAGAACGGGACAAGAGTTCGGTTGTGTTGTAGAGGCTTTTCCAGATTTTTCTCTTGATAATGAACGAGTCAGTTCGACAAAAATAAGACAGGCTTTGGCTGAGGCTAATCTTACCCGGGCTTCCCTGTTATTAGGGAGATCATTTAGCCTTTGTGGTCGAGTGATTAAAGGAGATGGTCGTGGCAGGCAGTGGGGGATACCAACGGCTAACCTGAGCCTGCACCGATTAACATTACCTTTGCAGGGTGTATTTTGCGTACAGGTGAAAAAAGAGAATGAATGGTTAAAGGGGGTTGCCAACATTGGCAGCAGACCCACTGTCGATGGCACAAAGAATGTCCTTGAAGTCCATCTGTTGAATGTGGATGAAGATTTATATGGTAAATTGCTGCAGGTGTTTTTTTTGCACAAACTACGTGATGAGATTAAATTTTCATCTATAGAGGCTTTGAAAAAGCAAATCAATGAGGATGTTACCGCGGCTAAATTCTATTTTCAGAGTAATAATTTTATGGATAATTTTAGTCTTATCGTTCAGGACCGGATAAAAGCCTGAAGTCAGGATGTGTCCTGGAAAGAATATAAAATTATCAAAACTAACCACTAAGAGTAAATACAAGATGGCAGAATACAAAGATACCTTAAATTTACCACATACAGACTTCCCAATGAAGGCTAATCTTGCTCAACGTGAGCCGCAGATGCTGGCTGGCTGGGAGTCTAAAGGTATCTATGAAACCATCAGGCGGGCACGGAAAGGCTGCGAACGGTTTGTGCTTCATGATGGTCCTCCTTACGCGAATGGACATTTGCATTGTGGCCATGCGTTAAATAAAATTTTGAAAGATATTATCAATAAATCCAAATGCTTAAGTGGTATGGATGTTCCTTTCGTTCCTGGCTGGGATTGTCATGGTCTGCCTATTGAGCTCAATGTGGAAAAAAAGGTTGGCAAGGCCGGATTGAAAATTGGCGCCGCTGAATTTCGTGCTAAATGCCGCGAATACGCGGCCAGTCAAATTGACATCCAAAGAGAGGAGTTTAAGCGCCTCGGAGTGTTTGCTGATTGGAAGCATCCCTACATGACTATGGATTATACTTATGAAGCTAATATTGTCCGGGCTTTGGGCAAGGTGATTGAAAACGGTCATTTGCAGCAAGGATTTAAACCTGTACACTGGTGTATTGATTGTGGTTCTGCATTGGCTGAAGCTGAAGTAGATTATGAGGACAAAACATCCCCATCCATAGATGTTGCTTTTCGGGCAGTGCATCCTGCCGAGATGTTAGCAATAATTGGCGGGGCATTGGTGGTTAAGCCAGTTATAGTGCCTATCTGGACAACAACACCCTGGTCGTTACCTGCCAATGAAGCGGTTGCTTTACACCCGGAATTTGAATATCGGTTGGTGGATGCTGGAACGCAGTATTTTCTAGTGGCTGCCGAGCTTGTCGAGTCAGTGATGGCTCGCTATGGGATTGAAGGGTATCAGATTGCCGGTAAAGCAAAAGGAAAGGTTTTTGAGAGAATTTCCTTACAACACCCATTTGATGAGCGGGAAGTTCCTCTGGTTCTTGGCGAGCATGTGACAACTGATTCTGGTACCGGTTGTGTTCATACCGCACCTGCTCATGGGCCGGAAGATTATCAGGTAGGGGTCGCTTATCATCTACCCTTAATTAATCCTGTAATGGCTAATGGTTGCTATAATGCGCAAGTTCCCTTATTTGCTGGTCTTTCGATCTTAAAAGCCAATGACAAAATCCTTGAAGTATTAAGTGAGCAGGGAAATTTACTTCATAATGAACCTCTTCGCCATAGTTACCCTCATTGCTGGCGCCATAAAACACCAGTGGTTTTTCTTGCTACGCCCCAATGGTTTATAGCAATGGATAAGAACAATTTGCGCCAGGCAATAGCTAATGTCATTGCTCAGGTCAGCTGGATTCCTGAGTGGGGTAAGGCAAGAATTACCAATATGGTTGAAACAAGACCTGACTGGTGTATTTCAAGGCAGAGGGCATGGGGTACGCCCATGCCTTTATTTGTAAATAAGACAACGCGTGAACTTCATCCGGATACTGTAGCGTTAATTGAAAAAATTGCTGTCAAAATAGAAGAAAAGGGTATTGATGCCTGGTTTGAACTGGATACTGCGGAGTTTCTGGGGGAAGATGCAGAGCATTATGAGAAAATTAATGACACCCTGGATGTTTGGTTTGACTCAGGTGTTTCTCATTATTGTGTTCTTAAACAAAACGAGGAGCTGGGCTTACCAGCTGATATTTACCTTGAAGGTTCTGACCAGCATCGTGGCTGGTTTAACTCTTCATTGACAACGGCAGTAGCTATCTACGGGGATGTACCCTATAAAACAGTACTGACTCATGGCTACACAGTTGATGCTGACGGCAGGAAATTATCCAAATCCCGAGGGAATTATGTTGCCTTGGATAAACTTGTAAACCAGCATGGTGCTGATATCTTGCGTTTATGGGTTTCGTCAACTGATTATCGTCATGAAGTGAGTATTTCAGAAGAAATCATCAAGCGTAATGCCGATGCTTATCGTCGCATTCGCAATACAGCGAGGTTCCTGTTAGCCAATTTATTTGATTTTATACCAGAAACTCATTCCCTTGAAGTGGATCAATTAGTTGAGCTTGACCGATGGGCCATAAAGCGTTGTCAGCAGTTACAGCAGGAAATTATAGAGGCTTATAGAAATTATAATTTCCATCTCATCTATCAGAAAGTGCATAATTTCTGTGCGGTTGATATGGGTGGTTTTTATTTGGATGTGATTAAAGATCGCCAATATACTGCTCCCCAAAATAGCATTGCCAGACGTTCTTGCCAGACAGCGATGTTTCATATTATCCACGCTTTAACGCGATGGTTGGCACCAATTTTATCATTTACGGCGGAGGAAATCTGGCAAGCGATTCCTGGGAAAACCAGTGATACTATATTTGTAGAGCAGTGGTATGACAAATGGCCGATTATTAGCGATGTCGATATGGCGTCCTGGCAGCAGTTGCAGACTATCCGTGACGAGGTTAACAAGGCCATTGAAACTCAACGTAAAGAAGGAATAGTTGGTTCTGCATTGGCGGCAGAAATAATACTTTATGCTGATGAAAAGCCTTACTCTTTGTTGAATAGGCTGAGAAATGAACTCCGGTTTATTTTAATAACCTCTGCAGCGGTAGTAGAGCTAAAACGGGCTTCTGAAGGTAAAAATATCATTGTCTATAATGAAGAATTAGGCGTAGGGGTTGCTGTAACTGCAAGCCCCTATGAAAAATGTAGCCGTTGTTGGCATAGGCGAGAAGAAGTAGGAACTATCGCAGCTCATCCGGAGCTGTGTCAGCGATGTGTAGATAACATTAGTGGTAATGATGAAGTGAGACATTTTGCATGAAAAAATGGCCTTGGTTCTTAATAAGTGTTGTTATAGTTCTGCTTGATCAGTGGTCTAAGTATTGGGCTGAAACGCATTTTATTCCTTATCAGCCAGAAGCCTTGATTCCGATGGTTAATTTTACTCTGGCATATAATACAGGCGCTGCATTTAGTTTTTTGAGTGGCACAGGAGGCTGGCACCGATGGTTTTTTGCTGGCTTTAGTGTGGTGATGAGTTTAGTGTTAATTATTTGGCTAATTCGATTGCCAGCAAAAGCCACTCTGCAGTCATTTTCACTGAGCCTTATATTAGGAGGGGCAATAGGTAATCTATATGATAGAGCTGTTCTGGGACATGTCATTGATTTTATCGATGTCTATTATAAAAATTACCATTGGCCTGTTTTTAATTTGGCCGATAGTGCGATTTGTATTGGGGCTTTTTTACTCCTGGTTGATCTATTTAAAAACCCGCTTGATAAAAAGAAAAATAGTAATTCTTCTTGATTATTGTCAAACCACTGGCGCTCCATCCGGGCTACCATTAATTAACACCAACCGTACTCTTAATCGCATGTGCGTAACATGAGTAAATCATTCGATTTGGACTGTGTCGGGAATTCTAGTACAACGTTTCACTGAATCTGTCCAATTTGTCATTCCCGCGCAGGCGGGAATCTATCTCTCAGGTGAAGTTGAGGAGCTAAATTGGGCTATGGATTCCCGCCTGCGCGGGAATGACAGACAGAATCAGTGAAACGTTGTACTAGGGTCTGTTGACAATTGGAACCAGAGCCTACGTTCCCACTTTATGCGCGGGAAGTGAGTTATTATTACCTTCCTGCAAATAACCCCCGGAGGGGATTGATCTATTACCTACGGCTTAGTGCCGATGTTTAGGCGAATGCATCAGCTGACAATGTTTCCGGGTTAATAATGCTTACTGCTGCAACAGATGGCAAACTCAGGTAATGTTCTGCTTCATCCCAGTCAATTTCAGCCGGGTATAAGCGCAGCATAGGCAGGCACTTGTTTAGCGAAGCACAGAAGGCCAGATTGGCAGGATAAGGTCTTGCCTGATGATAACCTAGAGCCATCACCTGCATTGCTTCCGAAATTGTAGCGATACCAGGAAGGTAATTCATTGAGTAAATCGCTGCTGTTTGGGCAATTGCTGGTAAAAATCCAGGACTAGACGCAAAATGCACGCCTGCCTGATAACAATCCTCCAGCTGTTGTGTGTTGGTAATATTGCCTGCGCCTATGCGTAAGGAGGGAAATTCCTTGATAATTCGCGTTAAGATGTTTGTTTCATTGCTATTGATTTCAACGACAGCAAAACCCGCATGAGCAATTTGCCTAAGTTTGTCGAATAAAAAAGCATCAACATCCAAAGTTAAAATAATTGATTGATTATCAAATAATTTCTCAGTCATCATGATTTATTCGCCAGCAGGCTGCAACATCTGTTCATGTTAGAAGAGTTGCAGCCGCTTATCAAGTACTAAGAGTAAGGTTTTAGCGTTCGCGCTGTTTTAAATGGATTTGGCGCAGTACTTTGTTTTTCTTCCCTTTGCATTGGGCTTTCTTTCGGGCGTGCTACTTTGGTTACATTTTCTTTATAAGCAGAAACACCAAAGCGTTCCATGTTGGCCAATAAACTTTTCATGGTTTGTTCCAATTTAGGAGCTCCGGGTTTTTTCTCCAAAGCACGCTGCAAATCCCTGAAATCAGGCTCCAATGCCTGATGCATTTCTTTGTTAGTCTGCATTAATCCATCCTCAACGCGTTTTAATGCTCCTACTGTAGGATTAGCCTTCATAAGTAAAAGGACATGGCGGTAGCTTTGTGTTGTTGAAGTATTTGTCTTGACAGAATGATTTGGCGTTGGAGCGAGCACCGGACTCATTCGTGGCGCGGTTGCTTGATTTGGGGCAGGAGCCGCTGTTTGCTGATTCATTAAGGTGACTACATTGGCTTGTGCCGCTTGTATTTGGGTAAGTTGATTGGTAACAAGCAGAATCTCCTTTTGCATGTTTTCACTGCGTTTGGTAAGAGATAACTTCTTTTCATTATGATCGTTTGTTTCCAGTCCTTTATTATGGAGCACTAAATTTTTCAAACTACTGATGTCGGGACGCGCACGTTCATAATTTTTTTCTGCTCTGTTTTTTTCTTCTGTAGTTAACGAGTCAAAATCTTGGTTGCGACGCAGTAAGTAGTGCCGGCCGTTTTTATCAACTACAATTTTCTGGTCATTAGATAATATAAAAGCAGCGTCTTTTAACGATTTGGTAATTTCACCATTGGCTGTACAGGCAGTTTTCTTGCCGGTGAGCACAGCAAGCATGTCTTTAAGCCCTTGCATCTGCAGATGAGTACCGTTATGCTCATTTAGCAATCTAACAGTATCTTTATTCATCTCCACACATTTTCCAAGTTCGGTAGCTTGATGGTCGAGTATTTTATTAAGTGCATTGATTTTATTATTAAGGAATTCGACTTGATCGTCCTGCGAACCCTGTCGTAATAAGCTTTGGCTATCCTGTAAGGTGGAGATTCTTTCTTGGATCTTTACGGCTTTTTTCAGGAGGAGTTCTTTTTCCTGGCTAAGCGTGTCTGACTTTTGCGGATCAATGGCAGCCTTCATTTCATTAGTATATTTATCGAGCGCTGAATTAATCTGGGCAAGTTTCTCTTGCAACGCATCAATTCGTTCCTGTGGATTAGCTACCTGATTATCAAATAGTGCAGTATAGTCATCCAATTCATCAAGGTGGTTATCAAAAGCATCATAGCGGCTATTAATAGTTTCACCTTGCATTTCAATTTTATCTGCTTCCAGTTCAAGGGACTCTGATTCTTTCAGTTTCACTTCCAATACTTGTTGAAGACCTTCAATAGAGCGTTGATAATCCGCATAGGCTCTCGCATAATCTGCTCGAGTTCCTGCGTAATCGGCATTGGAGGTTGAGTGAGGCTGCTGATTAAGTTTTTTATCAATTTGCTCCTGGTTTGCCTCATTTTTTTCTCTGGCTTCTGCGGCTTTTTTATAGAGCAGTCCCAGAAGCAATGCAGCCAGCATGCGATGCCTTCTTGTCAGTTCATCCTGACGTTCTTGTTCCAATTCTCTTCGAAGCGTTGCTATTTCTGCAATTTGTTGACCAATCATGGCGATAACAACCTTTCCTTCTGGTGATTTCAGGAAAGTGATAACATCCCGGGCTGATTTAAGGCCGTAACGGCTAAGATATTGGGTGGCAAGATAAGAAGGGTTCACTTCAGGTTCGCCGGGTTTGTGCTGGGGATTTTTCTTAAATTGAGCGTCTTTTGCTTCTAGTTTTGCAAACCATTGTTCAAGCTGGGAAGAGGTTAATGTGACTTCCTTTTGATTTTTGGTCGTTAATTGCAAGGATTCCGCTGATTCATTTTTTTGTGGATTCTGGCTTCTTAAATCGTTATCGGCTTTAAGATTTTCATCCGCATAACCTTCTTTTAATTTTTCCATAGTTAAAGGTGTGCGAGCATCTGATTTAGGAGTTGTAGCCATGACTGTACTCACAAAAAATTTAATATATTATTAAATTATACACGATTAGACTGATTAGACAATAGTCAAAATGGTTTCAAGGAGAGCTAAAATAACCTCAGTTGGCTAAGTTTATGTCCAACAATTTAGTATGTTGCCTGATGGCACCCCCTTAGGGCCGTTGGTAATACCTTTTTGTCCCAGACTATTAAGAGTCAATGTCTGACATGCTCTGTCTTTTGCCTGAGCGTTTCTTGGTGTCGCCTGCAGACTATAGGAATTCGTAGTTTGAGAGGTGATAGCTAAAAGATACCAATGCTCAGCCGAAAGGGTATTATTCCTTACATCCGTTTTTTTTCCTGCTGCTAATGTAGCATCCTCATAAGTATGCTCCTTGGCAAAATAGTTTTCCATACGGTTTGCCAGTTCAAATAGAGCCAATTGACCATCAGCCCGTCGAGTCTGGAGAAGGTGATTAAGGTAGGCAGGATAGGCAAGAAGAGTGAGGATGCCTGCTATCAGCAATATCAATGCTAATTCAAAGAGTGAGAAACCGCCAATATGCTTAACCTGAACCATGGATTTGAATGACCTGCTATGCTTCCTGATAGGAACACTACAATATTCATGGGTATGTGGCAAGTCAATCATTTTCGCAAAATCATAGGCTCCTTGGCTGGCTCACTTCTGCAAGTGATAATGATTTAAGTGTCAGGGGCAAATTTCTTTTAGACTGAAGGAACCCAAATTTCACCTTGCAAATACAATTGACAGTATCCCGATAAAATTACTCTATCCTGATTTACCTCACACCATAGTTCCCCTTGACGGTTCCCGCCTTGGCAAGCATGAATTTTTTTCTTATTGAGACGTGCGCACCAATAAGGAGCAATAACACAATGAGCAGAACCGGTTACCGGATCTTCAGGAACATCACAACCAGGATAAAAACACCTTGAATAAACATCAGATTCGATTGCAGGGGCTGAGAAAATAATACCTCGGCATGGCATATTCGCCAGGGTATTTAGATCAGGTTTTGCCTGTTTAACCGTTATTGCGTCATTAAAGATACATAATATATCAAACTTACTTTGATATATTTCATCTGGAACCATTTTTATTGCTGTTATCAGTTCAAAGCCGGGATCTTCTATCTTGGTAAAAGGTAATGCAGGAAAATCCATCTGCAATAAATTGCCTTCTTTCCTTACTGTTAATATTCCGCTTTTGCTTTTAAATGCAATTTCTTTTTCTTGATACCCCAACAATTCGAATAAAACAAAAGCACTAGCTAATGTAGCATGTCCGCATAAATCAACTTCCGTATTTGGTGTGAACCAGCGTATTTGATAATGTTTGCCATCTGGAACAATAAACGCTGTTTCAGATAAATTGTTTTCTCTCGCAATAAGTTGCATAACAGTATCATCCAACCAATATTCTAATGGACAAACAGCAGCAGGATTTCCCATGTATAATGTGGAGGTAAAAGCATCTACTTGATAAATGGGTTGTTTAATCATTACAAACCTCTTTTTTAAAATTAGACTTATTTTACATAGCTTGTTAATATATAGCAAGCTATGTAAAATAAACAGGGAAAAATGTATCTCTCAACACTAATCAAAAAAGCAAGTCGATTATTAATTAAAAAAGCCAATGAATTACTAAAGCCATATGGTCTTACTGACGCCTATACTTATTTTTTAATGGCTCTTTATCAACACGATGGTTTGACTCAATCCGAAATGCACAAACAAATCGGTATTGAACAACCCACGGCTGTTAGAACGCTTGATCGAATGGAACGTGATGGGCTTATTATAAGAATTCCAAGTACAACAGACAGGCGAGCTATTGAAATTAGATTGACTGAAAAAGGACGGAGCTATCAAAAAATTATTGAGCAATGTGCCTATGAACTAAATCAATTTGCTTTAAATGGCTTTAAAGAAGAGGAAAAAGACACCATTAAACACCTGCTGCAGAGATTAAATGGTAATTTTTAATCCAAATTTGGTATTGTAGAAATTGCAGGCTATCGTAAAAATTTACCTGCAATTTAGATAGTTATTTAAAATACCTGGACTCTATATTACGCAAGGATGGTGTATGAGCAATAAAATTTTTCATCGTAAATTGCGCCGTGATCTTGGCCTGTCGGGTGCAACCATGATGGGCTTGGGCTCGATCCTCGGTACGGGTGTATTTGTCAGCATTGGTGTTGCAGCCGGGGTGACAGGTCCATCGGTTGTTTTTGCCATTATTCTGGCTGCATTGGTTGCAACCTGTAATGCCTTATCGAGTGCACAACTTGCAGCCAACCATCCAGTAAGTGGTGGAACTTATGAGTATGGTTATCGATATCTTCATCCGACGATGGGATTTACTGCTGGCTGGATGTTTTTATGCGCCAAGACCGCTTCGGCCGCAACGGCTGCATTGGGTTTTGCGGGGTATTTTTTACACCTGTTCGGATTTAGAACAATTTCTATTATTCCTGTTGCCGTAACAATCGTTATTGTTCTAACCTTGATTGTGTTAAGCGGCATCAAGCGATCTAACAAAACCAACTTGATTATCGTATCAATAACATTGCTATCCCTTGTGGTATTTGTTGCTTTTGGATTCCCCATTTTGTTGCAAAATGGTGGACAAAATCTCTCCCCCTTTTTTCCAAAAACGACTACTGATGGTTTCAGTCATTTTTTGTATGCGACTGCTTTGATGTTTGTTGCCTATACAGGCTATGGGCGTATTGCCACCATGGGTGAAGAAGTTAAAGAACCTGCAAGCACCATCCCCAAAGCCATTATCCTCACCCTGGTTGCGAGTGCGGTCATTTATATTTTAGTAGCAGTCGTTGCCATTGGCTCTGTCGGCTCGACTCAACTGGCAACGGTCACAGAAAATAGAGCAACACCCCTTGAAATAGCGGCCAGCACCATGAACCAGCCTGGACTGGTTATTCTTATCGCTCTTGGTGCATGCACCGCTATGTTAGGCGTATTGCTGAATCTCATTTTAGGATTGTCACGGATGGTGTTGGCTATGGGACGTCAACAGGATTTACCAGAATTATTTGCTATGGTTTCCAATAAGCATCGCACGCCTGTTGCGGCGGTCGTTGGCATAGGACTTGCCATTGCCGCTCTTACCTTGTTTGGCAGCGTTGAAACCACCTGGTCCTTCAGTGCGTTTACAGTGTTAATATATTACTCGATTACCAATCTGTCAGCTCTGTATTTACCCAAAGAACAGCGATTGTATCCAAATTTCATTGCAGTGTCGGGCCTTATTTCCTGTTTGTTTTTAGCCTTCTGGGTTCCCCTGACTATTTGGTTGTCTGGTTTGCTTTTGATTGCGCTGGGGCTAGTATGGCACGGCTTCCATCGTTACTACTTAAAAGGTCGTCGTTAGACACCGCACTGACTAAACTGTTAGGCTTGGTAAATCCTTCAAATATCAGATCCAATTATGAATAATCAACAAGCAATCGCGGACTTAAACGCATACAAACAAATCGAGATCAACAGCGAGAAGAACCTGCAATTTTTTCTTGATAAACACAGTACCAAAGAAGGTACCTGGGGACGCTTGACCGTTCATGAAGGTACCATTAAGTTTGTTTTTCTCGATGGCCATGGGCATGAACTGTCTCATCATACCGTAAACTCCAAATCCCCAACGCTTGTCATACCGCCTGCATCATGGCACAAAATTGCCTCGACAAGCGCCGAGTTCAAAGCCAGCTTGCAGTTTTTCTGCCAGCCGCATCGCTATTTTGAAAAGAAATATCGCCTGGCACCTATCCATCATGACTTATGGTACATCCACCAAACATACCTGCGAGAGCAGGAGGAAATGTCAATTCTGGATATTGGTTGCGGCTCAGGTCGAAATCCATTGGTTTTTGCTTTGGCTGGACACAGGGTTATTGGTGTAGATAAGAATGAGGAAGCTATTGCGAATATTTGCCATATCGCAGCACAAGAGCAATTATCGAATATTGAAGCTCAGGTTTATGATTTGAATAAACCGCTTCCAATCAAAGATAAATCGTTTGACTTTATTTATGCCACCGTGACCCTGCAGTTTTTAAATCCGTCCAGCATTCGGCCGTTACTGACAAAACTGCAATCCCTAACCTCAATAGGTGGAATGCATTTTCTGGTTTTCCCTATCAAGGCTGAGCCCTATACTTATCCTGAAAGTTTTACCTATCTGGCAGAAGCAAATGAGTTGTATCATTTTTATCAAGACAGTGGCTGGTCGATTCTGGAGTACAAAGAAAAACCAGGTCAACTGCATAAGCTGGATGAAGATGGCAAGCCCAGACAAGGTATATTTGGTCAGCTGCTTGCTCAGAAGCACTTATAAAGCCTCAATGGATAGCTAATGAGAAAGAAAATAAAACGAGGGTTATTGAGATGGATATTTTAGGATTAATCAAGAAAAGGTGTGCTGTTCGCGCTTATACAGATAAAGCATTAAAGGAGATGGATATTGAAACTATCCTTCAAGCCGGTCAATACGCTCCAAGCCCTTTAAACTCGCAACCCTGGCATTTTACGCTGATTCGCAACAAAGAAACTCTAAAAACACTGTCTACGAAAGCACGCCATGCTTCATTCCTCTCACAAGCCCAGCTTTTAATTATCGTTACGGTTGATACGGAAATTGATATTGATACCTGGTTAAAACAACATAACCAGCACCTATACAGCGGTGGGGCTGCCATGCAAAATATGTGGCTGGCAGCTGTTGCCCTTGATATTGGTTGTTGCTGGGTTACCTTGGATGAGTCTTTTACCAAAAAGCAAATAGCAATCCCAAAAGAACATACCATTATCGGTGGGTTGGCTCTGGGGTATCATAAAGAACCTATTAAATCTCATGCCAAAAAAGACAGGAAAGCCTTGCCTTTATCCACTTCTTTTGAAAAATTTAATCTCCAGGAAAACTGTGAAACAGAAAGCTGTTATACCTGCCTTAAACTGGTGCCAAAATCAGCGGCTAATTCGTTTGAGGGGGAGGATTATGTCCGCTATTTTTGTGGCAATGAATGCTATGTGGAATGGAAAAAACAAACCCAAAAGTGGCTTGATGAAGGTAGCTGATAATTATTGACTGTTTTGATGTCAATTTCACCTGGCTATGCTAAAATGTGTTCTAAAAATAAGCAGGGCAACATTTAATGACAACATATTGTGGTTATATCGCGTTGATTGGGCGGCCTAATGTAGGTAAGTCAACATTACTAAATCGTATTTTACATCAAAAATTGAGTATAACCTCGCGTAAGCCTCAAACTACTCGGCATAGTCTTCTCGGTATTCAGACTATCGAGGATTATCAGTATGTTTATGTTGATACGCCAGGTATCCATCAAGGTTCAAAAAAGGTAATGAACCGGATGATGAACAAAACAGCCAAAAGCGTCTTACGTGATGTGGATGTTATCGTCTTTTTAGTCGATGGGACTTATTGGACGGATGAAGACGAGTATATCCTTCGTTTGATTAAGAATGCTGATGTACCCTGTATCCTGGCAGTTAACAAAGTGGATAAGGTTGCTGATAAATCCGTGCTGCTTCCTCAGTTGGAGCAGCTAAGCCAACTTCATGATTTTTCTGCTATTATTCCATTATCTGCCAAAACAGGAGTGCAGGTTGAGAACCTGGAGCAACACTTAAAGACATATTTGCCAGAAGGTCCTCACCTGTTTGCAGAAGATCAATTTACTGACCGTCCGATTCGCTTTTTATGTGCAGAGTTGTTGCGGGAAAAGATTTTTCGTCTTTGTGGTCAGGAGTTACCCTATGCAACCACTGTAGAAATTGAATCCTACAAGGATGAAGGCAGCCTGGTACGAATCCATGCGTTGATTCTGGTGGAAAAAGAAAATCATAAGCGTATTATCATTGGAGATAAGGGGAAGAAACTGAAAGAAATAGCGACTGCTGCTCGTTTAGACATGGAAAAGCTGCTGGATAAAAAAGTCTTTCTACAATGCTGGTGCAAGGTAAAATCAGGTTGGGCTGATGATGAGCGCATATTAAAACAATTAGGTTATGACAGCTGAAGCATTTGAAGCATGGGTTTTACATAAACGTCCTTCGGGTGACAGCAGCCTTTACATAACTTTTTTCACTCGTGAACGGGGAATACTACATTGTTTGTGTAAAGGAGGACGGACCCCTAAAAAGCAGGCCATTCTACAGGCGTTTACTCCCTTGTGGTTATCAGTGGAAAATCGAAAGGGAAGGCATTATATGCAGCAGGTTGAGAATAATGCGTTGCCACTGGAGCTGAAGGGAAACAGGCTGTTCGCAGCTCTCTACATCAATGAACTGCTATATTATCTCCTTAGTCCTCTGGAATCTCAAATTGAACTTTTTGATGTTTATCTGGAAACGCTTCATGGCCTTGCTGCTGCAATGGATAATTTGACTATAGAAATCTTACTGAGACGTTTTGAATGGGCCTTGCTGCTTGCCTGTGGGCAGCAGGTTTCATTTACCCGAGAGGCTAACTCAACTCATTTGATTAATAGTAATCTTAACTATCAATTTGTTGCCAATGAAGGCTTCATTCCTGCAAATGAGGGTTATATTGCAGGAAAAGAAATCCTTGCTCTTGCACAGGGCTGCTTTAACGAGGTGAGAACATTAAAGGTAGCCAAATTTATTATGCGTCAGGCTATTGATCACCTTTTGGGAGGAAGAGAATTAAAATCACGAGCTTTATTCCTGATTAAAAAATAGCTGGCAACAAGATGAGGCTTCATTTTAAATTGGTTGCAGGAAAGGCCTTGCTGTTGAAGTTCAAGGAATGAATCTTGGGTGAGGGGTGCCATAAAAGGCATTGAATACCCTTTATGGCAGGCTATGAATTAATGCCAGTATTTGTTTTGAAATTCTTTTACCGCTTTTTCTGCCTGATCTTTAGAATAACCATAGTGTTTTTGCAGTTTTCCGTAAATTTCCTGCTGGTTTCCTTCTATTTCATCTAAATCATTATCAGTCAGTTTGCCCCAGACCTGTTTCATTTTTCCCTTTGTTTCTTCCCATTTACCTTGGAATATATCCTTATTCATATTAATCTCCTTATTTAATGGTTGAAATGATTACATATAAGACTAATGATAAGCATAGTCAATTAAGATGAGTCTTGCAAAAATTAATAATTCTTTTGCGAAATAGCTTCTAAGTGAAATCTATTAAAAAGAGTACTTTATAGGTTCGGCAAAGCTTACTATAATCAACAGCCTAAATGGTAAGGGAAGATGGATCTATGGAGAAGACAAAGAGGAAAAAGTACAAGATTGGTTTAGTTAGTCTTAAATTTGCCGGAATCGTCAAGATTATATCCTATGCTGCTGGTACCGCCTGGAGTTTTATGTTAGCACTGCTTTTAATTCTCCTGTGGGTACTCACAGGGCCTGTATTTCAATTTTCATATACATGGCAGCTTATTGTTAATACAGGGACTACAATAATCACATTTTTAATGGTCTTCCTGATTCAGAATACTCAAAACAGAGATACTAAAATCATTAATTTAAAGTTGGATGAACTGATTAAATCAGATAGAGCTGCTGAAAGTTTAGGTGTATTATCTGATGAGGAATTGAAGATACTGGAAACATACTACAAAGATGTATCTAATGAGCAAACGAAATCTATAGATTAGCTGTTCGATTTTTTCACTTGCAAGTAGAAAGAAAGAGGGGGTGCCCCCCCCTCTTTTTATCTTTGCTAATCGTCTCTACGGCAAGACATCCCCCAATGAGCTCCCACGCAAGCGGAAACAGCGCCAATAAAAAACAAAATAAATACTATAAAAGCACTCCAGGCCAGATTGTCTGCGGGTACATTGGCTCTTATAGGGGGGGCGTTTGCGATGCCAGCGGTGCCTTCAGTACCTACCTGAGCGGGCTGAGCCGGATCCATAGTAATGATGATTGGATTGGAAACGGGACTGGAGTAAGCGGCAACATAATGACTAAAATGCCCTGCTGCCACAGCGCTAAGGATTAAAGCAACGCTCCAGGTAGTAAACCCATAAAGAATACCGAGGTTTCGTTTTGGGCAATACAAACGTCCCAAATAGCCGGCGGTGTAGCCAGCAACGACCATAGAGACAATTATCCCAATAATAATGCCGATCATGCCTCCAATAGCAAGAATCATAGCTCCTTGATTATCCAGGGTAAATGCACTTAGCCCAATCGCAAGACCAAAGAGATTCAATAAAAAGCCAAGACCCAGTCCAACTAATGCTCCCATAAAAATCGCTGTCCACGAGATCCGTTTAAAAGGATGTACTGTACAATGATGATGTTGATGGGGAGGAAGCTGATGTTCCGGTGTAGTAATATTTTCGTGAGCCATATTAACGTTCCTTGTAAAATGTAGATAAATAATGCCTGCAGGCAGATATTAAAAAATTCGCGCTAATAGCCAAATTAATATCAAGATGCCTAAAGGCACTCCCAATAACCAGGCGATGAGGTATTTAAGCATATCTTCTCCTTATTGAAGTTTAGAAATAATCTTTAGATGGAATTATTTCTAATGGATTTAGGTTAGGAGTACAGACAATAATTAGTTTAGTTCAGAATGGTGCAAATTTCCTACAAGGAAAAGGTTGGCATGTAAATCGCTTAAGCGTACAGTAAAGTGTAGATGTGAAAAATATTTCAGGTCATAATTGCCCAGTGGATTATATTTTATAAGTGGTGAAATAATGACCAGTGAATTATTGCTCGGAGTGAATATTGATCACATTGCAACTGTACGCCAGGCGCGAGGGACAAAGTATCCTGACCCCGTACAGGCTGCCATGGATGCAGAAGAGGCAGGTGCTGACGGGATTACTTTACATATGCGGGAAGACTTGCGCCATATTCAAGCACGCGATGTGAGGCTGATTAAGAACGTTTTGCAGACCCGAATGAATCTGGAATTAGCCGTTACCGAAACCATGCTTGAATTTGCCGAAGAAATAAAACCCGAGCATGCTTGCCTGGTTCCGGAAAAACGGGAAGAGTTGACAACAGAAGGTGGGCTTGATGTTGTCAGCCATTATAACAGTGTGGCGCAGGCGGTTAAGCGTTTGCAAAAAACAGGCAGCGAAGTATCGTTATTTATTGATCCTGATGCCAGGCAAATTGAAGCCGCTGCAGCAATAGGGGCGCCAGTTATTGAGATTCATACAGGCTGCTATGCTGATGCAGCCAATGCAGCAGAGCAGGCACATGAGTTGCAGCGAATAAAGGAGGCAGTAGACTATGCGAGCAGCCTTAACTTGATTGTTAATGCTGGTCATGGCTTAAATTACCATAATGTTAAGCCAGTTGCTGCGATTAAGGAAATAAATGAGCTCAATATTGGTCATGCTATTATCGCTCGTGCTTTATTTAGTGGCTTAAAGGATGCGGTAAGACACATGCGTCAACTTATGCTGGAAGCAAGAAATCATGTCAAGTACTGATGCAATCGTTATTCGGATAACCGGCGACTCAGGAGATGGGGTGCAACTTGTCGGGGAGCAGTTGACTGTTACTGCGGCTCTTACCGGCAGGGATGTACGAACCTTGCCTGATTTTCCTGCTGAAATCAGGGCGCCTGCAGGAACCGTGGCAGGCGTCTCTGGTTTCCAATTGGCGATGTCAGAACAGGCTATTTTTACAGCCGGCGAGACCTTGGATGTCCTGGTGGCATTGAACCCCGCTGCTTTAAAAAATTCTTTGGAACATTTAAATCCAGGCGGCCTGTTAATTATCAATGAAGACAGTTTCCTGGCAAAGGATTGGCAAAAAGCAGGGTTATCTCATGAGTTTCTTGATGATGTTGCTGAACATTACCAAATTCTTTCTTTACCGCTGGTAACACAAACACTCCAGGCTGTTGAGACTTTGGAGATAACACATGCCCAAGCCAAAAAAGCCAAGAATTTTTATGTTTTGGGTTTGGTCCTTTGGCTCTTTGATCTGCCTACTGAAAGCTGTATTGCTTTTATTAATAAAAAATTTAAAGCGAATCCGGAAATAGCCAGGGCAAATGAACTAACTTTGCTGGCTGGCTTTAACTATGCCATGACCTTGGAACTTAGTCGTCGTGAGTTTATGTTGGGTCAGGCCAGTAGGGAGGATGGTGAATACAGGCAGATTACTGGTGTTGAGGCGGTCGCTCTGGCTGTTGCAACGCTTGCTGTGGGCACAAAGACGCCTCTTCTTGTATCAGGTTATCCTATTACACCGGCATCAGCAATCCTTCATGAATGTGCCAGATTAACAGATTATGGTATTCAATTATTACAGGCTGAAGATGAAATTGCGGCTATTTGCTCCTGTTTGGGGGCTGCCTATGGCGGAAGTTTGGCTTTAACATGTACCTCAGGACCCGGCCTGGATTTGAAGAGCGAAAGTTTGGGGCTGGCGGTGATGGCAGAATTACCTTTGGTTTTGGTGGATGTCCAACGAGCCGGGGCTTCAACAGGATTACCGACGAAAACCGGACAAAGCGATCTGCGTCAGGCGCTTTATGGGCGTCACGGGGAGGCTCCTTTACCTGTTCTTGCTGCCAAATCGCCAGCGGACTGTTTTAATACCATCATTGAGGCGTTTACCTTTGCCATAAAGTATATGACGCCAGTGATTGTTTTACTGGATGCCTATCTTGCAAATGCTGCTGAACCTTGGAAAATCCCTTCGCTGGATACAATAAAAATTCCCACCATTGACTATAACCGCTTTCCTAAGCCATACCAACGGGATGAGATTTTATCTCGTAGCTGGAATATACCAGGAACCCCGGGATTCGTTCATCAAACAGGAGGGTTGGAAAAACAGGGTGAAGAGGGACGAGTGAGCTATGATGCGGAGAATCATCAGAAAATGGTTCATCTACGAGCTGATAAGGTTGCTGGTATAACACGTGATTATGGCAAGCTGGTGCTCGAAGGGAGCGAAGAGGCAACCACTTTGTTAATTGGTTGGGGAAGCACTTATGGCAGTTTAAAATCAGCTATGGAACAATGCATTATCGAAGGCTTATCAGTTGCTTTATTGCATTTGCGGTATTTAAATCCATTACCAGAGGGATTAGACAGGATATTTGCCAAATTTAACAGGATCCTGGTTATCGAATTGAATTCCGGACAGTTATGCCAATTGTTGCGGGCTAGCTATTTAGTGGCGGCCAGGTCAATTAATCAATGTAACGGCCAGCCTTTTACTGTAAGTCATTTAGTCAAAGCCATTAAATTGGAAAGCAATTATGAACAATGCCTATAAGCGTGAGGATTTTACTAATTCGAACGAAGTACGTTGGTGCCCTGGATGTGGGGATTATGCAATTTTGGCTGCTTTACAGCGTGTTCTTCCAGAGTTTGGGCTGCCCCCGGAAAAACATGTTTTTGTTTCAGGAATTGGTTGTGCCGGCCGATTGCCGTATTACATGAACACTTATGGCTTTCATACAATTCATGGCAGGGCTACAGCAGTGGCCACTGGACTGAAGGCCATGCGTGATGATTTGGTGGTTTGGGTTGTTACAGGAGACGGTGATGCCTTAAGTATTGGTGGTAACCACTTAATTCATTGCCTGAGACGTAATGTCAATGTCAATATTCTACTATTTAATAATCAGGTTTATGGTTTGACTAAGGGGCAGTTTTCACCTACATCCCAGAAAGGACAAATAACAAAAACATCCCCTCAAGGTGTTAATAATGAGCCAATTAACCCCTTAACCATGGCCTTGGCATCCGGAGCCAGCTTTGTTGCTCGGGCAGTCGATAAAGATCCAAATCATCTTGGTTTAATCCTTAAACAGGCTTACGAGCATCAGGGTTGTTCTTTTGTAGAAATTTATCAGGATTGTAATATTTTTAATCATGGTGCTTTTGATGCCTTTGCGGTAAAAACTAATCGGGCAGAGCAAACAATTTTGTTGCAAGAGGGCAAGCCTTTGCTGTTTGGAGATAAAAAAGAATGGGCTTTGACATTGGATAACGAAAAATGGCAGCGTATAGCGAGTACTAATGAAACCACTTATTGCCATGACTCGCGTAATTTTATTGCAGCAATGCGTTTGGCTCGACTTGGCTTTCCTGAATTTCCAGTACCTTTGGGTATTTATTACCAACAGCAACGAGCGGTTTTTACTCTTAAGGGGACAATTAAAAAATCCCTGAATGATTTGCCAGGACTATTTCGTGCCAAGGCAAGTTGGCAGCAAGGTAATACCAAATAAAAACCTTCAATCCAGATGCCTTTCAACATCAGATCCTGCAGCTATGCTGCAGTAACGTTGAGTATTTTGAAAATCGAATCTGAAAATAAAAAACCGTACTCTAATCTCGGTTAATACCTAAATTCTGAGGGTTGGCCAGGCGGATAAAAAAATCCCGGCAGGTTACACCGGGATGCAAGTTGAGGAGATGATTTTAGTCGCGGCCAGAAAAAGCACTTAACAGGTTAAGCAAGCTGATGAATAAATTATAAATGGCCACAAACAAAGAGACTGTTGCTGAGATATAGTTTGTTTCCCCTCCGTGAATAATTTCGCTGGTTTGATAAAGAATTAAACCAGAAGAAATTAATACAAATGCAGCTGAAATGGCCAGTTGCAAAGCAGGTATCTGGAAGAATATTCCTGCAATCATCGCGAGTAATGCAACCATAACGCCTACAAAAAGAAAGCCTCCCAGATAGCTAAAATCTTTGCGCGTAGTCAAAGCATAGCCGGACAAGGCAAAGAAAATCAGGCCGGTACCTCCAAGCGCTGTTCCAATAAGTTGATGGCCATTGGAAAAATTGGCAATGTAAAGGTTGAGAATGGGGCCTAAGGTGTAGCCCAGAAAACCTGTGAAGGCAAATACGCTGATTAGTCCCAAAGCACTGTTTCTTAACGCATGGGTTAGAAACATCAGGCCATAGACGCCTGCGATCATGAACAGGGGATTTAATGGTTTGACATTAAAAGCGAATGCTGCGTAAGCAGTGAATGTGCTGAATAAAAAGGTCATACCAAGTAAAAGATAGGTATTGCGCAAGACCTTATTGGTGGCAAGTACCGCTTCGCTTCGCTGGGTTAACAAACTAACGTCGTTTCTGTTCATGCAATGACTCCAGATTATTTATATTCCTAGTGTAGCATATTTATGGGTAATTATTACTTTTTCAAGTGTATAGGGATGGAAAATAGCTGGCAAGGGATCCTTGAAATTTATTAATATTTAACGAAGCGGTTCAAAACCCTTTCCAAGGGAAGCTCATCTTCTGGAAATGGAGTTGAAACCTGGAGTGAATCACGGATAATGGAATTAATTTACTCAGTGGATTAGGTATGTCAAATTCTAAAATTGCTGTCTTACAATTGATTTCTTCTGCCTCTGTAAATAACAATCTGAAGGAAGTGGAAAGGTTTTTTTCCAAAGCGAAAGAAGAGCAGGTTAGTTTGTTAGTCCTACCTGAAAATTTTGCTTTTATGGGGAAAGATGAAACGGATAAATGGCGTATAGCGGAGCGATATGGCAGTGGTGAGATACAGGACTTTATTAGTCAGTTGGCTAAAAGGTATGGCCTATGGGTGATTGCAGGAACGTTGCCTTTAAAAGGTCTGCAAAATCGTGCTCGCTCGAGCTGTCTTGTTTTTGACGATAAGGGGTTATGTGCTGCCCGTTATGATAAGATCCATCTGTTTGATGTACGTGTTTCTGAGCAAGAAGCACATCAGGAATCGGCTACAATAGAAAGGGGTAGCGAGTTGGTGGTTGTTGACACGCCTGTTGGTTATGTGGGGTTGTCTGTTTGTTATGACTTGCGTTTTCCAGAATTATACCGACAATTAGTATTAAGAGGTGCTCAATTGTTTGCTGTGCCCTCAGCATTTACAGCAGTAACAGGGGCTGCTCATTGGGAAGTTTTATTGAGAGCCCGTGCTATTGAAAATTTATGTTATGTAGCAGCACCTAATCAGGGAGGTCAACATGAAAATGGCCGGGAAACATATGGCCATAGCATGATTGTTGAACCGTGGGGCAAGGTGTTGGCTAAATGGGAAGCCGGTAGCGGTTTGATTTGTGCTGAGGTTGATTTGCAGCGGTTAGAACAGTTGAGACGACAGTTTCCCTGTAATGAACATCATGTTCTTTTTCAATAATTGACAGTTTGATAAGAAGGTAAAATTATGACTCAGGCGTTGGCTATTGCCAAAGATTTAATATTAAAGCCGGCATCGTTGGATGACTCTACCCTGGAAAAGTTAATCCGCTCCATGATAACCCGTCATGTTGACGATGCGGATCTTTATTTTCAAAGCAGCAGTTACGAATCCTGGTATCTGGAGGATTCTGAAGTAAAAAGCGGTAGTTTTTCAATTGACCGCGGCGTTGGTGTTCGTGCTGTTAGTGGTGATAAGACGGGTTATGCCTATTGTGATGATATTTTGCTGCCGGCAATGGAGCGTGCAGTAGAGGCTGCCCGTTCCATCGCGATTACAGGCATGAAGCAAGCCCAATCAATTCAGATAACAGGATCAGCAATTGCACGCTATTCGGCAATTAATCCCATAGAGACTATGAGCAAGCAAGAAAAGATAGCATTACTTGAAGCTATCGACAGGGAGGCAAGACGCATAGACCCCCGTGTTATTCAGGTAAATGCCTCTTTAAGCGGCTGTTTTGAGGTTGTGATGGTAGCAGGTATCAATGGTGAGAGGGTTGCTGATGTGAGGCCTCTGGTGAGTATTCATGTCAGTGTCATTGTTGAAGATAAAACCGGTCGCCGTGAGTCTGCTCGTTCGGGAGGCGGCGGCCGTGTTGCCTATTCTTATTTTCTTGAGAAGGAAAGGGCGCTTGGATATGCCCGTGAAGCGGTACGGGAGGCTTTAATTAATCTTGAGGCGAAGGAAGCACCTGCTGGAACCATGCCTGTTGTTTTGGGTCCGGGTTGGCCTGGCGTACTGTTGCATGAAGCAGTCGGACATGGTTTGGAAGGTGATTTTAATCGTAAAGGGTTGTCTGCATTTTCCGGGCGTTTAGGCCAGCAGGTGGCGGCAAAGGGGGTGACTGTAGTTGATGATGGAACCTTAAAAGACAGACGCGGTTCTCTTACAATCGATGATGAAGGAACGCCTGCGCAATACACAACACTCATTGAGGATGGGGTACTGGTTAATTACATGCAGGATAAGCTCAATGCGAAATTAATGGGCATGCAACCAACAGGGAATTGTCGCCGTGAGTCTTATGCTCATTTGCCCATGCCGCGGATGACCAACACTTATATGCTGGCGGGCCAGTATCATCCCGATGAAATTATTCGTTCAGTCAAGCGTGGACTTTACGCTGTTAATTTTGGTGGCGGGCAAGTAGATATTACTTCAGGGCAATTTGTTTTTTCAGCCAGCGAAGCATACCTTATTGAAGATGGCAAGGTGACTACTCCTGTTAAGGGGGCTACATTGATTGGCAATGGGCCTGAGGTCATGAAGAAAGTCAGCATGGTAGGAAATGACCTGTCGTTGGATAGTGGGATAGGTGTTTGCGGCAAGGACGGACAATCTGTACCCGTTGGTGTAGGGCAACCCACTTTGAAAATTGATGCCCTTACTGTGGGAGGAACCCATCAATAGAGTAATAAGAAAATAAAATTTGCTCCCTGAGTCTTGGAACCATAACAAAAGGATTTGACATGAAGCCAACAGAAATTAAGCATTTATCAGATGATCTGGAAGTATGGCGTACTGCAGTGCATGATTTGGTTATTCCTAGAGAGTCAATCGAGGATGTTGCATCGCAATTGAAAACTATCTCTGATGAGGATTTTATTGATAGATTGACGCAAGCAAATGAACTGAATGAGGCAATGCTACTGCAAACAGAGTCAAGGCCGCTTTTGACGATGACTTCTATTCCTGTTGGTGAAATCCTTTCTTTATTGAAGGATGTTTATCAAGGCAAAATGAGTGCTTATCTCCAGGAAATTTTAAGTAGTGCTGAAATTGAATTAATGCTTATCAATCAATCACCGAGCAGACTTGATAGTTCCAAAGAGCTGGAAATTAAAATCAAATTGGCTGCAACAGTAATTGATAAGTATTCCGGTATTTTGCAAATGATAATAGGTAAGAAATCTTTACCTGAGAAAGATGAAACCATTGTTCAGCAGGCTCATCAATTTTTGAATTTATCGACTAGCCGATTAAGTCGCATTAATTTAATTTGTGGTATTAGCAGGCTACGCTCAGAGGTGGAGGATATGATTATTGAGCATCAATCAAGCTGTTGCTTTTCTTTCCTTTCTTTCTTTTCAGGGCCGTTAAAAGCGTATAAGGCTTTGACTGTTTTGTATTCAAACCTCTGTGCTTATCCATTATCAGAGCAAGAATTGGCTGGCGGACTTTATTTGGTTATTTCCCAGATGAACTTTTTCAGTAATAAGAAGGATCGAGAGGCCCTTAATAATGGGATAAATCAGCTTCTTAATGCTAATCATTTCCCTGCAAAGGATATGGACTCAGGGAAATATATCGCAGCCTTTGTCGCTCGTGTTGAGGTTTTAAAAATAGACTTACCCAAGCCATTCATTTTAGTTCGAGAGAAGACGTTAGAAACGCAGTTAGCGACGCCATCTCCTACACTTGTGTAATTATATAATAAAAAATGAAAAGACGGCGGCTCAAGCCGTCTTTTATTCTCTTTTTAAAATGCCAGCTTAAGCTGTTGCCAGTAATTGTTGTAGAGAGTTAATGTACCTTCAGCTAAATCCCGTTGAATATAACCTCGTTTAAGCGTCTCTGTGTCAGGGTAGACAATGGTATTGTTGCGAATGGATTCAGGAAGAAGAGCCTTGCTTTTCGCATTGGTAATGGCATGTCCTTCAATTAGTGCTATTTCCCTTCCTGTCTCTGGTTTCAGGATGAAATTAATAAACTCATAGGCTTCTTTGGGGTGAGGCGGGTTAACAGGTATTGCCAGACAATCCAGCCAAATGACAAAACCATCTTCAGGGTATTGAAAACCAATGTTGCTGTTTTCCACCTGAGCCTTGAAGGCATCGCCATTCCAGGAAGAACCGGCAATCGCATCTTCATCAATCATCACGGCCTGAACACTGGTACTGGCAAATAATTTGATATTAGGTACCAGTTTCAGTAAATGATGATAGGCTGCTTCAATATGCTGAGGATTAGAATCATTTGGATTAAATCCCTGGCTCATTAATGCAATGGCGAATACTTCCCGTGAATCATCCAGCAACATTAATTGCTTTCGCCAGCGTTTTTCCCATAATGCTTGCCATGTGGTTGGCGGATTGACAACAAATTGCTTGTTATAAAAAATGCCAGTGGCTCCCCAGATAATGGGCACGCTAAAACGATTCCCGGGATCATATTCATTATTGGTAAAACTTATATCAATATTAGCTAAATTGGGTAACTGGCTATGATCCAATGGGGATAACATCCCTTGTTTTTTCATTCGCTCGACAAAATAAGCTGAGGGTAATACCACATCATAAATACTTTGCCCGCTGGCTTTCAATTTGGCATACATTGTCTCATTGCTGTCATAGGTTGAAAAATGTACGGTGATCCCGGTTTCATGCTCGAATTGTTGTACCACTTGTTTGGGAATTTCCCCACCCCAAACATACACATTGACTACGCGTTGTGCGAACAACAGGGTTGGAGCAAATAACAGAGTGAAAAAAATTAGCAGAGGTTTCATGGTGTTTTACCTGATAATCGATAAGAGATAATAACCATTATCATGGAGATGAAAATCGTAATGGTGCATAGGGCATTAAGTTCAGGCGTCACTCCGGCTCTTACCAGAGAGTATATAGTCAATGGCAGGATGTTGAAGTCAGGCCCTGCTACAAAATAACTGATAATGACATCATCAAAAGATAAGGTAAAGCAAAGCAAAAAAGCACTGAATACCGCAGGCCATAATAAGGGCAGTAGAATTTTAGTCAGTGCGATAAAACGGCCAGCCCCCAAATCCAGGGCACTGAAGTAAATATTAGGATCCAGGGTGTGGATCCGGCTATTGATGGTTAAGATGACAAAAGGAATACAAAAAGTAATATGAGCAATGAGTAAGCTGAAGAATCCAAGCGGAATGCTAGTAGTGTTAAAGAATATCAGCAAGGCCACACCAAGTACCAAATCAGGGATAATAATTAACAACAGCAGCATGGCATGTAATGAACGGTGATGTTGGCTGCGGTAAAGAAACAAATGAACACAGGCCAACAAACCTGTGGCAGTAGCAACAGTTGAGGCGCTAAACCCTAGAATAATAGAGTGGGAAAAGGCTGTCCATAGATCGCGATCATGAAAGAGCTCAGCATACCAGCGCAATGAAAACCCATGCCATTGCAGGGAGAATTTTGCATTATTGACAGAGTAAATTACCAGCACCAGAATAGGAAAATAAAGCATAAAATAAACAAGAAAAAGAAGTGATTTTTGCGCAACTTTTTTCAACGCAATTCTCCCTTGTTTTGCCGACGGAAAATTAATAGCAATAGTAACAACAATACAGTGAGAATCACGCTGGTTGCCGAACCTTGTGGCCAATTCTCTAATACAAGAAACTGATCCTGGATTAAGTTACCTAATAAAATGGAGCGGGCGCCGCCTAATACATTGGGAATATAAAATAAAGTCATCGCGGGCAAGAGCACCAGCAAGCAGCCGGCGGCTATTCCATTGGCAGTATTGGGTAAGAAAACTCTTGAAAAAATATCCCAGCGGCTTGCCCCCAAATCTTTGGCTGCTTCGATCAACCTAAAATCAAATCGCTCCATATTAGTAAAAACGGGTAATACCATGAAGGGAAATAAGTTATAAATAAGACCAATGATCACTGCAAAATTTGAGTAAATTAATGAAAGCGGTGTGTCTATCAAATGTAAGTTTATAAGAATGGTATTTATGACTCCTTTTGCCTTGAGGATAGCAATTAATGAGTAAGTACGGACTAAAGAGCTTGTCCAGAAAGGAATAATGATTAACAGCAATAAAATAGATTGATGTCTTGATTTAACCAGTAGATAACTGAAAGGATAAGCAAGCAAAAGACAACAGCCTGTAGTGAACAAAGCGATTACCAGGGAGCGAAAAAAAATCTTTAAAAAAACAGGATCTATTAATGATAAATAGTTAGTGAACGTAACGGGTAAGTTTACAAGATGAACACTGTCTCTTGACAGGAAGCTTGCTATCAATACCAGACTTAGGGGGATGACGCTAAACAGAATCAGCCAGGCATAAATAAAATAAATTGAGAGTGATCGTACTTTCATAATAATTTCATCATTTATACAAGTGTTTCATGTGCATAAGGCAATAACACTTCCCAGCCGGTTAACCAATGTACCCAAACTGATTCATTTGGGGCATACTCCAATTTATCATCATCTTCGTCAAAAAATTCCGATGCATTGATAATTTTTCCAGAGGACAGTTCTACTTTAAGATCAACAGTTGAGCCTTTGTAGACAATATCGACAATCTTCCCCGGTATCATTTCATTGGTATCGTCAACTTCTGATAGACTCCAGACTCGAATGTCTTCAGGGCGTACAATAAGATGAAGCTTGTCGCCTGGCTTATAGTGATGGGTGTTTTTACAGTGTAATTTGATCGATTCAATTTCAGTTAATAAAGTCTGCCCTGAAATTTCCGCAACGGTGATATCAAAAATATTGGCTTCGCCGATGAACTTGGCAACATAGAGGTTGTTGGGCGTTTCATAAACTTCCCGGGGGGTTCCAATTTGTTCTATGTGCCCATGATTAAAGATAACAATTCTGTCTGACATGGAAAGTGCTTCTTCCTGGTCATGGGTTACGAAAATAAAAGTCATGTTTAGCGCTTTCTGTAATTGCTTTAATTCATATTGCATGGCTTTCCGTAAACGATAGTCGAGAGAACTTAAGGGTTCATCAAGCAGTAACACCTGCGGGCGATTGATAATGGCGCGGGCGATTGCCACTCGTTGTTGTTGACCGCCACTTAATTGCTTGATATTACGGCTGGAGAAATTTTCTAATTGGACGAGACGAAGGGTTTCTTGAACGCGGCTGGCAATTTCTCCTTCATCGACCCCCTTGCACCGTAAAGCAAAAGCGACATTTTCATAAACAGAAAGATGTGGGAACAACGCGTAACTTTGAAATACAGTATGAACATCCCGCTTTTGAGGCGATAAGGTGTTTACGCATTGACCATTAATGTAAATATTACCGGCAGAAGGCTGTTCAAAGCCGGATATTAGACGTAATAGAGTAGTTTTGCCGCATCCGGAAGGACCCAGCAATGTTAAGAATTCACCATTAAAGACTGATAAGCTGATGTTATCAAGTATAGTGACTGAGCCATATGACTTATAAAGGTCTTTAATTTCTATCAATGGTATGGTCATAGGGATAAAGGACAAAAAAGGGCAATTATGGGGTCTGACAAGAAACTTGTCCAGATCAGTTAGACGCTCTATCTTTCGAGGCCAGCTGACAGTTGACCTCGAATCAATTATTACCAGACTGAGATTTGTTGAGGCGGTGCCTGTAAACTGCAAATCTCAGATACACTGCCATTATGACAGACCACAGCACCGGTACGGGGATCCACGGTCAAGACACCTCCTTGCCATAGGCAACAACCTTGAAGCAGTTGTAAATCCATTACAGCATGCCGTGTACAATAACAGGATGAATAGTAGCCATTATTGCAAACATAACGGCCAGCGGATGAATCACAGTAACTGATTCCACCCATACTGCCACAGCAATTCATTTTATCGCATTGAGGGATGTAGGTGGTCGATTCATTGCATATCCTGCCAGCAAAGCTTAGAGAGCCTGATAAAAAAAGGATGGTCACTAACACTCGACACAATAACGGCATGATTAGTCCTGAGAATCGAAATATTAAATTAGCATAGCATACATAATTTAATAAAAAGAAGCAGTTGTACGGTAAAATCATGACAAATCAAAGCGAATTCCCGTGGCTTGACCACGGGAACCAGCGAAAGTTATTTAAATGACATTCATGCCTATAAGTGGCAGTCCAGTTAATTACTTGTACCTGCACCGGTGTTATCCCCGGTACCCGTATTAATATCAGTTCCTGTATCGGTACCCGTATTCATTCCTTTATTAATGTTGACGTTAGTTCCAGAATCGGAACCTTTGTCAGGTTGAGTGATGGTGCCTGTGGGTACACCAGTACCCATAGGACCTGTTGTCGTACTGGCGTTTGAATAGGTATTTGTTGTATCTGATGCACTTGCATAGGTTGCACTAAATGAGACTACTGCTATCATCGTTATCAGGATTGAGGCTGTCCTTTTCATACTATCTCCTTTAGCTGTTTTTCAGTCTTACATATATAGTAAGGAATAATGGATTTGTAAACCACCGACTAAGCCTGAGTTATACAGGTTCTTCTTCGGGAGAGGGAATAACAGGAGTCGTTTCCTGAAAATCCAGCTCGACTGATTCAATTTTCTGAAAACGCTGCGTTATTTTTTTTGCGGAAGTACTGACTTCACTGACATCCTGATGTGCTTGATCAATATGTCTGGATAATTTATCCATGCGTTTTTCAAAACGCTGAAAATCATCAGACAGTGCATGCAGGTGCTTTTGAATGATATGGATTTGTTTACGTGTGGCATCATCTTTTAATACCGCTCTTGCTGTGGTTAATACGGCCATTAATGTGCTTGGTGAAACCAGCCACACCTTTAATCGCTGTGACAGGGCGATAATTTCAGGGTAGTTAGCATGAATTTCAGCAAAAATAGCTTCTGCGGGTATAAACATTACCGCACCATCAGTTGTCTCATTAGGGATAATGTATTTTTCTGCAATGTCTTTGATATGCTTTTGCAGATCCTGGCGAAATTGCTGCTGCAATAATTTTTTTTCTGCGGTGCTGTCGGTATTCACAAGCTTTTGATAGGTTTCCAGGGGGAATTTGGCATCAATCACCACATGGCCTGTCGGTTCCGGTAAAAACAGGATGCAATCAGCCCTTTTCTGATTACTGAGGGTATATTGCATACGATAGTGATTGCTGGGGATCATATTGGCAATCAGGGTTGATAACTGGACTTCACCAAAAGCGCCACGCGCTCGTTTATCGACAAGAACATCTTGCAGGCTAACGACATGGGTTGATAATTCGGTAATCTTTTTTTGCGCTTCATCAATAATGGTCAGGCGCCGGACAACATCGGTAAATGTCGAAGAGGTTTTTTCAAATCCTTCAGTGAGTTTATGATTCACCTGCTGGGTAAGGCTATGGAGATGATTGCGGATTTCTTCAGTCAATGAGTGCAGGTGAGAGGTTAAGGAACCTGCATGTTGCTTGAAGCTATGGTTTATTTGTTCGCGCACATCGCTCATCTGGCGTTGTATTGCTTCACTGATTAATTGTTGTGTGCTTAATTGACTGTAAGTTATTTTCTCTTGAACAGTCTGCTGGCTTGTTTGATAAGCTTGCTGTAGTTCCAGATGCAGTTGATGAAGTTGGGTGGTGAATAATTGTTGCAGTTTATCAGACAGGGCTTCAGCCAATAATCGCTGCCTGGATTGACGGTAAACGACCCATAAGACAAGGAGCATTTGCAGGGCAAGCGCCAGGGCTATGCCCTCGATAAAAGAAATTGAAGAAAATGAGAAAAACATGTTAATCCAGTGCTGTCAGTTCAATAGGCGTATTATATTCATACACAGGTTTTAATTGACCAAAATCAATTAAGTGCAGATAACCAAGGTAATAAGGGGCTTTATAATCAGTTTTCAGATCAGAATCAAATGAAAAATTAAGATGATGTGTTCCTGCTGGCAGCCAGGAGGCGGATTGTACGGTTTCGATTGGATGAATGTTGCCACCTGAATCGCTGCCGAAGAGAACAGCTTCCAACGCATAGCGACTTCCTGTTGCAACCTCCAAGTCGGCAGAAAAGCTAAATGGCTCTTTCCCCTGCCTGCTCACTTTAAGCAGGGAGGCTGAGGGAATGACATAAGAAAACGCAGTGTGTGCCTGGCGTTTGATGACCTGAGTATCTACCAGTGTCGAGGCATCAACAATGACATACCAGTTCTCACCGGCACCATTTTTGTTGGATGTCAGGTTGATGCTGGCTTGATAGAGGTTATCGTGCACCTGCTCAAGAGTTAAAGGGGTCACTTCGCCTTCCGGACTTAATAAAGAGGCATTAATATAATCAATAGGATAGCTTAGAGCATCATCATGCAAGCTGATATTCACTTTTAACTCATCACCATAATGATAACGGGCTCTATCTGTCTCTACGGCTAGAAAGGCTGGCGCCTCTTTGTCATAAACATGAATAATAAACAGTTCATTGTCCTGTTTTAATTGAGTAGAGGGAATATTGATAATGAACTTTCCGGAACCTAGTTCTGGCTTTAACTTCAAGACCACACTTTCGCCTGCAAATGCGGTATTATTTAATGCCTCATCACTGGAAAACAAGACAGAAGCTTGTTTCAAGCCCAGATTAGCCCCTTGGGGTTTCTTGATATAAAAATCCGGTTTGATTTTAGCCGCAGGATTGGTAGCTGCTATACGAATGACCGCTCCTGATGCCTGGGTATAAATGGCAACACCGGTACTTAACTCTTTCAATGTCGCCTTAATTTGGTATTTGCGGCTGATTTGCTTATGTATAACCCCCTCACTAAGGGGTTTGTCTTCGGTATACCAGGCTGAATTCAAATCCTCATGAGGTAAACTCTCACAATCTCTGCAATCATAAGGCATCACGGGCTGCACGGGTAATGTCAGGGCTTGTGCCTGAGCTAACCATAGCAGCATGGATGAAAAAATAAGACTATTTGCTTTCATTATGATGCTCCTTGTGCAACCAGGTCCTGACGAAGCGCTTGTTCAAAACCAAAACAGGAATGGCGACTTTGATTATGGCTTAAGGGAAGTTTGGCTTGCGTTTTTTGCCAGTCATAAAACCAGATATTGCCAGCTGCAGTCTGTGACCAACAATCTAAAAAACCATCAGCGCATTTTTGCAGATAAATTTTTGTAAGTTTTAACCCGACATTGAGCAGATAACCATTACAATAGCTGGCACTGGAAAAAGGTGATGCCGTTACATCAGTGCCAACAACGACGCGAAAAGGTACTGGAAGTGAAGGACGACCGGCTGTCCCAAGCAATATTTCCGAATTATAAAGTGCCATATCGCCGACGCGTTGCTGTTTTACAGAATTATTGCGATAACCAAGAAGCCAGCCTACACCTGACTCAAAAATATTGCCATCGATTACTTCATCAGCCAGGGGGGTGCCGCCACTGGATGGTGCTATGGCAATAACCTGGCTTATTTTTTTATTTAAAAGCTGATAACGCCAATCATAGCTGGGATTAGACAGAATCCAGCGTATAACATTGGCGCCATTAGAGTGGGTATAAACAGTTAGCTGAGTGATTTGTTTGTTATTAATAAAATCCAGTAGCTGGTTTGCTACGCAACCAGCTGCTTCCTCATGCCACATATAATGGCTAAAGTCGCAGGCTAAAACCACATGATTGCCGGGATCGGGAAGCACACTGGCTAATGAATTAATAAAACCTCGTTTCCAATAACCGCCATCAGCATCCTGACGATGATCATTAGTACCATGAATAAAGGCTATACCAAGCGTTTCAGTAGCAGGTGAGGCAACGCTCCATAAAGAGAAAAAAAGCAGGGTCAAGTAACTCAAAAAACGCGGGAAGTCCATTTGTTTTTCTATCCTTGTCCATAACAAAGGCGATATCTATAACATACCCTCGCTCCAATCAGCAAGTAGTAATTATACCTGTCACACTTGAAGATAGGAACTATACAAACCTCAGGCGTTGAACGTTATTTAGGCACTGGATTGATGACAAGCGGTTAAAGTTTTTAAAAATAAAAAGAAATATATTTTAAAATGCTGTTCTTGTCTTACGCTAAAAAATAATTCAAAGATTTAATAACGCGTGGAAACTCCCGAATAATTTTTTTCAAGCTTATATCAGCATGTTCTAACAAACTCGTTATTAACATATGGCATTTTATATTATTTTTTCTTAAGTGCTCAGCGAGTTGAATGCTATTTACAGGAGAAAAAATAGTATCATTTAACGAGTGTATTAAAGTTATTTTGGCATTAATCTTTATAATTGATTCACTGTAATATGCTTTTTGTGTCATTTCCTGAAAAAATGGTTCAATATCTTTTGTAATAAATCCTGATCTTCCTAGTCGGTTAATATAGTCAGGAAGGATGCCATTTTTTGATGAATTATCAGCAACGAAATCAATGATTTTATTTTTTATTTCTGGCTCTGATTTTTTAAGGAAGCACAGGTTAATTGCTTTATTTAATATTTGCATATCAATGATTGATTTTTCATTATTATCTTGTAGGTATTTACTATGGAGAAGTAATTTTAACGTTACTAACTGAGCATAAAAATTTTTTGGGGATTCCAGAATTTCCTTAAAACTATCCTCAGCAGAAAAATAAGGGCTTATCAGGCATAATGATTTTATTTCATTTTTTAACTTTGTTTTAGAAGCAATTTTTGCCATAAACAAACAGGATACAGACGGACCTAGAAACAAGATTCTATTGTTGGATTCTATTTTATTATTAAACAAATACTCCATAAAAACAACAAGATCATCAAATTCTTCTTCAGATGGTAATCTGATTTCTGTATAAGCATTTAATTGTGGTAAAAGACAATTAAATCCTATATTTGTCAAAGAATTGACTAAACTTAGGAGTCTCGAATCCTTGTTTCCTTGCTGGTTTAGTCCGTGAAAAATAACAACAACTCCCTGGTTTTTTCTTGTGTTATTTTGGGAGTATAAATCAGCTTCCAAATTGTTATAATGAAACTGATTAAATGTCATATCATTATGATTTTTTTTGATTAATTCTAAAATAAATCGGATGCTGTTTTTAGTAAGGTATAAATTATCGATTAACATACCGCTCTATCCTTCTGGAAGGGATTTTTGAAAGATCTGTAGACATCAATACTTCCAATAAGTTATTGAAATCACGAGCAATTGAAAATCCGTGTGTTTTAGCGCCCATTAAATTGATGTATTGTTTAAGTAAAACGGGTAAACATCGCTTTGTTCCCTCGATAGAATAAATGGTATTGAATGTCGAGGTCATATCAGAGTGTTCTTGAGCCAAATTGGCTAGCTTCGTGCTTAGTAAGTGCTTCATTGGATAAGGATGTTTGGCATTGATCTGGGAGATTGGCTGGTAGAAATGGTTATTCGAGAGTACGCTTAATAAGAATGAAATTGAATCTTTCTTCAAATGATCAAGCTTAACCCAAGGCAAGCCAACGATAAGGCGGTGATCTTTTAAATAGGTTGTTATATAAAGCAGAACTCCTTTCCAAAGGAGAAATAAAGAAAATATGTCATTTTGATAATCTTCATTAATAAAAGAGCGTCCTAATTCAATGAAGAGATGCTTTTTACTAAGATGTTTGTATATGCCAGGATAACATTTTTCAATGTAAGATTGTTCGGCTATTTTTTCCGAATCCCAGTCTTGGTTTGTGCGAAAGCGGTAGCCACCCATAATTTGATTCTGTTCATTATCCCAAATGATGACATGATGGTAAAATCTATCCAAACCGTCGAGGTCATGTTCTTTACCTGAACCATGTAGTGATTTCCTAAAAACAAGCTCTCTTATCCTTCCTATCTCTAATAGAAGAACCCCAAGCATATCACCTGGGATAACAAAGCATTGATAGGGGCCTGTTTCATAAAGTAAGTATTCTTTTTGTATTAGTTGAAAAGATTGAGCTATGGGGTTACTTGCCTGCTTCATTAATAAACTCCTTGAATTGATTTAATCATGTATGTTCAAATTAAAGGGATAGGCTTTTACTTTTTCAGTTTAGACTATAAGCAATAATTTGTTATAAAATTAACCAATAAATGTAAGTTTTGATTTGGATTTTGTTGACAATTGGAACCAGCGCTTATGTCCCGTGCTCAGAGTAATGCAGGAAGTAATTATTCGAGAAATAATCTGAATAAACAGACAAGACTTTCCGTTAATCGATTAATACCTATCCAAAGCCTTAAATATCACCAATTTTAGATTAATTTTTGATTAATCAATTCCTACCTCCCCTGTTTTTAATGTTAAACTTCTTTTTTTATCAAGGTTAGTCTAGTCAATGAGTCAGGATATTGTTGAAAAAATTAATAGCTTGCGGGATCGGATTCGATTATATGATTATCATTATTATGTGCTGGACAATCCGTTGGTACCTGATATCGAATATGATCGTTGTTTCAGGGAGTTACAAACGCTTGAGAGTGACCATCCGGACTATATTTCTCCTGATTCACCCACACAAAGGATAGGGGGGAGTCCTGTAGGGGCTTTTGAGCCTGTGATTCATCTTCAGCCTATGCTTTCACTGGCAAATGTTTTTTCAATAGAAGAGTTACGTGCTTTTATGAAGCGGGTAGCTGATAGAGCGGATTGTGATGAAACCTCTTTATTATTCAGCTGTGAGCCAAAACTGGATGGACTGGCAGTCAGTTTAACTTATAAAAGAGGTATATTAATTCATGCCGCAACGCGTGGTGATGGGGCGGTTGGTGAAAATGTTACCAATAACATTAAAACTATCACCGCAGTCCCTTTAAAAATATTAACCGATAATCCGCCTGAGCTAATTGAGATCAGAGGGGAAGTGTACATGCCGAAGGCAGGTTTTGAAGCTTATAACGCGAAGGCACGTGCTCAGGGTGAAAAGACGTTTGCCAATCCTCGCAATGCTGCTGCCGGAAGCTTGCGGCAATTGAATGCGGCAGTTACCGCAGAAAGACCATTGGCAGTGTATTATTATGGCATCGGAGCTTGTGAAAAATATGAGTTACCAGACAGCCATTTTGCCCAGTTGGAGCTGTTGCGTCATTGGGGTTTTAGGACTTCGCCTGAAATAAGGACAGCGACTGGTCTTCAAGGTTGCCTTGAGTATTATCAGAAAATATTAGCCCGCCGCGTGGATCTGCCTTATGAGATAGATGGTGTTGTTTATAAGGTAGACAATATTGCCCTGCAGAAAGAACTGGGTTATGTGGCTCGTGCTCCCCGTTTTGCCTGTGCCCACAAATTTCCTGCCAGCGAAGAAATGACCGAATTGAAAGCAGTTGATTTTCAAGTAGGCCGTACTGGCGCCTTAACGCCGGTTGCCCGATTAAATCCAGTCAGTGTGGCAGGTGTCACAGTCAGCAATGCTACTTTGCATAATATGGATGAGATTCAGCGAAAAGACATTCGCATTGGCGATACGGTTATTATCCGTCGTGCTGGCGATGTTATCCCCGAAGTGGTATCCGTCGTTAAAGAAAAGCGGCCTGCCAGTGTTCAAACGATTAAACTGCCAGAGCATTGTCCGGTATGTGGGGCAGGGGTTGTCAGGGAAGAAGATGAAGCAGTTGCCCGTTGTACGGGAGGATTATTCTGCCGAGCCCAACTTAAAAGGATGCTATGGCACTTTGCCTCCCGCAAAGCGATGGCAATTGATGGGTTAGGAGCGGTGCTTATTGATCAGCTTGTGGAAAAGGAAATCGTTAAAGACGTTTCTGACCTTTATGTCCTTGATTTGGATACTGTGGCTGAGCTTCCACGTATGGGAAAAAAGTCGGCAGAAAATTTGTTATCTGCTATTGAAAAAAGCAAAAAAACCACCTTTCCTCGTTTTCTTTACTCTTTGGGAATACGGGAAGTTGGCGAAGTCAGTGCCAGGGTATTGGCAACAGAGTTTACGGATATTCAATCGCTGAAGGAAGCTTCTGTTGAGCAGTTAATGTCACTAAAGGATATCGGTCCGGTGTGCGCAGAACATGTCGTACAGTTTTTTGCACAGAACCATAATTGCGAAGTCATAGAAAAACTTTTAGCGCATGGTGTTCACTGGCCCCAAATAGAGCGGAAGCAACTGGATGAAGCACATCCATTTTACAGTAAAACGATGGTTCTTACCGGAACTATGGTGAGTATGACCCGTGAAGAAGCAAAGGCACGGTTATTGTCAATTGGATCTAAGGTGGCAGGCAGTGTTTCAAAAAAAACGGATTATGTCGTTGCTGGTAGTGAAGCTGGCTCAAAACTGGATAAGGCTATTGAATTAGGTGTGCGGGTATTGAATGAGGAAGAATTTCTTGCCATGCTCACTTGACTAAAATCCTGGTTGCTAACATCATAATGCTTTAAAAAGTAAGCAGTTACTATAACCATCTTCCAGGAATGATTTTGGCAGTACTCAGGCGATTAGGAATTATATTGATTGTACTGCTCAGTACATGGGAAATATCCTATGCCAGGAATTGGGTTTTTAACAACCCTTATCCGAGAAGCGAAGCTGAAGAGAAGATTTATTATTCGTCATTTGCAGAGCAGCCCAAGACGCTGGATCCTGCCAAGTCTTATTCCAGCAATGAGTACCAGTTTATAGCGCAAATCTATGAGCCTGTATTACAGTATGATTATCTGGTACGTCCCTATAAATTAACTCCCTTAACTGCTGTTTCAATGCCAACAGTGCGTTATCTGGGAAAATCACATCAATTACTGCCTGATGCAGAAAGCAGTGAGGTTGCGTTTTCTGTGTATACTATTCGCATTAAACCGGGCATATTATTTCAGCCTCATCCTGCCCTGGCTAAAGACAAAGCAGGTAATTACCTTTATCTGGATTTAGCAAAAGATTATCTTTCTAACAATAACATTAATAAGCTATCTGACTTCCAGATAACAGGTACCCGTGAATTAACGGCTGATGATTATATTTATCAGATTAAGCGCTTGGCCAGTCCGGCAGTAAATTCACCAATATACGGATTGATGAGCGAATATATTGTTGGCTTTCGCGATTTTGCCAGATCCTTGCCAAATGGGTTTCGGCAAGCTCATTTTTTGGACTTAAGAAAATATCCTCTTGCTGGAGTCCGTAAGATTGACGATTACACCTTTGAAATTACTATCAGGGGACAGTATCCTCAATTCATGTTCTGGCTGGCGATGCCTTTTTTTGCTCCTGTGCCTTGGGAAGCAGATCGTTTTTACTTACAAGAGGGAATGGATGATAAAAATTTAACCTTTAGTTGGTACCCTGTAGGGACTGGCCCATTCATGTTAAGTGAGAATAACCCGAACCGGCGTATGGTTTTGAATAAAAATCCAAATTTCCGGCAGGAATATTTCCCGGCTAATGGTTCAGAGGACGACATCAAAGCTGGCTATTTGCGTTATGCCGGACAATTGCTTCCCTTAATTGAACAGGCTGTATTTACTCTTGAGAAGGAAACAATCCCTCGCTGGAATAAATTTTTGCAGGGTTATTATGATTTATCGGGAATCAGTACGGACAGCTTTGACCAGGCGATTCAGATAAGTCGTTCAGGGATTCCCAAGCTAACCCGCAGCATGCAGAAAAAGAAAATACGCTTATCACATACAACCGATCCAACAATTTATTACCTGGGATTCAATATGCTTGATCCAATTGTAGGAGGTAAAAGTGAGCGGGCGAGAAAATTAAGATTGGCTATTTCGATTGCGGTAAATTTTGATGAACAAATTGCCATTTTCTATAATGGCCGTGGCCAAGCCGCTCAGGGGCCTATACCGCCAGGAATTTTTGGCTATAGAGAGGATGAGAAAGGAATTAATCCTTATATTTATCGTTGGGAGGGAAATCGGCCTAAAAGGAAAACGCTTGAAGAGGCTAAGGCATTAATGACGCAGGCAGGTTATCCAGAGGGTCGCGATCCTGAAACGGGCAAACCGTTGCTTCTGCATTATGATGTACCTGTTACCGGGGGGCCTGATGATAAATCTCGATTAGATTGGATGCGTAAGCAATTCGCTCGAATAGGCATTGATTTAAATATTCGAGGTACGCAATATAATCGTTTTCAAGAAAAAATGCGCACTGGAAACGCCCAGATTTTTAGTTGGGGTTGGCATGCAGATTATCCTGATCCTGAGAATTTTTTATTTATGCTTTATGGTCCTAACGGCAAAGTAAAACATGGCGGGGAGAATGCCTCTAATTATCAAAATCCGCGTTATGACCATTTGTTTAACTTAATGAAAAACCGTAGTAATGATGACAGGAGGCAGTCGCTTATTGACGAAATGGTCGAAATAGTCAGACATGATGCACCCTGGGCGTGGGGGATCAACACCCAAACGTTGATTCTCAGTCAGCAATGGGTATCGCCAACCAAGCCTGATACGATTAATAACAATACCTTGAAATACATGGCTATCAATGTGGAGCAGCGAAACGAATTACGCCAGCGCTGGAATAAGCCTGTTTTATGGCCAATTGGTTTATTGCTGCTAACGTTTGGCTTGCTACTAATCCCTCTGCTTTGGGCTTATTATAAAAGAGAAAAGCAAAGTGCTTCGAGAATCAAATCATGATTTATTATTTATTGCGACGAATTCTATATGCGATTCCCATTCTATTAGGTATCAATATCATCACTTTTGCATTGTTTTTTATGGTTAATTCCCCGGATGATATGGCGAGAATGCAGTTAGGGGAAAAACATGTCAAACCGGCAGCAATCATGCAGTGGAAAATGTCGCGTGGTTACAATCTCCCCTTATTCTATAATTCGACAGAGACGGGCATCAGGATGTTGACACAGACGCTTTTTTTTCAAAAATCATTAAAGCTGTTTGCTTTTGACTTTGGCATGTCTGATGCCGGACGTGACATTAGCTATGATATTTCGCACCGAATGTGGCCGAGCCTTGCGATTGCTTTGCCCGTATTGCTTCTGGGTATATTGGTAAACATTATCTTTGCTATGGCGATGGCTTTTTTTCGCTCTACCTACATTGACCTCAGTGGTGTAATTTTTTGCATTATCCTGATGTCTATCTCCAGTCTTTTCTATATTATTGGCGGACAATATATTTTTGGGAAACTGCTGCGATTAGTACCTATTTCTGGTTATGATGCCGGACTTAGCAGTATCAAGTTTATTTTATTGCCGGTATTTGTTGCTGTTCTGGCAGGGATTGGCGCAGGCTCCAGGTGGTATCGTAGTTTATTTCTTGAAGAGATGAATCGAGAGTATGTTAAAACCGCGCGTGCAAAAGGATTATCTGAACTGCGTGTCTTATTTCGTCATGTATTGAAAAATGCCATGCTGCCAATTCTTACCGGCATTGTTGTGCTTATCCCTTCTTTGTTTATGGGAAGTCTTATCCTGGAGTCATTTTTTGGTGTGCCAGGGCTTGGCAGTTATATTATCGATGCCATCCAGCAACAGGATTTTGCTATTGTAAGAGCGATGGTATTTCTAGGTTCCGTTCTTTATATCGCTGGTTTAATTTTGACTGATATCTCTTATACATTGGTTGATCCGCGGGTGAGGCTGGGTTAGGTATGGAATTATTATGGACAGACCAATGTTTTTTAGCGGTATTGATAATAAGCGCTGCAGTAATTAGTTTTAGTTTACGCAAAAAGCATGTCAGAAGGGCTTTTCAAAGCATCTTTAAAAAGCCACTGGCTGTGAGTGCCTCGATTGTATTATTATTTTTCCTGGCAATAGCCGTTATTGATTCCATTCATCTCAATTTTCCAATATCGGCTAATCAAGATCCTGTCACAGGTCAGCAGAATTCGATTTTAGACAGGGTAATGGCACCGCTGGGCAGTTTTTATGAGAAAACGTATTCCGCACCGTTGGCACTGAATTTATATAGTGCAGAAACAATACTAATAGACGGAGAAGCAAGACAGGTACATCCTCGTTTGAAGTACCTGCCAAAGACCATTAAAAATACCCATGACAGAACAGCACAACTAATAGCAGTTAGTTATAGAGCAGTACTGGTGAGCTTGCTTATTGTTATCACTCTGTGGGGGCTGATTATCGGAATTGATTGGAGCTTAGGCAAGCGGTTGAAGCTGATACCGGAAAAAAGCGGCATCAGTGGGCTGATTACGCTTTTTATATGCCTGTTTGTGATGCTCGCCAGTTATTGGCTTTCTCGCGATTTTCATCTTTTAGGTACTGGAAAAATTGGCCAGGATATCTTTTATTATACGGTAAAAAGCATTCGTACTGGCCTTGTTATTGGCATATTAACCACTCTTTTTATGATGCCACTGGCTTTATTACTGGGGATGGCTGCTGGTTATTTTGGCGGTATTATTGATGATATTATTCAATATCTTTATACCACCCTAAGCTCAATTCCCGGGGTACTTCTAATTACTGCTTCAGTGTTGTCCATGCAAACGTACATTGCTAACCATCCTCAGCAGTTTCCTACCCTTAGCAAAAGTGCAGATGCCAGGTTGCTTGCCCTTTGTTTGATTCTTGGGGTGACGAGCTGGACAAGCTTATGCCGATTATTGCGGGCTGAAACACTGAAATTAAGGGAAATAGATTATGTTATGGCGGCCCGTGCTTTGGGAAGCAGTTCCTTTACCATCATCCGCAGGCATTTGCTGCCGAATGTGATGCATATCGTATTAATTACTCTGGTTTTAGATTTTAGTTTTTTAGTTCTTGCCGAGGCCGTATTGTCTTATGTGGGTGTAGGGGTGTCGCCTATGACAATCAGCTGGGGAAACATGATTAACGGGGCACGTTTGGAGTTGGCAAGAGAGCCTATTGTCTGGTGGCCGATGATGGCCGCTTTTGTATTCATGTTTATTTTGGTGCTTGCCAGCAATCTTTTTGCAGATGCAGTGCGAGACGCCTTTGATCCTCATCAGGCAACTCTCTAAGGTGGTAGTGCTACAAATATCTCAACAGGGTCTTATCGCTGAGCTGCGATGATTCTCTGCTTGCTCTGAATAGCTGACTTCTGTAGAGTTCTGTCATCGTTGGAAGAGTTTAATCATTATGAAATCACGTTTTGTTCATTTGCGTGTCCACACCGAGTTTTCAATGGTCGATGGCTTGGTGCGCATAAAACCCTTGATGAAAGTACTTGCCGACAAGGGTATGAATACCATAGCCGTTACTGACCATTGCAATCTTTTTGCGGCTGTCAAGGTATTCAAGGCAGCTCTTGAGATGGGCATAAAACCCATTCTTGGCGCCGATTTGCCTTGTCACGCGCCAGAAAATCCAGAGCAAACGACATCACTTGTGCTTTTATGCCAAAATGAAACAGGCTATCGCAATTTAACTTGCTTAATTTCAAAAGCTTACCAGGAAGGGCAATATCAGGGGCAGCCCAGAGTACAACACCAATGGATTGCCGAGTATGCTGAAGGGTTGATTGCTTTATCAGGGGGGCGCTCCGGCTCTATAGGGAAAGCTTTACTGGCTGAAGATGAATCCACTGCTTATGGACTTGCGCGATCATTGATGGCTATTTTTCCTGAGCGATTTTACCTGGAGATCCAAAGAACCGGGCGAGTTGATGAAACTGAATATAATGAGCGGGTTGTTCGTTTGGCTGAAGAGCTCAATTTACCTTTAGTTGCTACCAATGATGTGCGGTTTTTACACCCGGATGATTATGAAGCCCATGAAGCGCGGGTCTGTATTCATGAAGGGTATACTTTGGCAGATCCGCGTCGAAACCAACTTTATAGCACCCAACAGTACTTGCGTTCTTCCGAAGAAATGGTGGCCTTATTTAAAGATTTACCTCAAGCAATAGAAAATACGGCTGAAATTGCTAAACGATGTACAGTAAAGCTTGATTTAGGTAATAATTATCTGCCGAATTTCCCAATTCCCGATGGTTATACGGTAGAAGGCTATTTGTCACAACTTTCAAAAGAAGGTTTGGAAGAACGATTAAAGCAAATTTTTCACGCTCATCCCCCCGAAAAGATCGAAACTTTACGTATAAACTATGATAAGCGGTTGCAAATTGAGCTTGATGTAATCAATAGCATGGGATTTCCAGGCTATTTTCTGATTGTTGCCGATTTTATTCAGTGGGCTAAGAAAAATGGGGTACCTGTAGGCCCTGGAAGGGGTTCTGGGGCTGGCTCACTGGTTGCCTATGCATTAAAAATTACCGATCTGGATCCCTTGCAATACGAGTTGCTGTTTGAGCGCTTCTTAAACCCGGAAAGGGTTTCAATGCCTGATTTCGATATTGATTTTTGCATGGAAGGCCGGGATCGCGTCATTGAGTATGTTGCCGAGAAATATGGTCGTCAGAGCGTTTCCCAGATTATCACCTTTGGAACAATGGCTGCCAAGGCTGTGGTACGTGACGTAGGGCGAGTGCTGGGTCATCCTTATGGTTTTGTAGATAAAATAGCCAAGTTGATTCCTTTTGAAATTGGCATGACCTTAAACAAGGCACTTGCAGAGGAAGAGGAATTAAAACGACGCTATGAAGATGAAGAGGATGTTAAAGAATTAATTGATTTAGCTTTAAAGCTGGAAGGGATCACCCGAAATGCGGGAAAACATGCCGGAGGCGTCGTTATTGCGCCATCAAAGTTGACTGATTTTACTGCCATCTACTGTGAACAAGGCTCGACACAGTTAGTCAGTCAATTTGATAAAGATGATGTTGAAGCAGCAGGATTGGTCAAATTTGACTTCCTGGGATTAAGAACGCTGACAATCATTGATTGGGCATTAGCCATTATCAACAAAGAGCGACTTAACAGAGGCGAGCTGCCTGTCGATATTTCCTTAATTCCAACGGATGATAAAAAAACCTTTGAATTGTTACAGGCTTGCCAGACGACAGCAGTGTTTCAGTTGGAATCGCGAGGGATGAAGGAGCTGATTCATAGACTTCAGCCTGACTGTTTTGAGGATATTATTGCGTTGGTTGCTCTATTCAGACCAGGGCCTTTGCAGTCAGGAATGGTGGATGATTTTATTGATCGCAAGCATGGCCGTTCAAAGGTTGAGTATCCGCATCCTGATTTAGAGCCTATATTAAAACCGACCTATGGGGTGATCCTTTACCAGGAGCAGGTCATGCAGATTGCTCAGGTTCTGGCAAACTATACTTTGGGGGCAGCTGATCTCTTACGTCGTGCTATGGGTAAGAAGAAACCGGAAGAAATGGCCAAGCAGCGTGCCATTTTTACTGAAGGAGCCACTGCACGAGGGGTTGATGAGCAGGTTGCTACCCATATTTTTGATTTGATGGAAAAATTTGCCGGTTATGGATTCAATAAATCACACTCAGCGGCTTATGCATTAGTCGCTTATCAGACGGCCTGGCTAAAAGCCCATTACCCGGCGGCCTTTATGGCTGCTGTAATGTCATCTGACATGGATAATACAGACAAGGTGGTTACTTTTATAGATGAATGTTTACAGATGAAACTGCAGGTTTTGCCGCCAGCAATTAATCATTCTTATTATCAATTTACGGTCAGGGATGAGCAAACTATCCTCTACGGCCTTGGAGCAATCAAGGGAGTAGGGGAAACAGCTATTAATTGCATTACTGAAGAACGGGCAAAAGAAGGCGAGTTTTCAGGGCTGTTTGGTTTTTGTCAGCGCATGGATCTGCGTAAAGTAAACCGTCGGGTGCTGGAGGCACTTATTAAAAGTGGTTCAATGGATGGTTGGGGTATCGAGAGGGCAGTTTTATTCGCGTCATTAGAGAAAGCATTGAAAGTGGCTGATAAGACGCATCAGAATCAAAACAGCGGACAAACGGATTTATTTTCTTTATTGGAAGAAGGTTTAACGCAGGAAGATTATATTGAATGTAAGCCCTGGTCTGAAATAATGCGTTTAAATGGCGAAAAAGAGACGCTGGGACTTTATTTAACAGGACATCCGGCAAGACAATACTGCCAGGAATTTAAGGAATTCATCACCCCGATAGCAACACTTAATCCAGCTTCCATGAAAAAGGCAATTATCTGTGGTTTAGTGACTTCAATTAGGCGGGTAATGACTAAGAGAGGAAAAAAATTAACTATCATTGGTTTGGAAGATGCTGGTTCCAGGTTGGATGTGGTTGTTTTTTCTGAAATTTATGAGATGCAGCAAACGATGATTCAATCGGGAGAAATGCTGGTTGTAGAAGGGGACATAGCAGCTGATGAGTACAGCGGAGGTGTTAAGATGACTGCCAGTCAGTTATTGACGATCGATGAAGCTCGCTCGCAACTTGCAAAATGTCTCGTTTTGAGGCTGACAGCTGAAGAGGGACATTTGATACCCAGTCTGCAAGCAATCTTAAAAGCTAATCAAGGCAGATGTATAGTACAAGTGCATTATGCTAATGCGCAAGCGATGGCCATCCTGAATCTGGGATTAGAATGGCGGGTATCGCCAACTGATGAGTTTATTACGGCATTAGCTGATTTACTTGGGGAGAACAAAGTGGTTTTGCACTACTAGGCTCTGCCAATTGCTTCATTCAGGGGGTGCGATTAACTGCGGATTTTCCTTAAAAGTGGTAGTATGGATGGAGCGCCAGCGAAATCCAGGGTGTATGAGTTTATTATCAAACTGCGCTCCCGGATAGTTGGCGCCCCAGGCTACCATTAATTAACCCCAACCGCAGTTTTAATCGCCCCTTCATGCAGGCCAAAGTTTGATATAAATTAATTTAATGGCGTAATAGAGGTTCACTTCAAAAAACCAAATGAAAGCCGGCTCTAAATTATTAAATTTCAAAAACTATGATCCTATGGTTTAATTGTTGTTGAATTTTGTTGTTGAATAAGCTCTTTAAGCAATTGACCATTTTGCATGTTATCAAAGAGTTCTCTAACAGGTTGAATTTCGATAGCATCAAAATAGGTTTCCTCGGTTATCAACAATTGCTCGAGGCATCCCTTTAGGACGGAGGTAGCATTACTATGATTGCTGCTACGATTTAATTTATAACAAAGCTTATTTAAAAGATTGATAACGTTTTGCTGTTTCATTGCAAACTGGAGTTCTTCTCGATTAGAAACTGGAAGTGTTTTTGCCTCTTCCTGCAGAGTCTCTTGCAGGTTTTCAATATGTCTGACAATCATTTCAATTTCTTCATTTCGATAGCCAGTATAATCGGCAATAATTTGTTGATAGCGATGATATTGGGTAATTAAATGCTCGAATTGCTCTTCCTGCTGATGAAATTGGATAATACAAGATGCAGCAATTCGAGCTTCACTCATGGCAAAAGCCGATGAAATGCCGACTGGGTAATAAGGAGACATAGCGCAATCTCCCAGAAGAATAATGTAGCTATTATCAGGTAATTTTCTTACAGGATTATCGGCATAGTGGATGTCAGAAAGAAAGGTGCCTACATTGGATTGTGTTTCATTTTCTCCCTTCCCATCGATCACAAAATTCTCAGGAGGCACTTGCATTCTAAACGATGCAAAAAAGCTTGCCCATTCAAGTACTTTTTTTCTTTTGATAGAGGGATTTTGGGTTTCATGAAGCGATTCTGGAACAGGGGTTGCAATGAATAATCGAGGTTTCCACTTAGGTCCAGCATATCGATTCTCTTTATACAGATTATCGTCAAAGATAGCATTATCTGGTTTTCCTTCACGTGGATCCCAGCCAAGTGGGCTTAAATTTTTCACTTGAAATTCAATTTTTCTTCTATTCTTTGCCAGGAATTCTTGATAGTCCTTCTCTTTTTCCAGATCTTTTAATGTTAGCCGGGCAGCCATATGGTAAGTGGGCGTGCCCATTTTTTTAAAAGAGAAAGGCTTTATTTGTGGAGAAAATTCCGTTTTAATCGCATCATTAATGTGTTGAGTCAGATGACGCCTCTCTCCTTCACATACCAGCAAATAATCAAACGTGATGGTAGTATTGTCTTTATCCAGATGCAACATTCTATTTTTCAGATCTATTGAATCTACGGTTGTTCCTGGATACCAATGGAATTTGACATTGCTTGTTTCCTGATTATCAATGTGTTCTTTAAGTGCTTCCTGGAGTGTTCGAATGGAGAAGTTTTTAGGTTCATTAAATTCATCTTTTTGTCTCATAAGTTTACGCAGGAATTTTTGTCGTTTATTTAAATTAGATAGAGGTTTATTTTGGGCATCTATCAGATCTCCCGCATCATTAATTTGCAGTTGATTGAGTGGGTCGAAGAGCTGTTTGCAGTAGGTATCCCATCTTAGTTCTTTTGCGGGAAGATCTTTTTCTCTGGGAATGATTAATTTTTGTCGGCGCGTAAACTCGGTTCTTTTCTCAATAAGATGGATTCTAAGTTCTATTGAGGATGTGTTTTTAGCTTCCTCGAAAAGAGAGGCGGTTGCTGCTAAACCAGCGGGCCCCGCTCCTATAATACCTACTTCTATAACTGGCATCTTTATATCTCAAATTGTCATTTAAACATCAAAAGACAACTATTTTATCATTTTATACCGTAAATACACAATTAGATTTAATTTTAATCCATAAAAATTTCAAAAGAAATCCCTAGGTTCTGTGCACTTATCGCTAGCTTGGGTCAAAAAGCCTTGATTGGCGAGCACCTAAGCGGAGCATACATAGAAGTATGTGAGCATCGGAGCGCAGAAAATAAAGGCTTTCTGGCCAAGATTAGTAGATAAGTGCACAGAACCTAAAGCAAGCTGAATGTGATTTACTGCATGCATAAATCAAGCTTTAGTGCACCCTCACCCTCATCGTATTCGTAGGGAGAGAGGAATTCAGACCGTGGGATCTGTTTGAGTTTTCTTTCTTGACCTTGATGTTGTAATAGGATAATGACAGTCTCACTTGGTATATCATAGGTAAAAACGATCTTTCCATAATTTTTGCTTTTTCCAAGTTTTTTAATTCTCAATTGTCTGAGGCTTTCTTCCATCTGGTTAAATTCGCGCATGGCATTAGCTAAAGGGCTTGTATTGTGCGATTGATCCTGCTGCAGAAACTTAAACCAGGCTTCCTTTCCGTTCTCCTCAATTAATTTGTTTACCAGAGGATTAACGGTTTCCTTTTCGAAATTTCTGAAGATTTGGAGTAAGTTATCATAGCTTTTCTGAGCTATAATCGCCTCTTCATGTTCTGTTAATAAAGAGCCTGTCTTTTCGTTAAATTCTACTGAGCCGGTGGTGGCCTTCATGCGGATAGTATGGAAGGGGAGGAGAGATGCATATAGTTTGGCTGCAAAGCTACTTTGTATGTCGAGCTCATTTATATCAGTGATATGATTTTTTTCATAAGTTTCGCTCCTTGCGCCATAACATATGGATAATGTTATGTTAAATGGAATAGCGTTATTTTTATGTGTAATTAGTAAATGAACAAAGCCTGCCAGTTGAGAATAATGAAGTAATCTCTTTGTCTTGAAGATTTCTTCTGAATCAAGTTGTGCATAACAATACTCTGTATCGTCAATTGCACCATGGGCGGCGATGATTATTTTATCGTCTTGTTTGCGATGATTAAACCAACATTGAAGTTTTTTTTGCGTTCTCTCATCAAGCTCCAGTGTATTGGTATCAGCATAAGTTGCTGCGACAGCCATCAGGTTTAAAAAGGTAATTTTCTTTTTCCCCCAAAAAGAATGGCGATGTTTTTTTTCCAGTGACTTAACCGCTTTTTCTCCGAGGATACCTGGATCAGCTAAATTCAGAAATAAAATTTTCATATCAATAAAATTAACGAATTACAACCATTTTGATTATATCCTAATCATATAACAAAGTAATGATTTTTTTTGTTCCAAAAAAAATCATTCAAGCGAAGTATTACCTCTTTTTTTGCTGTCAGCCATAGGCTAACATGTCATAAAGCTGCTAACGGATTGTATGAATGACTTTTTTTTCAAAATTGCTTGTGATTTGCATGTTAGCCCTATCAGCAATTAATTCAGGCTTTGGGGCGCAAAAGGATAATTTTTATAGAAGTTTTTTGCAGCCTAAATATCATGGTGAGCGTTTAAATTATTGTACTTTGGATGGGAAGTGTGGTTCTGCAGTAGCAACAAATTATTGTAAACTGATGGGCTATGCTTATGCTGATCAGCAGATAATTGATCATAATGTCGGGTTAACCAATTATCTTTTTTGTGATGCGCGATGCAAAGGGTGGCGTTGTAATGGCTTTAAGGTGATCCGTTGTGTAGCAAATATGTCTCATAAGCCTCCCAGAACTTATCATTATCGTTTAAGACGTTTTGTTTATCCCCGTTTTGATAATTACCGTATCGATTGGTGCTATGATGGTCATCGCGGGTGTGGCCGTAAAGCGGCTCATTCTTTTTGCCGCCGGATGGGTTATTTGGACAGCCGTAAATTTGCCATAGAAAAGAATATTGCTGCCACCAAGGCAATCGGTAATCAGAAATTATGCTTCGGAACATTATGTAATGCCTTTGCTTATATTAACTGTTATCGATAGGAATTTTTTGTGTAATGATTTATGACACTAATAAAAAAAATCGTCATTTATTTGACATAAGATTGATTGGCATCCAATACTCAACAATAGATAAGATGGACATAGGGATAGGGTTATGAGCAACAATGAAACAGTCTTCATTATTGATGATAACGAAGTACGTTGTCATAAGCTCAATACCATTTTGAGTTTTGTAGGTGAGTCCTGTTTATTTGCTAATTACAATAATTGGCGAAAGGCCTCTTACGAAAACACCCAGCTAATCATGATGGGTGCAAGAGAGTCCTCTGAAGATCTGGAGTTCATGGACGAGCTTCAATCACTGGCACCGCAACTTCCTGTTATCCTGATTGACTCTACTTTACCAGAGAGTCATTATTCAAAAAAAAATGCGCTGGCTAACCTCTGTTTTCCCTTTACTTATGCGCAAATGCTTGAAGCACTTCATAAGTGTCAAATTGCCAATGAAACCGCCCTTGCTGAGGAAAGTAATAAAAAACGAAACCCCTCCTTATTTCGCAGTCTGGTGGGGAGCAGTGAGTCAATTCGTCAGATACGTCGATTAATAGCACAAGTTGCTGATACCGATGCCAGCGTGCTCGTATTCGGTGAATCTGGAACGGGCAAGGAAGTCGTGGCGAGAAATATTCATGCGTTTTCTTCACGGTATAATAAGCCGTTCATACCGATTAACTGTGGTGCTATTCCTGCGGAACTATTAGAGAGCGAATTGTTTGGCCATGAAAAAGGGGCTTTTACGGGAGCAATTACTTCTCGCCAGGGCCGGTTTGAATTGGCGAATGGGGGGACTTTATTTCTTGATGAGATAGGCGATATGCCCTTGGCTATGCAAGTTAAATTATTGCGTGTATTACAAGAACGATGTTTTGAACGGGTTGGCAGTAATAAAAGCATTGAGGTAAATGTCAGGATTATTGCTGCCACTCATCGCAATCTTGAACAAGCAATCAGAGAAGGCAAGTTTCGTGAAGACCTTTTCTATCGCTTGAATGTATTCCCAATTGAAATGCCGCCTTTAAGAAACAGGCGAGAAGATCTGTCGTTGCTATTAAATGAACTGGTTTCACGAATTGAAGGTGAGAACAGACCGGGCATTCGTCTTATGCCGGCAGCGCTTGATGTCTTGGGACGTTACCATTGGCCTGGAAATGTTCGGGAGCTTGCAAATTTAGTCGAGCGTCTGTCTATTTTGTTTCCTAATGGCATTATTGATGTTGATGACTTGCCAAGGAGGTTTAAGCTGGGTGCTAAAATTTCAAATCAGGAAATTGCCAGCAGCGAACGAGAGACTTTATTAGAGATGATAAGTCCTGATTCTATCGCTAGTGATGGTATTGATCTGAAAGAACATCTGGTAAAAACAGAGCTTGCATTAATTAGTCAGGCTTTGAATGAAGCTGATTGGGTAGTTGCTCATGCAGCCAGTTATCTTAATATGAGGCGTACTACCCTGGTGGAAAAAATGCGTAAATATGGCCTGACGCGCCCGGAGCGCGCTTAGGGCACCACAGACCCTCGAGGTAATTGTTCACGGGGTATGTAATTAAGGAATATTAAGTCCTCTGTCTTTCCCGCGAAGGCGGGAATCTATCTAAAAATCAACCTATGTGCTAACTTTATGGATATATTCCCGCCTTCGCGGGAAAGACAACTCAAATAAATAGGTTTATAAACAGAAAAATTTACATATTCTGTGAACGGTTACAACTCGAGTTACTATAGTTTGACTGCGTCAAGTATGTTCTTCAGGCATTTTTATGAACCCCGCGGTCAATGGCCGCAGGGATAGGATTCCGTATTCATAACGTGAAACCTGATAATAGTGTGGGTATTATTCCTTTGATTCTTTTGTTTCGGGTTCTGCTGTTTTTACCGCAGCTGGCTTGCTTACTTTAGGCTTGGCTGCTGCTACAGTTGCCACTTCTTCTTCACCTGCTGCAGGCGTTGTTTCATGACTGGCTGACGTAATTACTGCCTCTTGTTCTGGGGCAGGGGCACTTTTTTCCTGAGAGGCTGCAGGCTCTTCCCTGGATTTTGTCTTAGGGGCTGAAGAAACGACATCGTCTTGAGCGGTTTCCTCACGTTTCTTTTTATAATCGTCAATAATTTCAGATACGCTTTGTTTGACATCTTTAAAAAGCTTACCAGCAATTGAAGTGATTTCTTTTAAATCAGGAAGTTTTGATTTGAAATCGCTCATAGTTACTCCATAGTTGTTCGTTCACTTGTATTAAGTATATAACCATAATTATTATTAGTATAATCAATAGTTAATAAGTTATTGCAAATGGGAAAAATAAACATGGAATTTGATAGCCTTTATGCCCAGGGATGAATCAGTTTCATCGCAGGTTTTAGTAACTTTTCTGCCAGTGATTTTTTCCCATGAATAGTAATTTTAAATGCGTTAAACGTTGCCATTTTCTCAGTGAGGTAGTCATCGCTGGTTTTTAAGCTATCAACGAGCCGCAAATCAAAAGCATCTTTTGCCAGCCAATGTTCTCCAGTAGCGACCTCTTCAATGTTGACCTGCGGGCGATTGGTAAGCACATATGCTCTGAAAGCATGATGTACCTTTTCCAGATCTTCCTGGAATTTTTTGCGGTCTTTTTCTGTATTCTCGCCAAAGAGAGTCAAAGTACGTTTATATTCGCCGGCTGTTAATAACTCAACGTCAATATTATTTTTTTTCAACCAACGATGAAAATTAGGGAATTGAGCCACAACACCAATAGAGCCAAGAATGGCAAAAGGAGCTGCAACGATGCGATTGGCAACGCAAGCCATTAGATAACCCCCACTGGCGGCAATTTTATCAATGCAAACAGTAAGAGGAATTTTACGGTCACGAATCCGTTGTAACTGTGAGGCTGCCAAGCCATAACTATTGACCATGCCCCCTGGACTCTCCAGGCGAAGTACTATCTCATCCTTGTCATTAGCAATGCTGAGAATGGCAGTCACTGCCTCACGAAGTTGCTCTACTTCTGTTGCTTTGATATCGCCATGAAAATCAATCACATAAAGGGAGGGCTTATCTTCATTCTCTTTTTTCTTTTTTTCAGGTTTTTTATTTTTAATATGCTGAGACATCTGGTGTTTTGTCTCTTCGTGCTGTTTGTTAAGCGAAGTGATTTCCAGTTTGGATTTTGGCTTTCGGCTCAAGACTGCAATACCTGCCACTGCAAGCAATAAAGCAATGACCAGTGTTAATGTTTTTAAAAGAAACAAACCATACTCTGATAGAAACTCCATCATCCACCTTACTCTGGATAGAATAAAAAAGTGATTATCACAATGACTGTCTCAGGGTGCAAGTGCTTTCATTGAATGTTTCAGGATTTGCTCCATTAAAATGCCGTTATTGCGAACGAAGTGAAGCAATCTGGAGCCATGTTGCAAATAGGTTTCTATTCACAGCCCTGATTACATGCTTGCTTGCCAGAAAAGTAAATTATGTTAGTCTCCTATTTTTTAAACTGCCGGTCTTTTTATGCTTGAGGTCTGTTCGCTTTGTTTTGATTACCAGGATAAACCGCTACTGGAGCAGATAAATTTTACCCTGCGGGCAGGACAGCTGTTGCATTTGCGTGGGGGTAACGGGGCAGGTAAAACAACCCTGCTTAAGTTATTAGCGGGACTTTTGCATCCTTCGGAAGGTGAGATCCGTTATCAGGGGAAGCCTGTCAGGAATAATCTGGTTATTTATCAACAGAAAATTTGCTATGTGGGCCATAAGACAGGAATCCATCCCCTATTAACTGTTAAGGAAAACAGTCTTTTCGATATGCATTGGGGACGGCGAGAGGTTGCTTTTGATTCCTTACTTGAAGAGTTTGGATTGCAAGGATTAGACCATGAGTTATGTAGCCATCTTTCTGCAGGACAAAGGCGGCGGGTAGGTCTTTTACGTATTGCAATGACTAATGCCAGGCTTTGGTTATTAGATGAGCCGTTAGTGGCTTTGGATAAAGAAGCAGTCAAGGTGCTTGTGGGGCATCTTGAAGATCATCTTGCTCAAGGAGGGCAAGTGATTATAACTTCTCACCAAAAATTGCCTCTGATGCAGGCAGACTGTCTGGAGTATAACTTATGATAGGTTTTGCCTTGCTCTTTAAAAGACAAATCCAGAGAGAAATTTTAATCCATCTACGTCAACCGCGCTTATTGTTATATTCTGCGCTGTTTTTTTTAATGGTTGCTGTTTTTTTCCCCTTGACCATGCCTCCTGATGTTTCCATTATGCGCACTATTGCCCCCGGACTGGTATGGATTGCCATATTATTAGCCCTCTTATTGTCTTCTGCCGGATTTTTTCAGCAAGATTATGAGAATGGTGTGCTTGAGCAATGGCTAATTTCAGGTTATCCCCTGAGCCTGATTCTTGGTGCAAAACTGCTGGTTCATTGGCTGCTTGGCCTCTTGCCGATGCTTCTTTTTTGTCCGTTGCTTGCTTTATTATTTAATTTAACGTTTTACGAAACGATAATTTTGATCATAAGCCTTATTGCTGGAACACCGGCTATCCTGTTTTTATGTGGCCTTGCTGCTTCTTTCAGTGCTGGTCGAGGCGTTTTAATGGCGTTGATTTTATTGCCGTTGACGGTACCGGTGATGGTGTTTGGCAGTGGAACGTTGACAGCGGCGATGCAGGGTCTTCCAGTGCAAGGCTATCTGGCAATATTGGCTGCCTTATCTATTTTAGCTTGTGGATTTCTGCCTTTTGCCACTGCAGCAGTGATTCGTATTAGCCTTACGGATTAATGCATGGTAAAATTGTGGTTTTTTCTGATTTAATTATTCCCTATGTGGAAGTTTTTATATCAAATGGCCTCGCCTAAAATCTTTTACCAGCGAACAAAGTCCTGGCTTCCCTGGTTAGGTATTTTATCGTTAGTTTTTTTAATAGCCGGTATTTTCTGGGGGTTGATTTTTGCTCCGCCGGACTATCAGCAGGGAGATGCTTTTCGCATTCTCTATATTCATGTCCCCAGTGCGTTTTTATCTATGGCTTTATACGGTGGAATGGGATTTTTAGCGGTTCTCCTGTTGGTATGGCGTATCAAAATGGCCGGTCTGATGCTTGGAATGGCTGCTCAGTTAGGTGCTTCCATGGCTTTTCTGGCCTTGGTGACAGGCAGTATCTGGGGTAAGCCAATGTGGGGTGCCTGGTGGGTATGGGATGCCCGCTTAACCTCCGAACTTATTTTATTGTTTCTTTATTTGGCTATTCTGGCTATTAAAGGTTCTTTCCAACATAAAGAACAGGGTGACAAGGTTGCTGCTATTTTCACCTTGGTTGGATTGGTTGACCTGCCTATCATCCATTATTCCGTTTATTGGTGGAATACGCTGCACCAGGGAGCGACTTTGTCTGTATTCGCCAAGCCTAAAATTGCTGCCCCTATGTTATATCCATTACTATTGACCTTGGCCGGTTTTTCTTTTTATTGTCTTTGGGTTATGTTGCATAAGGCCCGTTGTGAGGTATTACTTCGAGACTATAAGCAGCAATGGGTAAGAGACTTGATTGAAAAGGAAGGAATATGAATCAATTTTTAAAATGGTGGGCCATGGGCGGCTATTCAATCTACATATGGCCAGCTTATGGCTTGGTTTGTGTTGTTCTGGTTATGAATATTCTCGGCATTAAATTTCAGCGGGCGCAGGCACGTAAAAAATTGCAACAATGGTTTAAGAGACAGCAATGATGAACCCTGTCCGTAAGCGTAAGTTAATCTTGATATTATTTGTAGTTTCGATTTTAGCAATGGTTACTGGTCTTGTCTTGTATGCTTTAAGGCAAAATATCAGTTTATTTTATACCCCTGCCCAAATTGCGAATGGCGAGGCATCTGGAAAACAGTTAATTCGTCTTGGAGGGATGGTGGTGAAGGGAAGTATCGTACGTGCTTCTGATGATTTGTCCGTACAATTTGAATTGACGGATTTTAAAGGAAAGGTCACTGTCAATTATCGCGGGATTTTGCCTGACTTATTTCGTGAAGGTCAGGGGATTGTTGCGCTTGGAAAGCTTACAGATAACCAGCATTTTACTGCCATCGAAGTTTTAGCAAAGCATGACGCGAATTATATGCCGCCAGAAGTGAAGGATGCTTTGGCCAAGTCCAATCAAAATGGGGAAAGAAGTACGCATGATAGCTGAAGTTGGTTTATTTTCTCTGGTATTGGCTTTGGTTTTTGCCTTATTGCTTGCTTTAATTCCCAGTTTGGGTGTATGGCGAAATAAAGCGGACTGGACAGCGGCAGCTCCCCTTTATGCTTGCGGACAGTTTATCTTTGTTGGACTTGCTTATTGCTGTCTTACAGCTTGTTTTTTGCGTGATGATTTTAGTGTGACTTATGTTTTGACAAACTCCAGTGTTTCGTTGCCCTGGTTTTACAAATTGTGTGCAGTATGGGGTGGCCATGAAGGTTCAATGCTGTTATGGGTTGCTATTTTAAGCCTGTGGATGCTTGCAATCAGTTTCTTTAGTTCAGCTCTGGATAAGGCGATGCGTGCGCGAGTACTGGCCGTGCTTGGTTTTTTAAGTGCAGGTTTTATTCTTTTTTTATTGGCGACATCCAATCCTTTTGGCCGACAGTTTCAACTTCTACAGACTCAGGGCAGAGATTTAAATCCATTGTTACAGGATCCCGGGTTCCTGTTTCATCCTCCGATGCTTTATATGGGCTATGTAGGGTTTTCCGTGGCTTTTTCCTTTGCAATTGCAGCCCTTTGGGTTGGGCGGGTAGAATCCTCATGGGCAAAATGGACAAGACCCTGGACGCTGGCAGCATGGTGTTGCTTAACTACGGGGATTACCCTGGGAAGCTGGTGGGCTTATCGTGAACTTGGTTGGGGTGGATGGTGGTTTTGGGATCCCGTTGAAAATGCCTCTTTTATGCCCTGGCTTGTCGGGACAGCATTAATACATTCACTGGCTGTAAGTGAGCAGCGCAAGCAATTCAAGGCATGGACGTTGTTATTGGCGATCACGGCTTTTTCTTTGAGCCTTATCGGAACCTTTTTAGTCCGTTCAGGTGTGTTGACGTCTGTTCATGCCTTTGCGGTTGATCCTCAGCGTGGATTATATATTCTGGGCTTTTTGCTGGTTGTTATTGGTGGGTCTTTGGTATTATTTGCTTTACGTGCCCAGACTTTGCAAAGCCGCGACAATCTTTCCCTGGTTTCTCGCGAAAGCGCCCTGTTGTTAAACAATGTCCTTTTGGCGGTAATTATGCTCACCGTGTTAATGGGGACGGTATATCCTTTACTGATTGACGGGCTGGGGCTTGGCAAATTATCGGTTGGCGCGCCTTATTTTAACTCTGTTTTTGTGCCATTAATGATCCCTTTATTAGTGCTAATGGGCATTGGAATCCATTTGAACTGGCAACGGGATAGTTTGCAAAGGCTGACCCTGCGGCTGGGGAAAGTGGTTTTTCTCAGCATCGTTTTACCGTTTATCTTATTGTTTACTTTTACTGAATCAGTAAATGGTTATGCTTTAATCGGGTTAACCCTTGCTTTGTGGATAATATCAAGTACGCTAAAACTACTCTTTATTCGTGGTAAACAACGTGGTTTTACGCATCTGGGGCAATCTTTTTGGGGAATGGTTGTTGCCCATTGCGGTTTGGCTGCTACGGTTATTGGCATTGTAATATCCAGTAATTACGGCATCCAGCAGGATGTAAGAATGGCTCCGGGTGATAAAATAAAACTTGCTGATTATGATATTCAATTTATCAGTGAATCCTCATTGCAAGGTGCTAACTACCATGGCACGCAAGCCCAATTTAAAATCAGCCATAATCATAAGGTTGCCTTTATCTTTCCTGAAAAGCGGCTTTATGATGTAGGTCAGATGGCGATGACCGAATCAGCTATTGATGTTAATCCATTTAGAGACATTTATATTGCTCTTGGGGAACCTTTGGGTGACAAGGCTTGGGGAGTTCGTTTGTATTATAAGCCCTTTGTCCGTTGGATATGGGGTGGAGGGTTTATGATTTTGGCGGGCGGTTTACTCAGTTTGACTGACAGGCGTTATTATCGTAAGCGCCAGGAGCTTGCTGTAAATGGCCATGAGGTACAAGCATGAGTGTTTGGCGCTTACTGCCGTTATTGGTTTTTGGGGCGTTAGCAATTTTTCTCTGGCGTGGACTCTCTCTTGAGCCGCAAAACTTACCCTCTGCACAATTGGGTAAATCGCTCCCGGATTTTCAGTTAGCCACTTTAGATAAAGAAACGCTATTTACCCCGCAAATATTGGAAGGTCAGGTTTCCTTGCTCAATGTATGGGCCAGCTGGTGTCCAGCCTGTATGGAAGAACAGGTGTTTCTGATGCGTCTTTCCAGGCAAGGTGTTCCTGTTTATGGCTTAAATTACAAAGATGAGCCGCAGAATGCCAGGCATTGGCTTGATGAGTGGGGTAATCCTTATCGTGCTATTGGGGAAGATAAAGAAGGAAAGGTGGCCATTGACATGGGGGTTTATGGAGCACCGGAGACATTCCTGATTGATAAAAAAGGCATCATCCGCTACAGACATGCAGGCATTCTTGATGAAAGGGTATGGGATAGTGAGTTTATCCCCCGAATCAAGCAGTTGCAGGAGGAAGCGTGAAATATTTGCAATATTATGGCTTGTTATTGGGATTATTATTTTTACCTACTGTATTCGCGGCCAATACAATCTATCCTTTTGAAACGGCCAGGCAGGAGGCGCAATTTTCTCATTTATTGAAAGAACTCCGTTGTCTGGTATGTCAGAATCAGGATTTGGCAGACTCCAACGCGAGTCTCGCTAAAGACTTGCGTCAGCAGGTTTATCAATTTGTCAGGGAAGGGAAGAGTGATAGCGAAATCATCGGCTATTTAACTGATCGGTATGGTGATTTTATTTTATTTAAACCACCAGTAAAGCCGTTAACGGCTTTACTGTGGTTTGGGCCTGCTCTTTTTTTACTGGCGGGGTTAGTGATTTTTTGGCGTACCTGTTTAAAGCGAACTTCTGATGAATAAATGGTGGTTATTGTCTTGCTTTTTGCTGCTTATATTATTGGCTTTGCCTGTAATATTATATCCTTTACGTAAATCACACAGATTAGTTTGTTTGTTGCCCATTCTATTGCTGATTAGTACATCGGCAGCCTACTGGCATTGGGGAGGGTGGCAAGATTTGTATCGTTACAGTCAACAAAAAGAGAAGCAAAAGAAAATAGAGGCTGTTATGCAGTCTATAAAAAATCCGGCTCAGTTAATTGAGCGGCTCAAAGCGCGACTGGAGTCTGAACCTGAAAGTGCCCGTGGCTGGTACTTGTTAGGAAGGCTGTATGCAAGTCAGGGGCAATGGACATCTGCCCGTGATGCTTTTCAGCGCTCTTATGAATTAAATCCTGAGGATATGTCTGCAACGATTAATTATGCGCAAAGTCTTTGGCAACTTAACCAGCAGCACTTTAATGACCAGGTTAGAAACCTGTTTAAAACCGTATTAAAGAAAAATCCTGATGAACCAGAAGCGCTGGCTATGTTGGCAATGGATGCATTTATGAATCATGATTACCCATCGGCGATTGATTACTGGCAACACTTGCTTAAACTGGCGCCGGAACAATCCGAAGAGGCGCGCATGATCCGCAAAGCCATTGCCAAGGCCCAGGAAAAGCTACATTAAAAATATCAGTCTCAGTCGACTTGTAATCAATAATTAAGAAACTATTAACAGTGATAAGCTTTATTGAACTGGTTTGGGTAAATTTGAAGTCAACAGATTTAAGACACGTCAGTTAATCAATAAGGTGGGATGCCAGTTTCCTGTTGCTTTGTCTGCCATTTTACTGCCCAGACCCAGCGCCTGTGAAAGTGGATATCCACAGGGGCTCTAAATCCCATAAAAAATACTGGGCGAATCTCGAAAATAGGATCAAAAAAATTACTGATTAATCTTTATTGCTTACAGAGGTCGTCGATTATAGGTTTCAAACCGACTAATAAAAACTCAAGTGACTATAATATGTAATAATTAATAGAGGAAGCGTTAAAACAAGAGAGAAATTCATGCATTTATCTTTCAATTCCAATGTTAGTGGTCAGTTTTTTGAATCTTTTGTGAAACAAATCTTTACGTTTTTAGCAGAAAAAAATCTTTTAATCAATGACAGCAATCAACATATTATCGCGATCAAATTAAGAACGGATGGTCACCATGTAGTCCTACAAAATTTATTTGAAAATAAAAAAGCTGAAAATATTGAGTTTATTGATGAATCAATACAAACAGACACTAACAAGACCGTTGTTTTTTCTTATAACAGTAAGCATATCACAATGACCTTTTCTGGAGAAAATGGAAAAGTAAAAAAACTTGAGAAAGGAACAGAAAAGTATGTGAACCCTGAATCTAAATCATTTGTTTTTTATCGAAAAAATTTTGATTTTTTAGAAATAAAGACGAAATCACTAAATAATCTTTTGAACTTGATTTCTAAGGAAACAACTTTCATTACTTCCCAAGAATCAAATCAACTAACGGGTAAGATAAGATTGAAATTTTTGATTAAGAAAGAAGAACAACAAACGTCTCAAATTGAAAAATTACATAATGTTTATAAAGAAGGAGAAATATTCTTTTTTAAAAAATCTCCAAATATTTCACGTGTTGAAGCACTGGCAACAAGGTTTACATGTCAATTAAATGACCTTACTGCAGCACAACATGTGGATAGGTTAAATGCCATTCCTTCTCAAAATAAATTGTCTATCTTTCGTGAAATAATATTACAACTGGAAAAAAGAGGATACCCGCATGGTGATATGAAGCCATGGAATATTTTTCTAAGAGAAGAAGTTGAAACCAACACTATCTATATAAAAATTCTTGATGCAGATTTCGTCAAAATCGACGGTCATATTCGTAATGCATCTGGGGGAAGTCAGTTAATGGAAGAATTAGGGATCGGTGATATAGCTATGGAAATAGTTGAGATTTCATACCTGGCATTGAAACTGGTTGATAAAAATTTATCAACAATGCTGAGAGAAATTTCTAGTTATCTTGAAGACATTGAGAAAGATAATCCTAATCTCAAAGGTAGTGATGCTGTTTTAGAGAGAATATATCGAACTATTACACAACATATTTCTTTGTATGTTAATTCTTCTCAAGAAAAGCATTCTGTTTTACCTACTATCGAATCGATCAAAGAGGATATTAATCAAGTTGTGAGAGACAGCCGAAAAAATAATAAGCTAAGTTAAGATCTGTATTTTCGTATGGGGATCCTAAATAATATTGTGGAGCAAGACCATCGATTTGTGAAGAAAATCACAAAACCCATGAAGGAATTTAAAGCGCTTTACTTTGCAGAGGCGACATTAGCGGGGATCGAACTGCACCACATGCTCAGGAAAGCACAACATAAAGGATCCGCTAATCAAGCTATTTTTGCACAGTTCTATGGACTCGCGGCATAAACTCGCCCAAAATAACGCCGTTCCTGGTTTAAAAATATTTTTGCAACAGAGCCGAAAATCTCATTCGCATTTAATCTGGGCCAGTTTTATGCGCTGTTTGCAGTCTATGGGGTTTTCGTTTGCGGGCCATTACATATAACGAAAAAAATCACCAAATGAGAGGGAATTATGAAACTGGGGAAGGAATACTTATGACAAATAAATTTGACGTGATTGTGATTGGTGCAGGGCAAGCTGGACCCTCCCTTGCAGTACAATTCGCGAACATGGGAAAGAAAGTTGCCATTATCGAGAGAAAGCTATTTGGCGGAACGTGTGTCAATAATGGTTGTATCCCTAGCAAAACGCTCATTGCCAGTGCAAAAGTGGCACATCTTACAAGAGAAGCTCAGGAATTTGGCGTTATGGCTCAAGGTTCCATAACCGTTGACATGAAAAGAGTGAAAGCTCGCAAGGATGCGATTGTTGATAAAGCTTCAAAAGGGCTTGAAGATTGGCTGGAAAATACCCCCAACTGTCATGTATACAAAGGCCATGCCCGTTTTGAAAATCCACATATAATACGTGTTGGTGATGAGTTATTGGAGGGTGAAAAAATATTCATCAATGTTGGGGCACGGGCTGTTGTACCGAGCATTCCGGGACTTGAAAAAATACATTACTTTACGAATTCCAGCATCATGGAAGTAGATTTCGTGCCCCAGCACTTAATCATCATCGGCGGTAGTTATATCGGCCTTGAATTTGCTCAAATGTATCGTCGTTTTGGTGCAAAAGTTACTGTGATTGAGAAAGCGTCAAAGCTAATCTCGCGAGAAGATGCAGATATATCTGAAGCCGTTAAAGAAATCTTACAGTCTGAAGGAGTTGATATCCGCTTAAATGCAGAATGCATAGAGCTTGATAAACAAAATGATGAAATCGTAGTTCGACTTGATTGCACCGACTCAGAAAAAATCATCTCTGGTTCCCATCTGTTATTTGCTATTGGCCGTATCGCCAATACAGATGATTTGGGTTTGGATAAAGCGGGTATAGAAGTGGACAAAAATCATTTCATAAAAGTAGATGACTACCTGCAAACGAACATTGGCCATATATGGGCATTGGGCGAATGCAACGGAAAAGGTGCCTTTACGCATACCTCCTATAATGATTATGAAATAGTTGCGGCCAATTTAATCGGTAACCAATCCCGTCGAGTCAGTGATCGGATTCTGACTTATGGTTTGTTTATTGACCCACCATTAGGGAGAGCTGGTATGACGGAAGCTCAAGCGCTTGACTCGGTAAAACCAGCATTGATAGGTAAGCGAGCAATGACACAAGTAAAGCGAGCGGTTATTAAGGGTGAAACCCAAGGATTCATAAAAGTCCTTGTGGATGAGGAAAGTAAACTCATTTTGGGTGCAGCAGTTTTAGGTGTGGGTGGGGATGAAATTATTCATTCCATTTTGGACGTGATGTATGCAAAAAAGCCTTATACGGTGATTCAAAATGCAGTGCATATTCACCCGACTGTGACGGAATTAATACCAACAATGCTGGGGGAACTAAAGCCGCTCAAGCACTGAAGAAGTTGATTTCATGGCTTATCTTCAGCCTGTGTGATTGTGGTGTTATGCAAAGGGTGTGTTTGTGAATATTGGATGCCTAAAAAATGAAAGCGCTCATTGAATATCAATAGAACAGAGGTGACTGTTGTTTAAACAGTTATATTGAATTCATGGTAATTATTAAATTGTCAGTGTCAAATTGCTTGTAATTCGTCTAGACTAATTCTGACTAAGGAATTTGTATCCATTCAAGGAGTGAAGAATGAGTAATCGAGTTTATCAGGTAGTTGAGTTAGTAGGTACTTCAGAAGAAGGTATTGAAGAAGCAATCAATAATGCGATTGCTCAAGCTGCCAAGATTCATGGTAAATTGGATTGGTATGAGGTCATGCAGACGCGTGGGTTTATAGAAGGCAATCAAAATAAATATTACCAGGTGCAATTGAAAATAGGTTGTCACGCTCATTAAACAACGGAATGTTCATAATTTACACAAACTCAGGATATTTGCGAAGTGCTGTTAAAAAATGCCAACCGTAAAGATTGAGTTTGTGTTGACCAACGCCGGAAATATTTAATAATTCGTCCAACGTTTGTGGTCTTTCACTTACCATTTGATGCAAGGTGGTGTCGCTAAAGATCATAAAGGGAGGCTTATTTTCCTCTTCGGCCAGTTTCCGTCGCAGGGTGCGTAATACCTCAAACAATGAGTTTTCTTCTGCGGTCAGATTGTTGTATTTATTTTTGCCAACCTTGTCTTTTACGGTAATCCTTGGTAATGAAAGAAATACCTTCTCCTCGCCCTTTAATAGAGCTGCAGCCTTTGGCGCTAAGCGAAGAACATTGTAGCTGCCAATATCCTGATAACAGTAATTACGATGAATTAATTGCCAGGCTAATTGTTTCCAGTAGTTTGCTGGTTTGTCTTTGCCAATACCAAAGGTACTTAATTGATGATGGCCTGCTTGTTGAATTTTTTCTGCTGAACTACCGCGCAGTACCTCAATTGTGTAATTCATACCATAACTTTGACGTAGCCTGTAGATACAGGATAGTAATTTTTGGGCGTCTTCTGTTGCATCAATTGTTTCAGGGGGGTTATCGCAAACATCACAATTATTACAGGGTTTATCATTAAACTCATCGAAATAACGCAGTAAAATCTGGCGACGGCAATAGGTTGCCTCGGCAAAGGCCAGCATATGATTTAATTTACTGGTTTCTACCCGTTGCTGATTTTCATTGGCAATGGTGGCTATCCGGCCACGTAATTTGGCGCTGTCGGCCGGATCATAGAGAAGTAAAGCGAGAGCCGGCAAACCGTCACGACCCGCTCTGCCGGTTTCCTGATAATAGCTTTCAATATTCTTGGGAACATCATAATGAACGATAAAACGTACATTGGATTTATCAATTCCCATGCCAAAAGCCAGTGTGGCGACAACAATATCAATACGGTCATGACGAAAAAGGGTTTGTACTTGGCGGCGTTCTTCATAGCAAAGTCCTGCATGGTAGGCTCTGGCTTTGATTGTTTGTTCCTGTAATTTAGCGGCCAGGCGTTCTACCTCCTTGCGTGTGCCGCAATAGATGATTCCTGATTGTTGAGATTGCGTTTCCAAAAACTGGTTGAGTTGTCTGAAGGGGTTATTTTTAGTAATAACACTGTAATGAATATTAGGTCGATTGAATGAGGCAATAAACTGTTTGGGGTTGTAGTTTAGCTTTTTAATTATATCCTGGCGAGTTTGTTGATCAGCGGTTGCTGTAAGAGCGATGATTGGCACCTGAGGAAAATGGGTTTTTAATGCCCCTAATGTGGCATATTCGGGTCGGAAATCATGCCCCCATTGAGAAATGCAGTGGGCTTCATCAATAGCGAATAGCGAAAGAGTACAGTCATAAAGGCGCTCTAAAAAAGAAGAACTCATTAAACGTTCGGGAGCTATGTAGAGCAGGTCCAGTTCGTTATTATGGAGCCTTGCGAGCACTTGCCTTGCTTCGTCACTGCTTAAGGAAGAGTTGTAATAAGCTGCTTGAATTCCCTGTAATTTCAGGGCAGTCACCTGATCTTCCATTAGTGCAATCAGGGGAGACACCACAATAGCTACCCCCTTGCGGACTAACGCGGGTATCTGATAACAAAGCGATTTCCCCCCGCCTGTAGGCATCAGTACCAACAGATCACTGCCATTGATTAAATCATTAATTATTTCTTCCTGGGGAGGACGAAAAGCATCAAAACCAAAATAATCTTTTAATATCTGGAGTGCTGGTTTGTTTTGTTCAAATTGTCCACTGGGTTCCATGTGATTGTTCTTTTTTATTTCAAGGACACCAAAGTTTGTCATGATAGCATTTTTTATTATGCCCGCATAAATGTTTTGTTTTATGATAAGGCTATTACCCAAGGAGAAAGGAAAGCTATGGATTTTAAGTTCAGTGAAGAGCATCATGCTTTTCGAGATATGGCTGCAGAATTTGCACGCAACAAGCTGGCTCCCAATGCAGCGTCCTGGGATGAGAATAGTTATTTCCCTATGGATATCTTACGAGAGGCGGCAAGTTTGGGGATGGCTGGTATTGTGTCTGGCGAAGATATTGGTGGCTCCAATCTGAAGCGTTTGGATGCGGCACTTATTTTTGAACAACTGGCCACCGGTTGTGTGACCACCAGCGCCTATCTTTCCATTCATAACATGGTTGTCTCTTTGGTTGACCGTTATGCCAGTGAGTCTTTACGTAAGGCCTGGGGGCACCGCTTAACTTCTATGGAAGCGTTTGCAAGTTATTGTCTGACTGAGCCTGAATCAGGATCAGATGCAGCATCTTTAAAAACCCGTGCTCAAAGAGAGGGTGATTATTATGTCCTGAATGGTGCAAAAGCCTTTATTTCAGGTGGTAGCGTGAGTGACGTTTATTTGTGCATGGTCAGGACAGGAGATGAATCGCATAATGGCATTTCTTGCATATTGGTTGAGAAAGATGCGCCAGGTTTGAGTTTTGGAAAGTTGGAAAAAAAATTAGGATGGTGTAATCAACCTACCTGTATGGTCTATTTTGAGAATTGTCGCGTCCCCATTGCCAATCGTGTAGGGGAAGAAGGCATGGGATTTAAAATTGCCCTAAGTGCGCTTAACGGAGGTCGTGTGAATATTGCCGCCTGCTCTTTGGGTGGGGCGGCAGCCTGTTTGCGGTTAACTCAACGCTATATGCATGAGCGGAAGCAGTTTGGCAAGCCATTAACGCAGATGCAAGCCTTACGTTTTTATTTTGCGGATATGCTAACTGACTTTGAAGCTGCACGTTTAATGGTTTATCGTGCTGCTGATGCTCTGGATAAAAAAGATCCACATGCTCCCATGTATTGTGCTATGGCTAAACGATTGGCAACGGATGTCGCTTTTCGCATCAGCGATAAAGCCATGCAGTTGCATGGTGGCTATGGATATTTGCATGATTATCAAATTGAGCGTATTTTTCGCGATCTCAGAGTCCATCAGATCCTTGAGGGTTCTAATGAAATTATGCGGGAGATTATTGCCAAGGCCACATTGGATGAGGATTTTTTAATTGATTAACACCGCATTTTAGGAATGCGTATTAACAGGAGTTTTGCATGAATTTAATCGAAAAAGAGCTGGATGCGAATGGCATATTAACGCTTACATTAAACCGTCCGGAAAAGTTAAATGCTTTAAGTCACGACGTCTTATACGCCCTTTCAGAAATAGTTACCTCGGCTAAGGACAATCCGAAAGTCAAGGGACTGCTTCTCACTGGCTCAGGAAAAGCCTTTTGTGCTGGCGCTGATATTTCTCGTCTGGCAGAATGTAACGCTCATACGGGTTATCAATTTGCTTGTGAAGGCCAGGCTGTATTCAGACAGCTGGAAACCTTGGGTAAACCTTCTTTGGCTGCTGTAAATGGTTTTGCCTTTGGTGGCGGCTGTGAATTAGCTATTTCTGCCACCTTGCGCATCGCATCTAAAACAGCACAATTTGGACAACCTGAAGTTAAATTGGGGGTTATCCCTGGTTATGGCGGTACGCAGCGTTTAGCCAGGTTAATTGGCAAAGGGCGTGCTATGGATTTATGTTTAACCGGTCGTTTTATTAATGCTGAGACAGCTTTAAGCTGGGGCCTGGTCAGTGAAGTTGTAGAACAGGATGCATTACTGGAGCAGGGTAAGCGTATTTTGACCACCATTTTGTCAATGGGGCCTTTGGCAGTGGCCAGTGTAATGGAAGTGATTGATCGAGGTTATGACATGTCGCTGACCGATGCCTTGCATCTGGAAGCAGTGCATTTTGCCAAAGTATGCGCTTCTGAAGACAAGCAGGAGGGTGTTGGGGCATTTCTTGCCAAACGGCAGGCCGAATTTAAGGGGGAGTAAGCGGATGACTGCAGAAATAATTTTTTCCCGGGAGAAACATATTGGTCTGGTAACGTTGAATCGTCCGCAAGCGCTCAATGCCTTAAATCTGGCAATGATTAAGGCATTACAACAGCAATTGATTGAGTGGAATGATGATGTGGACATTCATGCTGTAGTGATTCAAGGACAGGGAGAGAAGGCGTTTTGCGCTGGAGGGGATGTTCGTTGGTTGTATGAGGCAGGTCTTGCAAAAAATCCTGAGCAAATGCAATTTTTCTGGCATGAGTATCGTTTAAATCATTATATTCACCAATTTAAGAAGCCTTATATTTCTTTAATGAACGGGATGACCATGGGAGGGGGTGTTGGAATTTCCCTGCATGGTTCCCATCCGGTTGCTGGTGAACGCTTTGTTTTTGCGATGCCTGAAACAGGTATCGGATTTTTCCCAGACATTGGCGCAAGTTATTTACTGTCCCGTTGTCCAGGGTATACTGGTATTTATTTGGGATTAACGGGTAACCGCCTTAATGCGCAGGATGCCTATGCTTTGGGATTAATCAAACAGGTAGTGCCTTCTGAGTATTTAGAGACAGTTCTGGAAACGTTGATTAATACAGATTTGTCATCTGCTGCTCACGAGCGGGTGGATGCTTGCCTGGATGAATTTGCGTTAGCTGTGCAAGATACAACTATTATGGGAATGAAACCCTCTATTGATTCTTGTTTTTCCAAAGATACGGTAGAAGACATTTTTAAAGCATTAAGAGAAAAAGGGGGGGAGTGGGCAGCACGTGTTCTTACTGATTTAGAGCAAAAAGCCCCTTTAAGCCTTAAGGTGACGCTGACACAGCTGCAAAAGGCTAAATTGATGCCGATGGCAGAATGTATCAAGATGGACTATTGTCTGGTCAATCAATTTATGCAAGATTCTGATTTTTATGAAGGAATCAGGGCTTTACTGGTTGATAAGGATAAATCGCCACAATGGCAGCCTGACAGTCTGGGAAAAGTCACTGCAGCTAAAATTACTGAATATTTTAACTGTAATCAAGATGAACTAAGTTTGTATTCGCTTGCTTAATGTTAAGGTTGTATTAGCGTTTTTGGGGGTTGAATATCGTCTATGCTAACTAAACTTTGACCTGTTTTTATGGCATCAATTTCTTTAGTCACGGCAGCGATACGTTCACCCAAAATCATCCTGTCTATTTGTTCTATCACTAAACCCAAGGTTTGTCTTAGGGTATTATTATAAGGCAAAGTAGATTCTGAAAGATAATCGGTTAAGCCGACTGATAGCGCTAAAAGTTGTTCATCAGGGGTTTGGAATTTATTCAGGATGTTGAACCAAAGTTGAGCTATTGCTACATATTCCTTTAATAGTAGTTGAATATTGCTTTGATTATTTTGATACCCTAGTAATTCCCAGGCTTCTTTCCCTAGCAGCAGGCTTAGTCCTGCTTCCAAGCCTTTAATTTGTACATCAATATCAACATTAAGAGGGTTTCGGGAAAGAGACTGATTACTCAATATCGATAATAAGGAAAATGAAGAGTTTAGCTTTTCTGACTTTGTAGTAATGAAAGCAGTATTGAATATACTTCGACTTAACTGACGTAGTAAGCGATTGTTAATTTCCTCCATCCGCGTTTCTAAAAAGTCGTGCTGTTTAGAATCAATATCAAAATTATTATGAACTTTTTTACCTTTTTCGACCAGAACAGAAAGTATTGATAGCATGAAATAATCTAAAGGCGCAGGCTTCTTATTCTCTGCGAGCAAGGTAGTAAGACGGCCATAGGCTATACTGGCATTATTAATTGCTGCATCTATATAGTTTCCAAATGCGTTTATAAAATCGCCTTGCTGTTTATAATAATCACCAAGCTCAACATGAGCTAATGAAAACCCCAATTCGCCTGCTTTTTTCAAATTATAAATAATAAACTCATGTTCGTTTTCTGAAGACATTTCCGAAGGTAGCTTATGGATTTTAATCATCGCTCTGCAAAAGTAGCGAATGCTTTCAAAATAATCCTTTTTAGCTTGTTCGGAAGAGAAGTGGTTTTCTACTGGATTAAGTAGAGTCAATGTCAGATTTAAGTTTAAGAGGTTGATGTCCGGTATATTATTCATTAACAAGGGTAAAATACGTTGGAAATGCGTTAATTTTTTTGATTCTTTATTCAGCTGCAGACTTGCCTCAGGGCTTACCTGATTTAGCTCAACGACTATTTTTGAAATTATATTTTGGTAATTTTCAATAAGATTATTAATTTTTTCCAACCCTGTCTTGAGGTCTTCTTTATTATTTTTACAATTTACAATAATGGACAGCATGGATTTTGCGATTTTATTGATGTCGGCAAAATTTTCTGAAATTCGAAAGTTGGGAGCTTTTTCAAGGAGTTTTTCTAAATAATTCAAGGAGTTACGAAGCTGCTCTAAATCTCCCGACTCCGGATTTAAATTATGTAATTGCTTTAAGGCAACTGCTCTAAGTAAATGATTTAACTTCGGATCAGCAGCAGGATGAGCTGAATCAATTTTATTAATGAATTGCTGCAGCTTATCTTCAACAGATTCTTCGTCATATTCTTCAGAAATCGCTTTGTAATAGTCTTCAAACAGGTAATTATCGTAAAACTCTGGCGTGAAAGAGTAATCTGGTGTTTTACTTAAGACTTGAAACAATTTAGACAAATGGGCTGGCGTGCTAAAATAGAAACTTTCCTGCGGGATTCTTAATTTTTTAGGGGATGAAAAATCAACCATTGATTGGCCATCAACCAGGGAGAGGATTGATTGAGTCAATAATTTTCTGGTTTTATCCCTGGCATCAATATGATAAATATCATTATTATCTTTCCAGGAGGTTGTAAAAGGCGGAGCTGACATTAACAGTTTTGCTCGATTTTCTTCTTGGTAGGAAAAATTACTAAAGCAATGTAAGAAGAAAAATTGCTTAAACTCTTCTTCTGTGAGGCTGTTTTTTAATTTTTGACTTAATTTTTCAAGATGAGCCAAGCCGACAATTGCGATTGTTATGCCATCATTGTTTCTGGCTATTTTGGCAAGATTGTTAGCCATAATATCGTCTCTTTCGGGGTCGGTCATTATCGAAGAAACAGTTTCTGAATCAGGGGCTGATACAGTAGGACTGCGTTTATCAATAGAATAATAGTTAACTTTATGGTTTTTTATTTCCTTTAGCATCAGAAGTTTAATTTGTTGTTGCTTTATTTGCTGGGTTAGGAACTCAATTTTGGTTAAGGCATCTTCATTATGTAGGGCATCTCTTTGAATACTAAGTTGGGAGAAAAAAGTGGAATAATCCTGAATTGATTGTTCTAAATGCTTAATGCTGTTTTCCAAGGTAACAAGCGTTTCAGGAAGCTCTACTGCAATGGCAGTCAGATTGTATGACTCTTCATTTCTTGCCAGCAGGTCAAGGCAAACTATCTCGGCGACAAGATCCAGGTGTGATTCTCCAATCACAAGCACTTTTCCCATACAAGCTCCAAAGCGTAAAAGCGTAAAAGTATAAAATTAATATAGTCAAAAAATTAGCTAACGGTAATTTTCCTAAACCAGGAAAGAATAGAATACGAGGGATGCTCGTATTCCAGTCTCTGTTAACACCTCATAATTTCTGCAGGTGATATATGTCGCGTCGATAATATAAGCTCAAGCCGATTAAACCCATCATCAAACTACCCAGCAGGGCACAATGGGGTATTATTCCTAAAGAAGCCTTAAACGATTCCAGAGTATATAGTCTTACCCCCTCAGAGTTAAAGTTTCCCATCCAGGAGGCATCCATTGCATGTCCTATTTTTGTATGGAAGAAAGATCCTCCAAGCATATTAATGCAGTTAAGGAAGGCAATGGTGACTCCACGTAACTTTGAATGCACCAAATCAGCACCCGCAGCAAATACAATGACCTGATAACAGCACAGGATGCCTATTGTAAGGAATAAAGCAGCTAACAAGTACCAATTGTATTGGTGACTCGATAATAAAAATAAGAAAACCATCGCCATACCTGAACCACAAAAGCCAAGTACCCAATAGTTGCCAAATTTTTTGCTTAAAAAAGCAAGCAGGGGTCCTCCAAATAACATACCAACAAAAATGAAGGAAATGAGCTCAGCAGCATTGGTTTTCTCGATGCTAAAAGCGGTCATTAAATAAGGAACACCCCAAACATCAGCAAATCCTTCAAGGGAACCAACCATCAAGAAATTGGCAAAGGCTAGTAACCATATAGTCGGCATGCTTAATAGAGATTTGAAATAAGTTAATTTAAATTGCTCAACATTTTCTGTAGTTTGAGTTTCGGATTTCGGTGAGCGTAAGAAAGAATAGGCCGCAGCGCCAAGCATGATCGCAATAAGAGATAATGTGAGAGCTACTGTTTGCCAATCATAATGAGTAACAAGAAGGCTAATTGGTTTCCCTCCATAAATTGCGCCAAGAAGACCGAGAGTAAATGAAAAACCAATCATTTTTGAGTATTGATTCTGAGGGAACCATTCTGAAATTACTTTCGAGACAGTAAGAAAGCCTGCGGCAGACCCAACTCCTATCAATAAGCGGCTTAGACAAGCAAGGTACCAATTGTTGGTATAACTAAAAAGAAGACTTGCCAGGCCGCAGAGAACTGCAAAAATAAAAACAATATAGCGTGCATTAAAACGCTCAAGCATAACCGCAATCGGAATTTGCATTCCGGAATAACCATAGTAATAAAGTGCAGCGAGAACACCAAATTGACTGGCTCCAATTGAAAATTGCTCCATCATCAAGCCAGGCCATAGACGCAGGATGAATTGGTAAGTGAAGAAGAGCAACGGCAAAAGCCACATCAAAAAGGGAAGATGACTGTTTTTAAGCCTGAACATAAGCAACCTCGTTAATAAAGGAGTCTCTAAAAAATTGCTAAAGCGGTTATGGAATCATTGGTAGCTTTCCAACATCTGCTTGCAGAGTTTTCAGGTCACCTTAAGTGGTTTGAAAAAAATGGTAAAAATATAGATAAGAAGTAGAGTTCGGCTTTTCAGCCGATAATATGAGAGGAAATAATAATTAATACATTCAGGGGTTCAGGACACATCGATGTTTAGCAACAAAATTTGACAGTAAATTAACTATACAGAACTTTTTGTGATCAGAGAAGCATTTTGTACAAAAATTCTCTGTGTATGACAAAATATGTCATATACAGAACCTAGAGTTAGTTCATTAGAGAAATTAACCACAAGGCATAAAAAATAGGCTAATATCTTATAAAGTCATAAATGGATATTAGACTTCATGCCCAATAGATCAAAGAAAAATACGCTCTCACATAGGAAACAGGTGCTTATTGATTTGGCGTTACAGGGTGGAGGTGCTCATGGCGCTTATACCTGGGGCGTTTTAGATCGTTTGCTTGAAGAGCCTCGATTACGCATCGAAGGAATTTCAGGCACTTCAGCGGGCTCCATGAATGCTGCTGTTCTTGTTAGTGGTTATATTAATAATGGAGCTGAAGGTGCAAGGGCTGCGCTGGAAGAGTTTTGGCGGCGTGTTTCTCGGGCTGCTCTGTTCAGTCCTTTTCAACGTAGCTTCCTGGATATTCTGTCTGGGAGATGGACTCTAAATTATTCACCTTGGTTCATTGCTTTTAATTTTATTTCACGTCTTCTTTCACCCTATGATCTGAATCCCATCGCTTTTCATCCCTTACGTTCAATTTTACTGGAAAGTATTAATTTTGAGGAGCTTGCAGAGGCACCGATAAAACTGTTTATTACCGTAACCAATGTGAGAACTGGAAAAGGAAAAATATTCAGAAATGGCGAAATAACACCAGAGGTATTGCTTGCTTCAGCCTGTATGCCTACTTTGTTTCAAGCGATTGAAATTGATGGTGAAGCGTATTGGGATGGTGGCTTTTCAGGGAATCCAACCATTACACCACTGATCCAGGAGTGTGAATCAAGTGACACGGTGTTAGTGCAGATCAATCCTATTGAGCGTACCGGTATTCCTAAAAGTGCACCTGAGATTCTCAATCGCATTAATGAGGTGGCTTTTAATGCAACATTAATTAAAGAGCTACGGATGATAGCAGTACTTAGACAGGTTGTTGATACATTAAAAGGTGAATGTGCCCGTTGGGCTAAAATGCGTATCCATCGCATTGCCAGCAGTAAAATGGTGGAGTTGGGTTATTCTTCAAAACTGAATGCTGAATGGTCATTTCTATGTATGTTGCGTGACGAAGGCAGGCGTACAGCAGATAATTTTCTAATTAAATACGGCAAGGATCTGAATCGACGTTCCAGCTTTGATTTGGATTCATTATTGTAGGAGCAAGATTAGGGTGGATTACTCCTGATTCTATAGAAACATGGGATAGATAATCAGGATAGCCTCATTTGAATCTGATGATTGAAGGAACTCCTTAATTCAGGAGCTCCTTCGACAACATTAAGCCATCCATGATCATCATGGTCATTAAATCCGGCTTGAGTGCGAACTCACTATGGCCGATTTGTCGGATAAGTCAACAAGGCAGACAAGGTTGTCCACCAGGTAACGCAAATGCTTGTCTACCGATTTTTTATCTACTGCTGAAATTAAGCGGCTCAGATTTGCAAACTCTGTTGAACCGTAATATCCTGCCTCATCACAACCTTGTCGACAAGAAGCTATTTTATCTTTTAATGGATGACGGGCTGGCAGCCGCTCTTGCAGGATTTTGATATGGAAGGTCAGTTGTTCATGTAAACGATCAGCCACATGCCTTTTTTCCTGCGGTTCAACTGAAGTATCGGCCAGACAGTCACGGGCAACGGTTAAGAACATTTGCACGCTGATGTCATAGAGGCGACTGTAACCCTTTGTGTTACGTCTGGTATTTCTATCGCTCTCCAATATAGATTTTTGAGTATTCCAAATTGTTGTGAGGGTATTTTCATAAAGACTTTCCCTGTTGGCAGCCGTTAAAGCCTGAATAGCAAGATTACTAAACAAGTTGTTCGCCTGGGTTTTGCGCTCATTATTTTTCCACCAGAAGTTGGCATAACGGCCTTGTTGTTGCTGAAAGTAATGCTGGTAAGAGGCTTTAATATCATTAACCGCCTGTTGACCAACTATTGATGGAGATGGTTGGTCTATGTAAGGATGTTTAGCCACTTTAGACAACTCATGGGCAAAATGAGTTACTTTCTGATAGCAATCTTTGACTTGATCTAGGCGAATCTCAGGTTTGAGTTTGTCTAAACGCTCAGGAAGTTGGGGGATTTTTACAGCCAGATTTTTATATTCCTCATAACAACGTCTGCTAAACCCATCGTCTACTTTGATCAGATCATGCTCTAGATGTTGCATTAAAGCCTCACGCTCTTTTCTTTTTGAACTATTGAATTCACCAAAGAAATCATTGAAATTCTTTTCTTCACTAAGTTCGTGGGCTTGTTTAATTACCTGAATGGTCTCTTCTAACTGAGAGGGGTTTTTTATTGTTTTTTCCTCAAAATAGGCTTCACACAGAAGCTTGCGGTTTGCGTCATCAAGACCGGTATTTTCCGGTTTTTTGAATACATTAAAAAAGCCAAGATAGGAGGCATTTAAATCACTGCTTATCGGCTGATGTAGATATAATGTATGCAACTTATCGATGTTAAATGTTTTGATGCGGTTTAATATCATTAAGCTGTCATTAATGAGTGCTGCATTATGCTCTCTTTGCCAACAGCTATATAACAAGGGTAGATCATCATCCTGCAGTTCACCTGAGTTTTTTATGCTATCAGCAAAACCAGATAGATCATCAATCAGTTGTTTATCATAATTTTTAAGCGCCTGGTCGAAGTGAACCGTAAAAAATGTTTTCTTGGCACCCGACATAGATTGAATTTTTTCAGCCAGGTTAAATACATTTTTCAGCTGACCTTCATCCTGTATTTGGTTCTTACTAACCAATTGAGACAGATTGGCAACTGTTTTTGGTGAAAGCGAAGGGTGCTTCCTGGCTACCCCCAAAAACAGCTGATTCTTTTCCAGAGTCATGCTCTTGAAAAGGCTATGCCATTGCTTATATTCCTTAATAGACGATGCAACAGGGTAATGAGACTCCACTAACCCTCTGGAAGACATAAATTGGGCAAATGCATCTCCTTTCTGTTGCAATTGATTCAGAACATCATGCGCAGAGTTAAAGTTCTGTCTGCTTATTTTGTTTTCCAGATGCTTATATATATAGTCCAGACTCAGATGCGGCGGAAGTGCCATCAAGGGAACAAAAACCTGCTGTAAAAATTTTGTTCTCACACTGTCTTCATTCAAATTTGCCTGAGACAACAAGTTGATTAATTTCTCACAACTTTCATCAACCACCGGTTGATGGCGAACAAGAAAATGCCAGAAATCAATTTGTGCTTCCTCGCTAAATGCTTCCGGCAAACAGCGTGGTTTGGGCAGTGCATGATTGCGCCAATCAAACGCCCCTCCGCTTAATGCTAATTCAAACACCGGTCGTATAATAGCAGGTGACAAATCAAGATCATTGACATAGGTTTTCAGATAAGCGTTCAATTGCTCAATGTGATCGGCCGCTTTTGCTGTTTTGCGGTTTTTATCAATTAAATCGATAATGAAGAGTAGTTCGGATTTGTTGGTATGTTTCGTTAATAAAGCCGTGCTCTCTTTTTCAGAAGCAAATATTTTTTCAATATTCTCTGCCAACTCATCATCAAAACGATCCCAGAAGTGTTTGTGAATCACAAGGCTCAGATTTTTTACCAGTTGCGGTGACTTGACTTCGACAAAACCTTTGATAGCGATATTCATGACCAAGGATATTAGTCGGCTTCTTTTAGCTATTTCCTCAGGTTCAAGATCACAGGGTGACTCTTCGTTAAAATGTCCGCGTTTGAAAAATTCACGCAGGCAATCGATAAAACCCTTGTCATTGGCGACATCTTCCGCATTGACCAATTGTTCAATGACTTTGGCCATAGCCGCACATGACACACTGTAACTTGCAGGATGCTCGAGAATCCCGGTTAATTGATTAAACAATTGTGCTCTGCGCGATGTTTGATGTTGAGCATCCAGCTTGCTTTTCTCGTTAAAACTACTAGCCGATTGCAAGGTTTTGTACAGCTGATTGAGTCCTTTTTGTTCTTCGCCGTAAATGGCCTCGATAAATGGCTCTGTGACTTCGGCACCAGAAAAATAAGCTTTTTCAGTACCGCTAACCCACTGCTGATAAAAATTCAAAACATCAGGCATATCAGCTTCCTGAGTTGGTTTTACCGGCCTTGGTTTGGATATCACTAATGCACCTTCCTGGGGGCTTAATTCTGGTTGAATTACTATGGAAGGCTTGATTTTTTCGAGATTTTCTGTCGGAGAAACTATCCTATGCAGGCAATCGCTAATCAGATCTTTTAATCCATTGGCTGATCTGACAATTTCGTTTTCAGTGTCTGATAACGCTTCGAGATGCTTGTCAGGGTGGTATGCCAGAAGGATTTTTTTAATTTGCCTCTCTATCTTTTTTAGTTCGTCATGATCCGGTGCCGTTAGCAGTTTTCTTTCACGCTTGGAATTCCATATTACATGCTGATCTTTCAGAAACTGCATTACAGTCTCTTCGCCTTTTGACAATTGCTCAACCTTGGGGGTTAAGTCCAGCAGCACTAAAGGATTTAAACTACGATGGCGGGCACAAATTTCTTGCCAGTGTTGATCGGCCTTTTTGAAAAATTCCTGATAAATTTCTTCTGTATCGCCTGTTTTCCCGGCAAGACGAATATTCCAGGCGGCTTCGATTTGCTTTCGGCACTCCAACCAGTCTTCACGCAGATTTTCCTGGTTTAAAGCCAGATAACCACCACCGATGCTTTTATGCAGGACATCCATGACATTTCCGGATAAGCAGGCAATTAAATATTCCTTATTACGAAGAAAATGCTCCTGTTCTTCTTTCAATTCATATTTTAATCGTTCCACAGAGCGGGTAATGAGGTATTTTTCCTGGGTATCTGAGTCGTTAGCCAGCCAATCCCATTTATCTGAACCACGTTGCTGATGTTTTTGCAGTTTTTTCTCTAAATGTTGTTTTTCATCCTCTAAAGTCGCTTGCATGCGGTTTTTGTGATACTCCTTATAATACTTGTATTCTTTTTTCACTTCTCCGTAATTGATAATATCCTGACAAGTACCATACGCCCCATTTCGCCCTTGACGGCCTCTCTCCTGCTTGACGATATCGGGGATGGCTGGGTAAGTCCGCATAGTTGCAAGTCCTGCTTCCGTTTCCGGCTTGATATCAGTTCCACGCCCCATCCTCGCACTGACAGTTACAGCACCCGCACGACCAGCTATGGGGACGACATCAGCTTCAGTCTTTCCACTGTCGTTGGTATCTTTAATAAACCTGCCAAAATCATACCCGGGATCAATTTCCTGTATAGCTTGACGCACTTTATCGGCAATACGTTTAACCGCAATGTCCTCTTTACAGGTGGTTAATACAGGTCGGTTTTTAAAGGCGACAATCTGTTTTGCCAGCGCTTTAATTTGTTCTTCTTCTGATTCACAAAAGATAGTTGGCAGAAATCGACTGCGTATAGGCTCATGACTAGGTAGTTTAACTACATGCTCAATACCATATTTTGATTGATAAAATTGCAGATTTTTTTCGTTACCGGCTGTACCTGTGCACCCTTCCATCTTGTCATAATGTTTTTTCAGCAAATAAGGCGTGTTTTGGGATAACGCAATCTGGCTGGCTGGTTCTACGAAGAAATCAGGGGTTTCTCCATGGTTAACTGCTTCCTCATTCAGGCGGACATGAAGAAATTGCTGCACCAAATCACTGTAAGTAGAGCCGGGGCTTATCTGATTCTTGATCATCACCTTGGCAAATTTAGTAGAAATCACAAGTCCGCCACTGACGGTTTTTGAATCCGGTCTGATACAGAACTCTACTCCTTCCTGCAGGCCCGAAGCAATATGTGCTGCTGTCAGTAATTGTTTTAGTTGCTGGTCGCGTTTTGCAATAGCTTCCGGATCATTGCTTAGAGCAGGAATGATGTATTTTTGAAAGAAACGGGATTGTTTCGGGCTGTATTTCACCTGTTCCTGCAGAAGAGTACAAAGGTTTTGTAGATCGGGAATACGGGATACTGTTAAGACGTTTTGTTCATTGCGATTAAAATGTTCTTTGTTTTCGAGATAAAAATGATAAGCAACGCGATAAACCCATTCATCCAGATTATAAATGGCATCACTGTCGGTATTATCAGAAAAATTAAACTGGGTGTGTTCGTGCCTTAAAATATGATCACATTCATCGAGAAATGCAACCCGGTTTTTGGGATCTAGGTCAATTTTGGTTTTGCCCTCCCAAATGTGGGTTGAATGAAATAAACTGAAATTACCGATTGTTTGATAATTGATGGCTCCAACGCCGTTATCTGAAATGATTGCTTTATAGTCTTTTGCCGGTGAATTTGAAGTGATATAACTATGAGGTATGCCTATACTATCAAGTACAGGAGCAAATTCCTCATGATCCCGCCTTGAGAGACTATCTTTGGAACTAAAGACATCTACTACTTTGCCGTTTAATGCCAGGTAAGCGACACGCATAATAGTAATAATGCTTTTACCTTGTCCGGTGCGTACCTGATGCAGCAAACTTTCATCGTTATGTAAGGCTGCATAGATTAAATCAAGCATCTGAGTATGATTGGCCCATTTGCCCGTTTTTCGCAGCAGTATTTCCCGCATACAGGCCAATATCTGCACTGAGGCCTGATGTTTATTTCCCTCAGAGCCATGTTTTAATTCAGCTAATGATTGATGCATCGTTTCAGTCAATGCTTCGATAGGCAGTGTATGCAGCTGTTTCGCCTGGCTATAACTGTTGCAGTAATACAACAAGTTGAGAAGTTGTTTTTGTTCCTTATCAGAAATAAATCCTTTTCCTTTTCGCTTAAAGCCTGCCAGTACCCGTAGTAAACTGTCTTTATCTTCGGTGTTTACACTGTAATGGCGCTTCGACTTCCCTTCCGGAGTTAATCCCTGCTCAACTGATTCATAATGATGTATCAGTTTTTCTGTAGTGTCGCATTGAGGCAATCTTAATAATTTAGATAACATGACCAATGAAGGCTTGGGATCAGTGGCGAAATATGCTGCCAGTTTTCTTAGTTCCCCTGTCGGCTTTCTTTCAAGCAACCTTTTCAGAGCCTCTAGTATATAATGCTCGCTCCCCCAGTCCTTAAGTGCCTGAACAAGGATATAGCGGCTAAGGGCCATTTTATCATTGACGGCTTTAAATCGAATAAATTCAGACGGTGTAATCTCCCCCTTGGTAATTAAATGAATCCACTTTATCTGACTCTCCTGACAGCCAATGCTCGGAGTGATCATTAAGTCTGAGGTTAACTCAGCGATGACTGCTTTTCGCAGTGATTTTTCTTCGTGTTGTATACTCAATACCAATTGGCTGACAGCCTTTAACCACTTAGGCTCCATTCCTGCATCGTGGAGTTTGAGGAACAGCTCCTGGATATCATGAACAAAGGCAAGATCGCGCTGTTGCAGAGCCAATCGTGCCAATACAGGCTTGTAAGTGTTTGGTAAGGATGAGCGGGAAATTTCTCCTAATATCCGTTGAAGCTCCAGATTATCAACGGCAGCGCGCAAGGTGTTTAAATTAGAGTTTAAAAGGGTAGGACTATGATTTAATAACTCACTTAACAAATCTACCGGATAATGGTGATGTTCAAAAGACTGCTTATCCAATAAGCTGCTGAGCCATGAAGCCAGTTGGGGCACGGAATAATAACGTTGCTGATTATTGGCTTTTGCCTTGGCAATCAACAAACCAAGGACCTGACCCAATTCATTGTAATGTGCCTTGTTATCGAGGCTAGTTAATAGCTTTAATAATCCTTCCAGCTCTTTTTCCGGGTCTGCATCTGTTCTGATGGTGAGGTATGATTTAAACAGCGTTTCACAAAGTTTTAAATTTTGTGCTTTGAACCCTGATTTCAGATGAGCATTTAAATATTGAATGGCAAGCTCATGTTCCCCACGTTCGAGCTGACGGAACGGTGCATCTTGATAGGTAATGAGACACCCCTTACTTAAAAAATCTGATACCAGATTTCGACGAACATTTGCTACATCTCGACGGCGTTGCTCAATACTGCCGAATCCTTCTGCTCCAGCTATCTTTCGGATAGCTGTCTGTAATTCTTTAGTAGTGGGCAATCTGTTGCTTTTAGCAAAATCAATGGAGTGTAATTGATTTTTAAATACACCTAACTGTTCTTTAATTATGGAAGAGGGCTCACTTCCTTTACTCTGAGATTCTGCAAAAAGATCTTCTGCATCGCTTAATTCATCAATAAGCCAGGGATAATCGTTGACTAATGGATTAGATAACCCTTTTTCTTTGGCAATCTCTAATAGTCGAGTCAGGCTTTCTTCCTGATTTTTGCCGGCAAAACATTGCAATGCACGGCCACAGGCATTGATAAAGGCAATTTTTTGATTTAAACGTAAACCATTACTATTAAGTATTTTCTCCATGCCAAGCTTGTCGAGTACATTTAAGAACACCGGAATATCGGCAAAATGCATTTGAAAACTGTTAGTCAATAATTCGCCATCAAGAAATACATGTTCATTGAGCCAGGCCAACCAGCGCGGATTGACATCAGCTAAACGGGTAAATATCTCCTTTAGCTGATGAGCATCAAAATCACTCAGTTTATCTTTCCCTAAAGCCAGACAAGTGTTCCACAAACGCAGAGTTAATCCGTCTTTATCTGCTTTGACTGCTTCACCGGAAAGCATGTCTCTGTACTGTTTAAAATCATCGATACTCAATTGCAAACGCTGCGCTGCAAAACGAAGTGCATGTTCAGTCTTTAATTGGAGCGGATTACCCAAATTATCCCAGTTTGCTACATAGCTGGGCTGCGGTTGTTCAAGCGTGGGGGTGAATTCGGTTAACCTCAATTCTTCTTGCCAATAAGGATAAGCCTCATAACGGCTAGCATAATATAATCCATTGTGACGCCAGTCGATTTTATCAATATGATTCAGGATATTCTGTTGAAGTTGATCGCTGTTTAACTGCCCCGTTGTATTTTTTAAGACATAGTACAAACGGTCAAGAAACACGTTGGCATTAAAATCCTTTGTATTGGAAAGGTATTCATCCAGAGCCTGTAAATTGATATGTAAATTTTTATCTTCAATATAGCGAATCAGTTTTTGATAAGCATACCATAGCTTCGCATAGCGCATGTGGCCTGTGGCCGCGCCATGGGCATCCACCATTTTCCACCAGACTGACTGATACTCAGCCTGATTCTTTAAAGTGGCAATACTTAAAGCAATGGCATCGACTTCTTCCTTATCAAGACATTCCGACCAATTTTGCGATGGGTCCAGAAGTCGTTTTTTCCAGATGGCAAAATGCTCTCTCCCGAACGCTTTATACATTTGTTTACAGATAAAAAGCCAATGCTCCGTACCGTTATCGGGTTTTTCCACATCATATTGGTAAAACAATTGGCCAAGCCCTTTAAGATTGGTCTCGGTTAACACCAAATCACTTTCCGGTGAAAACAATAAATCCTGGAGCTTTTCCTGTAAATGTTTTCTCTTTGCCCATTGCCGTAGAACATTTAAACAGTCGTCATAAACAGCCGCTTTATTAGGTGAACCAAAAACGGTCACATTTTGCATGATTATAGAGGCATCTTTATTCTCTAATTCATCCTCGGAAAACTCTTTTAAGCAGCGTTTGGCGTTTTCATAGCGCACTTCATCCTTATCTTCCGTCGCTAAAAAACGCCATAAAGCTTGCAGCATATTTCGATCATGCTCTTGAGTCAGGGCAACAAATTGACGGAAATCACCGCGAAACTCAGCGGGTTTTCTTGGCTCATAAAGCTCAACAGTAAAAGGGTTACGTTGTTTTATGGTTTGTGCGGCACGCTTTCTTAAGTCTTCTTTTTCTTTCTTATCAGAAAAACAAAGGATCAAACCCTTATTTCGACGTGAATATGCCAGATAAAATCCTGGAGGAAGGTTTTCTTTTGAGATGCCCAGGCGAAACTTGTTGGCATGCTGCATTAATTTTTCTACGGCAGCCGGTTCAATTTTTTCGATAACTTGCTGAGCATTCTGTCTACTTCCAACCCAGATGGAAAACAATTGTTTTAAATGCTGTTGTTCCCAACCCGATTTTTGTTTGATGTTTTCATCAATCGAATCCCACTGATTTTTACACCGCTCATCAATATTAAAACGGTTAATCAGTGCATCTTCATCTTCATTGTAATTAATAATTTCCTGCTCTTGTTCCTGCTCTTGTTCCTGCTCCTGCTGTTGTTCCTGTTCAGCCTCAAACTCTTGTTCAACCTGTTGCTGTAACTGTTGTTGGATACCTGGCGTTTGCGATGTCAAAGGATAAGTAACGTTTTCTCCATGCCAGGGTTGCGGTTTTTGCGCCAGTTTGTCATCAAAAATGACCTCAGGTTTCAATACGCCATCGGCACAGGCATAAATGTTTTGTGTGTTTTGTTGTAAAGCGTGATGTGTTGTGTTGCGTTGATTATCCAATATTTTGTTTTGCAGCTTGGTATAATGACTTTTCAGAGAACGGTGATTTTCGTCCAGATAAGCTTCCCTGTCCCAGGCAGGAACACGAATTAAAACCTGCAGGTTTTGTTTGTCAGCCATTGACTGGAGATGATTAAGTAAGTTTAAGTTCTCCTTTTCCCAACGAATGTCCAGATTATAAAGTACAATTTCACTACACTCTTGGGACAATGCTTTTTTGCGTTCATTCAACGTTTTAATGAGATCTATCAATGCCTGCTGAGCATTTCCATCCAGAGGCTGCGGTAATATTAGTGACAACTGTTTAAATAAGGGTGAACAGCCTTTTTCTTTCTGATCAAATGCTTGAATTTTCCAATTTAAATGATTAAGAAAATCTTTAGGTTTTATGAAAATATTACTGGTGAGATCAAAAACTGCAGGTAAATCAGGCGCAGGTTCCTTATCTAAGACATTCCATTTATCAGCATAAGTATGCTGCAAATACTCAAACATCTGATCCAGTCCTGTTGTTCCCATTTGAGCCATTTGGGCAAACTGCCACATGAGAGCAGGAAATTTATTTTTATCTTGATGATCACAGAAATTTTGACCCCATGAAGGATTAAGCTCACCCAGTTTATTTATAAAATCCAAATCAATGTCTTTTCCATTTTGTTGAAAAAAATTAACCATGGATTGTCCTGCCAAATCCCATAGCAGGCTTCGCATATGGGTATCTTCCTTTGCATTTTCCAATGCGTCTTTTCTCATTTCAGCAAGAAAACGATTTCGTGCAGCACATTCCATAGGGTATTGGAATGAATCCGGATATAATCGGTAAATGCGTGTATCCGTTTGTACAGTTTGCAGATTAAAATCGTGGGTAAATAATTCTCTTATTAGCGCATTTGAATTGCTTACTTTCGGTAACTTTAAACGGGAAATAGAAGGGTTATGATAAACGAGATTCAGGGCGTTAATAAGTTCAGAGGCTTCGACTTCATCCTTATTGATGCTTAAGGTATCCCTCGCGTTTGAAATCGAAAATATTTTTTTATCAAAAGCGGCGAGTGAACTATCGGCGCTCAGAGTGCTTTCCAGTGCTGAATGATGATTTTCCTGTAATAAAACGCGACGATTTCTATGAGAATAAGGATATAATTTCCGCAATTCCTCGTTAGAAAATGGTTTACGCTGAATAAAAGCCCGTTTTAAATTTTTTATTTCATTTTGACTGAAACTGGTTGTTAAGCATTTCTCCAGGATGGAATGAAGCATTAAGGAAACAGGCACTTTTTCACGATATTGGGTTAAAGATTCACCCTGTGAGGAACGGCACCAAGGCAGAATCCGCCCAAGCAATACCGCATGCCATTGAGCATTATTATCAAGCTTTGAGATGTCATTTAAAGCGGTATTATCCTGGTAATCTATCTGGACTGTACTAACGTTCGGTAAATACTTTTCCAGATCTTTTACTAAATCCTGAGTAGGAATAAATTCTGGATGATAAACCGTCCATTGATTATTATGTTTATGCGCAAGAACCCAGAGGGGTGCATCCTCGGAGCCAATATTCAACAATAAAGTTTCAAAATACGTTAACTGGGCGTGGGAAAGATGCTGCAGTTCATGGACACCCATTGGGACAATTTTTGTACAATGAATCCCACCCTGTTCTACTGCACGCATATCATTATAAAAGCTAACGGCAAGATAGCGGAACAAATCGATACGAGTTAATGGATAATTTAGCCAAGATGGCTGTTCTGGGCTTTTTTTCGATGTTAAAAAACTGAGATGATGTTGGCGAGGATCATGTACATAAAAATCATTTACTTTGGAAAGTGGATATCCTTCAATCGTTCTTTTCAGCCAATCAGGGTCAATGTCCTTCCACTCCAATTTTCTTTTAACAAGCTGCTGCTCACTGATTGCCCCCCATGAAGAAAGCTTTGGTTGTGTCATTTGAGAAAGCAGGCAATCAGCAAGCAGATGATATAAAAAATCATAGGTTATTGAACCCTGAAACCCATTATTTATATTTAATTCGCATTCCAGCCAGGGATGCCTTTTGATGAAGTCCGCAAGGATTGTCTCAGGAGAAAAATGATCAATTTGCCGGGCGAAGAGCGTTTTAAGTCCATTTTCAGGATTCTCCCAATGCACTTTAACGAAAGTGTTTTTAAATTCTTCTTTAACCGCAAGCTCAATTCTGTAGCTACTGATTCCCCAGTTTCTATATTTGGTTTTATTAACATAGATGCCTGGATATAATTCTGTAGCATCGGGATCTGTTTTGCTGCACCTAAAACCCTCGGTTGCATCTATATAAGCCTGTTTTATCCGTCTTTGGCTTTCTTTCTCAATCTCACCTTCTTTCATTTCTAGCCACACCGATAGCAGATCAGCTTGAATATCTACAATAAGATTTTTTTTAACAAAATCAGCATGTATTTTATACATTTATCCATACTCCTGAGAGGCAAATTGATTTTTAATAGACAATATGAAATAAATATTAGCACTTAAAAATTAAGGTATTATTAAACCTCAGTTCAGTGGATCACTTTGCCTTTTGCAGAGGACAAATTTGACAGAAGAATGAAAAAACAAGAAATAACTCGCTGATTTTTAAGTCATTTTATATAATTCCTTTCGCCAAAAAAGAGGATTATATGAATAAAATCAGCGAGTTGAAGAGGATATTAGGTGAAAACTTCCATGGAACAAGGCCAGATTAGATTGTTTTACACGCATGCTCCTGGTTTTTTTTGTAGTTCGCACTATTAATTTAATATTTAATATGTACTTAATATTTTTACGTTATTATTGAGTTATTTAATTTTGAGGATATTAGTGATGGCAAAAAGCTTCATATTATATGGTCAGCCCAATTCAGGAAAAAAGTCACTTATAAATCGTTTGCATGGAAATGAGTTTACTACGTCATATCTGTCGCTTATTGAGATGGGAAATCAATGTGTAACTAACTTTTCACAAGAAAATATTTCTCTAGAGTATCATGACAGAGAGGGATTTGAACGCTTTGCCGATAATCAAGGTAAGTTTTCTGGAAACAAAAAAGTCTTAATATGCGTAAGTGCTGAAGAAAGCATTGAGCATGCGAGAGATGCGATAAAACAAGCGCATAATCGCATAAAAAAGACTTCAAATAGGGGAGGGGTTCCAATAATAGTTATTACTAAAACTGATAGCGAAAAAAGACAACTCTCTTCGAAAGACATTCAGGAGCTTTCATCTCATTTTAATCTTAAGGTTATTGAAACTGATGCAAAAAGAGAAAATGTTCGTGAAGAATTTTTTGTACAAGTACTTAATAGTGTCGCTAATTTAAAGGCTTCTGACTCAAAAATACAATTTATAACAGCACATCAGGCGTTGTTGATGGAAGAGAAAAGCGTGTGTCTTGTTGGAATGTTTCGTCGAACAAATGTTAACTACTATCAAGACCTATCAGAGATTATTAAGCATGCACAGACAAGTAATAACCGAAGTAGGCAGGTTTGTGTTAGTTTAGGGTGGATGAATCGGGATGGGTCACTCACAAACGAAGCTCCCAATGATGTAAAAGCGGCTGCAAAGAAGGATGACTCAACACCTACAGCTAGATATTGAGAGGTTCTGCAAGTGTGCAGAAATCGCTCAACTTTCTACGTATGTAAACATTATTTACCTTAGAAAATATAAATTTACGAGCAGAATGATCAGGACTCTCATGATATTATTTTTAAGTTAAAAAAATAACCTGTTAACATGAATTAGTTTTGACTAATCTCACACAAGTACTTGAAGAAGTGAGAGCCCTTTATTAACTTTCATGAATAGTATTCTTTGATGAATTTATTCCACCTTTTGCGACAGGCCGCCTTGTTTTGTTTACGGGCTGGCTGATAATTTTAGTGATTCAACTGCATGTTCAGATAAAACAACTATTAAATAAGAGATAACATTGATGCGGGAAATTCAGTGTGTTAGTTTCGTCAGTATCTTATTTTTAATGATTGTCAGGCGTTTAAACTATCGATATTCATCAAGGAGGATGTCATAGATGAATCAGGCACAAGATTTCGTGGATGCGTTAAGAAGTGGACATTACCTTAGAGCATTGGAGCTGGCAATCTTTATAAACAGTAAATATACAAGGATTAAATCTCAGATTGGTGCTGATGAATTAATTCCACTAGGTGTTTATGAATTAAGCCAAACAGATCTCGATGAGTCTGATATGAGTGCAATTAATTTTTTATATAACTATATTTTTTATCATGATGAGCTCACCCAAGGTGAGGAAGAGTATATGCTAATGACCCTCCTTTCTCTGGTGAGTATGGTGTTAGTTATTAAGGAAGATCAGACGTTTGAAAGAACGATCAGATCAGTAACCATAGAAAATGACCGGCAACTTAAAGATTTTCTAAAGGATGATTCCGCTTTTTCAAAACTTATAGAGCAGCATGTTAAGGAGGCAGAGAAATGGCTTAAAGCCATGATGAGTCCATTGAGCAAGATGGAGTTGCTAAAGAAAATAGAAGCAATGGAGGAAAGGATTTTTTCAAATTTTGAAAGTGATATTAATCGGTTAAAGCAACAACTGAGTGCGACAAAAATTAATTTTTCCTGTGCTCTGCTTGAAAGTAGAATTCAAACCAGGGTGCTGAAAGAAATTGTGAGTGAATTTAAATTACATTTACTGTCCAAACTTGAAAAAGCAGGGATAATCTTAACGAATGAAGATGAGCTGGTTTTACTCACTGATCCGAATACCAAACAATTAAAGTTGATGCACAGGTACGGGGCAATTGTTTCCCTGGAAGCACAAATAAAAGAAAAGATCCTGTTTGAGCCGGAAGATAAAGATAAAATAGAGATAATAATCAAATATTGTAACGACAATGAAACCAAGTGGAAAGAGCGGGAGTTTAACCAAAAATGTACTGATGTTTTAACCGGGGGTTTAAAGCCGTTGTACCGCAGATTTTTTAAAAAAGAAACGCTATATAAACAGAAAATAGATGCGATTACGAGAACGCTGCAACCATAAATGAATTATAATCTTCAGTGTTAATATATAATCAACGTATCATTTTTTCCCGATGCATTGTTTTGATTTATTTATCTTAACCTTTTAAAATTACCATTTTTATTACTCCTAACTGTACTTTAGGTACTAGCAGGTTACTTATGTCAGATTTTTACCAGGATTTCGCCAAGAGGCGAACCTTTGCAATTATTTCTCACCCGGATGCGGGTAAAACAACAGTTACTGAAAAATTGTTATTATTTGGAGGTGCAATTCAGCTTGCGGGCACTGTCAAAGGACGAAAGGCTGAACGGCATGCTACTTCTGACTGGATGGAAATGGAAAAAGAGAGAGGAATTTCCATTACTACCTCAGTCATGCAGTTCATTCATAATGATCATGTAATGAATTTGCTGGATACCCCGGGGCATGAAGATTTTTCTGAGGATACTTACCGTACTCTGACTGCTGTTGATTCGGCATTGATGGTTATTGACGTTGCAAAAGGCGTTGAAGAACGAACCATTAAACTAATGGAGGTTTGTCGTTTGCGCGATACGCCTATCATGACGTTTATTAATAAACTGGATCGTGAGGGTAGAGAGCCAATCAGCTTGCTTGATGAAGTGGAAACTGTGCTTGGAATTCAGTGTGCGCCAGTAACCTGGCCTGTTGGGATGGGTAAACGCTTTAAGGGCATCTATCATCTTTATCAGGATACTGTTTACTTATACCAGCCAGGAAAAAACACACAAAAACAGGATGCTTTACAAATCAAGGGGTTGGATAATCCTCAACTGGATGAGTTATTGGGAGATATCGCCCAGGAGTTGCGTGACGAAATCGAATTGGTTAAAGGCGCTTCCCATGAATTTAATGTGGATGATTATCTTTCAGGTAAATTAACACCGGTTTATTTTGGCTCAGCAATTAATAACTTCGGAATTAAGGAACTTCTGGATGATTTTGCCAAGTACGCTCCGGGACCGTTAGCTCGAGCAGCTGTGGAGCGTTGTGTTAAACCAGAGGAAGCCTCGTTTACTGGTTTTGTGTTTAAAATTCAGGCTAATATGGATCCTAAGCATCGTGATCGGATTGCTTTTTTAAGGATTTGTTCGGGCAGTTTCAAGCGAGGCATGAAGTTAACGCACTTAAGGCTTGGCAAGGAGGTTCAAATTGCCAATGCGTTGACTTTCATGGCCGGCGATCGCGCTCATGCTGAAATAGCCATGGCTGGTGATATCATCGGTTTGCATAATCATGGAACTATTCAAATTGGCGATACGTTTACTCAGGGTGAGACGTTAAAGTTTACTGGTATCCCTAATTTTGCCCCTGAGCTTTTTCGCTTGGTGCGTTTGAAAGATCCGCTAAAGAGCAAGGCCCTGTTGAAGGGATTAATTGAGCTTTCCGAAGAAGGAGCCACACAAGTATTTCGTCCGTTAAATAGTAATCAATTGATATTAGGTGCGGTGGGGGTGCTGCAATTCGATGTGGTGGCCCATCGATTAAAACATGAATATAAAGTAGATTGTATTTATGAAGCAGTTAGTATCAGTTGCGCGCGTTGGGTTTATGCAGAAGATGATAAGGCGATGACTGAGTTTCGCAATAAAGCTTACGATTATTTGGCATTGGATGGTAGTGATTCATTGATGTATTTGGCACCAACAAAAGTAAACTTGACTATGGCACAGGAGCGCTACCCTGGCATTCAGTTTACGGCAACACGTGAGCATTAGAGTCTGTCGGCATTTCACCCTAAGCTGCTTACTTCCCGCGTTTTATGCGTGGGATCCACGCAAATTACACGAAACTAAACATCCTCTTGCCAAGGTTTGAGAATAGATTCCGCGCATAAAGCGCGGAACGTAGGCTCTGGCTCTAATTGTCAACAGAGCCTAATATTAAATTAAGTATTTAGGGTTTCAAGTTACTATAGGCTATATCGATGCCCTTAATACCTTTCAGGGATCCCGCGGTCGATGCCGCGGGGAGGCTTGGATAACAGAGAATTTGCCTTAGGTTGAGCAGCTTGCAACGATGGTGCTTAAGCCTCGATTAGTTAGTTTAACCTTGCCTCCTGAATCAGCTGTAATAACAAATTTTTCGCCATTATGAACAATCATTGACAATGTATCGCCTTGAGATAATGGTTGTCCATTAATCTTTCCTGATTTCTTAAGCACTTCGATGAAGATTTCATCGCTATTATCTCGTGTACGAACCGTGCAAGTTGAGGTAATTGTCCAAAACCAGGAATTGGTAAATTCTTGCGGATCATTTGGCGGTAATTCGTACTCAATGCTTATGCCAGGTCTAAAGTCATGATTAATCGCTAAAGCGTTAGTGCTGAGTAAAGAGCCAGCACATAACAGGCCATAACCCAATTTTCTAAACATACAAATCTCCCTTCTAAAAAGAAATTAAGATACCTTTATTTTACGGTTATGGCAAATCAGAAGGTAATGAAAAATAATAAAATTTATTGTCAGGTTATTTATTAGAGTCTGCTGATATTTCAACTTAAACTGCTCACTTCCCGCGCTTTATGCGCGGGATCTATGCAAGCCACACGAAACTAACCATCCTCTTGACAAGGTTTGAGACTAGATTCCGCGCATAAAGCGCGGAACGTAGGCTCTGGGTCCAATTGTCAACAATGATGATTAAATGTCGGCAAGGGCTTTGGCAATGGATTCAGTCATTGTTTTTGCATCACCAAAAAGCATATAGGTGTTATCCCGATAAAATAAATCATTCTCAACGCCAGCATAGCCAGGGGACAGGCTTCGTTTTACAAACAAAACGGTTCTGGCCTTTTCTACTTCCAGTACTGGCATACCATAGATGGGTGAATTAGGATCAGTTTTGGCGGCAGGATTTGTGATGTCGTTAGCGCCGATAACAAAAGCAACATCGCAGGTGGCAAAATCGCGGTTAATCTCACTTTGTTCAAAAACCCGATCATAGGGAATATTCGCTTCGGCTAAAAGCACATTCATATGGCCTGGCATACGGCCAGCAACAGGATGGATGGCAAAGCGTACACGTATGGAGCGAGCTTCCAAAGAATCGACCAGTTCCTTTACAGCATGCTGGGCATGAGCCACGGCCATTCCGTAGCCGGGAATAAAAATGACATCTTTGGCATTACTCAGTAAAAACGCAGCGTCTTCACCGTTAGCCTGATGGATTTGTTGATTTTCAATACGAGCAGATGCATTTGCATCTCCTCCTTTCAGACCACCAAAAATGACATTAATAATGGAGCGGTTCATCCCTACACACATGATATAACTTAAAATTGCCCCGCTCGCACCGACCAGTGCCCCGGTGATTACTAATAGATGATTACTTAAAGTAAAGCCAATACCCGCTGCAGCCCATCCAGAATAGGAGTTCAGCATGGAAATTACTACAGGCATGTCAGCTCCACCAATCGGAATAATAAGTAAAAAACCGATTAAAAAAGAAAGAAAGGCTATGATGCTAAAAATCGGCAGAGATTGGCCAATGACAAAATGAACAAGCAAACCAAGAATAGAAAGCCCGATGAGTAAATTAACCAGTTTTTGCCCCGGGTAGCGGACAGGCTGCCCTGACATTAATCCCTGTAATTTTAAAAAGGCAATAACCGAGCCTGAAAAGGTAATTGCACCAATGATAAGCCCGAGACTCATTTCAATTAAGCTGGCTTTTTTTATTGCTCCAGGCTCACCAATTTGAAAAGAATCAGGAGAAAGGTAAGCACAAAAAGCAACCAGAACAGCAGCCAAACCCACCAGCGAGTGGAACCCGGCGACGAGTTGCGGTATTGCAGTCATATTGATTTTCAGGGCAATAATGGTACCGATAATGCCGCCTGCTATAATAAGACCTATTAACAGCCAGTGGTGCTCAATAGACGGCATCATCATTGTAGAAACAACAGCAATCGCCATTCCGGTAATACCCAGCAAGTTACCGCGCCTTGCCGTAGTCGGGCTTGCCAGTCCTTTAAGCGCTAAAATAAAGCATACAGCAGCGATCAGGTATAAAAATGGAAACAAAGAAGTCATGAGTGCTCATCCTGTAGACATTATTTTTTATACATACGTAACATGCGTTGGGTTACCACAAAGCCGCCAAAAATATTAATGGCAGTAATAAAAACACCGATGCCACCAAGAAAGGTTATTGTTCCTGTCAGCTTACTTCCGGCAGCAATTAATGCACCGAGAATAATAATACTGGAGATAGCATTAGTAACTGACATTAGGGGGGTGTGCAGGGCAGGGGTTACTTTCCATACAACATAATAGCCGACAAAACAGGCTAGAACAAAAATAGTCAGAATTGCTACATAGGGATTGCTTAGTGTATTAATATCAGGCATTTTCTATGTTTCCTTTAACCAGTTGGAAAGGGAGGTAACTGCCCTGATGACAGAGCATGGCTTGCTTAATAATTTCATCTTCTTCATTAAAAACCAATTCTGGAGGAGAGGGGGCAAGATGGCGCATTAAATTAATCAGGTTGGTTGCGTACAACTCACTGGCTGTTGCAGGTACTAAACCAGCCAGATTACTATAGCCGATTAATGTAATTTCGTCGTGTTTCAGGACTTTATCTTGTTGACTTAATTCGCAGTTACCGCCGCGGGCAGTAGCTAAATCTACAATGACTGAACCCGGTTTCATTTCTTCTACTGTTTTTTTGAATAGCAGAACAGGCGCTTTTTTACCTGGAATTAAAGCGGTACTAATAATGATATCAGATTGCTTGGCGTATTGGTCAATTAACTCAGCTTGCAAGCGCTTATATTCTTCACTTGTTTCTCCAGCATAGCCCCCACTGGTTTCACTATCATGCTCCTCACTGACTTCAATAAATTCAGCGCCCAAGCTTTCCACCTGCTCTTTAGCTGCTCTACGCACATCAAATGCATAAACTACAGCCCCCAAGCGCTTGGCCGTAGCAATAGCCTGCAATCCGGCGACCCCCGCCCCGAGGATAAGTATTTTGGCTGGATGGATCATACCTGCGGCAGTCATCATCATGGGAATAGCCCGTTTAAAATGAACCACTCCTTCTAATACCGCACGATAGCCTGCAAGATTGGCTTGAGATGATAAGCTATCCATACTTTGTGCGCGGCTGATACGCGGGATTAAGTTCATGGAAAAAATGCTGATTTTTTCTTTACATCCCCATGTTAACAAATCACTTTCTGGTTCGTTGTCAATATGGCCTATAATCAACGCCTGTGAAGAAAGGCCTTGCAATTCTTTGGGAGAAGGCTCATTGACGCAAACAAGGATATTGGTTGCTTTTAGTAACGCTTTACGATTATTGACAACTGTTGCACCAGCTTGTTGATAATCTGTATCACTAAAACCGGATGCCTTGCCTGCATTGGTTTCAAAATGAATTTCAAAGCCCATTTTTGAGTAATTTTTCACCGCGCTGGGTGTAATAGCGACACGGGTATCTTTGTCGCTTTCATTTAAAGCAGAAATAATCATGGAGAATATCCCTTTCACCGAAAACTAATCTTATCCTATTGGAATCTTTTTGATATTGCTAGTGTTTTTATAATTTCCCTGTCAGGTCTATTGAAGACAGTGAAGCGGTTTGTCCTGGATCGATTGCCTCTTCCTATAACTTACTATAAAGTAAGTTCCTTACAATAAGTCCAACTGAATAATATGGAAATTCTTTGCTTTTTTGCAGGGATAGCATTTGTCTATGCTCAATCTTTTTATGCATTGAGTTTTGTGATGGTTTGCCTGATCCTGTCACCTCGATGGCAAATCGTTGTCTGGTTTGCTGCCGCCGCTATTTGGGGAACAGCGCATCAGTGGTGGGTGTCTGATGAAGGCATCCCGGATATGCCGGTTATTCAGAAAGCGTTTATAGAAGGCAAGGTAGTCTCCATCCCCACAGTAACTTCCGTTAAATCGCAATTCCAGTTTGCAGTAACTTACTTCAATGGTAAGCCGGTAAAAGCCACCGCAATGCTTGCTTGTTACAAGCATTGTCCTCAATTTAAATTGGGTGATTTATGGCGCTTGCAGGTGAAATTAAAAAGGCCTGCCAACTTAGCCAATCCTGGTGGTTTTGATTATGTCAATTGGCTCAGTGCGCGTCATATTGCCTGGACTGGATATACCAAACGAGAAGCAACCAAACTTGCTTCCGGTGAGAATCACTCGAAAAGTTTGTTGGGTTTACGCGAAAATCTGGCCTCATCTTTGGTTAAATTAATCCCTTCTTCTCAAGCCTTGGGGGTAATGGAGGCATTGACGCTAGGTTTAACTACACATATGGCGAAAGAACAATGGGATTTGTTTCGTCGAACAGGGACAACCCATTTAATGGTTATATCCGGTGCCCACATCGGCTTGGTTGCAGGATTAAGCTTCTTGCTGATGAGATGGTTATGGTCGCGCAGCAGCAGGCTATGCCTTCACTGCCCGGCAGCGCAGGCAGCTAGTATTATTAGTTTGATAATGGCTTTTTTCTACGCTTTGCTTGCTGGATTTGCTGTTCCTGCACAACGATCATTGGTTGCCTGTTTTTTCTTACTGCTAAAAAATTTTCTTGGTTATCGTTTCACTGCATGGCAAGCCTGGCGCTATTCTCTGCTCGCGGTTCTTCTTTTTGAACCGCATGCAATTTTGTTGCCTGGGTTTTATTTGTCTTTTCTGGCTGTAGCCATTCTGATTTTATTCAACCAGAGGGTTTCATGGAAAGGATTTAAAAAAACCATTTGCCTGCAAGTGGCTTGTCTTTTTGGGTTGATGCCTCTGACCTTGTATTGGTTTTCTTATGGTGCTGTGAATGGTTTAATAGCCAATTTACTGGCTATTCCCTGGGTTGGCTTTGTTATTGTTCCATTAGCTTTGGTCAGTCTTTTTTTAGTTCAATATTGGGATAATCATTTACTATTAGTGCCAGTTAACTGGTCGATAGATGCATTGTTATATTACTTGAATTTCATTGATTCATTTTCTTTCTTTAATTTGAATTTCACATTCACCCGCTTTCTGGCACCGCTAGCCATTATGTTGGCGATGTGGCTTATTCTTTTTTTTCCTGTTAAAGCTATTTTTCCTGCGATCCTTATCTTGATAACCGCAGCCTTTTTTCCCGGTCATCCCAAAATAAAAAATAATGAGGCAGTAATTAATATCCTGGATGTAGGACAGGGGCTTGCTGTGGTGGTAAGGACTGCCAAGCATCAGTTGATTTATGATACAGGTGTGAAGTTCTATCAAGGTGGGGACATGGGAAAACTGGCCATTATTCCTTTTCTCCATACATTAGGGATAGGAAAACTTGATAAGGTAATTATCAGTCATCCGGATCTGGATCATCGGGGGGGGCTTGCCTCCTTGGAGGAGAAATATGATATTGGTGAGCTGGTAGTGAATAATGTGGCTTTTTATCATCGGGGTAAAAATTGCCATCATTATCCCGCCTGGCAATGGGATGGGGTATCCTTTCAGTTTTTGGCAATTAACAAAACATTTAAAAATAAAAATAATAATTCCTGCATCTTGCAAATTAGTAATAAGGGAGGGAAAATTTTACTAACCGGCGATATTGAAAAATCCGCTGAGGAGTACTTGATAGCCCATTATCGGGAACGATTGGCTTCTGATTTTCTGGTAATCCCTCATCATGGCAGCAAAACATCTTCTTCTTATTCTTTTATAGAACAGGTTGCACCCAGATTTGCAGTAATTTCTGCAGGATTTGATAATCGCTATCATTTTCCCCATAAAGAAACATTGCAAACCCTGAACGAGCGAAAAATAAAAATTTTTAACACGATAGATTGTGGTATGGTTACTGTGGAACTTGGGACTGATGATGGCAATATTTTTCCTGCCTGTTACAAGAAAGGCCGATAAAACGGCTAAAATTGAACCATTACAATTCTCATTGACAACAAAATATACATAATGTAGCATCCATCCTATCTTCTACAATAGGCTATTAACTATGATGCGTGTTCTTGCCTTTTTTGTTTCATTCATTACCTTATTTACAGTTTTTCCAGTAGATGCTGCAGATAATAATTGTCAGCAACACCAATGTATTGCTGTAGTGGATGCTGGAAGCACCGGTTCACGCTTGCATATTTATACTTACGATCAGGATAAACACAAAAATCCCATTAATATCCATGAATTATGGTCAAAAAAAATTAAGCCTGGTTTTGCGACAATAGAATCAAATCAGGCCACTGTTAATACTTATCTGACGACCTTGTTTGCAGGAGCACCTGAAAATAACCTGGCTGTTTATTTTTATGCAACGGCCGGTATGCGCCTGTTACCACAACCTAAGCAACAACAGCTTTATTCTGCTTTACAACAGTGGTTTGCTAATCAATCAGGCTGGCAGTTGCAAAAAGCAAAAACAATAACTGGCAGCGAGGAAGGTTTGTTTGGCTGGCTTGCAGTAAACTACCAATTGGGTGCCTTCGACTCTAAAAAAGAACTCTCTGGGGTGATGGATATGGGAGGGGCTTCTGTACAGATTGTTTTTCCAGTGCAAAATACTGCAGGCATTAGTAATCAAGATATTCAGCAACTTGATATCTATGGACGTCATATGACGGTATTTATCCATAGTTTCCTGGGGCTTGGACAGACAGAAGTGACCCACCAATTTCTTGATGAGAGTACCTGTTTTGCAGACAATTATGAATTACCTACAGGACATAACGCAGCTGGAGATGCCTATACTTGTGAAAGCGATGTGTCTGCTTTAATGAATGCTGTACATCGGGTCAATCAAACGGTACAACCCGCCTTAGTTGATAACCAGGTTAAAAACTGGTTCGTATTAGGCGGTATGGCCGAACTTGCTCACAGCAAGCCCTTTCAGTTTGGCAGTCAATTTACCAATCAAGCCTTATTGGAAAAAGCTGACTCTCAAGTATGCCACCAACAATGGTCTACACTCAGTGATCAATATCCCACAGACGACTACCTCTATGGTTATTGCCTGTTCCCTTCTTATTACTATGCTCTGATGGTGGACGGCTACGGTCTTCAACCTCAAGAGCCTATCAACCTAATGCCCTCTAATCAAGGCAGTGATTGGACTCTGGGTGTTATACTTAGCCTAAATCAAAAATGAATTTGCAGTCTCACAAAGAGGTTGCACCCTAAACCTCTACAAGTATAATAAGCCCTATTGCCGTTGTAGCTCAGTCGGTAGAGCAATTGATTCGTAATCAATAGGTCTGCGGTTCGATTCCGCACAACGGCATCAGTATCTGCAAGGGTTTATTGGGTCTTGTTTAAAAATGGAATTTGGAGATTAGTGATTAGCCTCGTGTTTTTTATACCTTATAGTTCAATAATTGCGGCCTCAGTAAATAGCAGAGATATTCAAGATGAGATAATTTTGGCTACTGATAAAATTCAAAAAGGTTGCTCTGCCCATAAGGCGTATGATACCGGATCGAATTACATATCATTAGTATCGATTTTAAAATGGTGTCAAAAAGCTGATGAGCTCCGGTAATCCTCCCAATGATGGCGCGGCTAAAGGAGCTTGAGGCTGAGAATAGCCGCTTAAAGAAGATGTACGCTGAAGAGCGCTTAAAGTCAGAAATTTTAAAAGAGGTGCTCGAAAAAAAGTAACAACGCCATCCGCTCGTCGAGAGCTTGCACAAAGGATAGTGCAGGAACGGAATATTGCAGTCAGGATGGATTTTTGGCTCTTCCCCAAATCCGGGGGCACTAATCAAGAACACAAAACTTTAACCCTTAACCTATAGTTTTCAAAATTTCTAAATCCGTAGGCACGACGCTGAA